>CACBAW010000007.1 GCA_902537275.1 uncultured Synechococcaceae cyanobacterium
ATATCATGCGATTTTTGTCTAAATTATTCCCAAAAAAATTTATGTTATCAAGTTATGAAAGTTTAAATTCTTTTGATCAACTTTTTAAAACAAAAGTCATTCTAACTTCAACCTATTTAGGAATTGCTTCTTGGTTAGCAGAATCTCTGGGATTTTGGATCTTATTGAGGGGTCTAAACTTAAATCAAATATCTTTTGGACATGCGGCCGTCGCACATTTAGGAGCTGGTTTATTGGGAGTTTTTTCATTCCTCCCTGGAGGTATTGGAGCCACTGAAATTGGAACTACAGCAATTTTAACCGTTCAAAATGTGCCATTAAAGTTAGCTATAACTTCGACCATATTAATTAGAATTATGACTCTTTGGTTTTCTGTATTTATAGGGATATTGGCATTGATATTCACTAATATTAAAAAAGATAATTTTGTGGATAATTCATATTCTAATAATTAGACGATCTTCTATTAATTTTGTTTCTTATATATTTTTAATTAAACTCTTAATTATTACTTTTGACTGAGGCTAGAACATAGGCATTTGGATAATTGAAGCCTTTTCTATCTGAAATTTTAAAATTATTTTCTTCATTTATTGTGAAATTTCTTCAAGCATCTTTAAAATGTGCTTAGTCAAAATAGTATTGCTTTTAATCTGTATCCCAAGCAGCAATGTAATTTGGATTATCATCTCTTACATATTTATAGAATAAATCCCTATCTCTAGCTTTTTATTTTTTGTGACAGAGTTATAAACATCTATACTTTGTCCATTTGATGCTAATGATAAACCAGCCACCTCAAAAATTATAGAATCATTTTTTTTTGTATTATGGTTGATCCAATGCGACGTAGAATAAATTAATTTATGAATTACATTCAAATAAGCGAAATAATCATTCAAAATTAAAAAATAGATGATAAGTTTTAAGAAGAAATTATGCAAATAAAAGAAAATATTTTTTCCATAGAAAAATAGCTGAAACTATTGCTTCGGTTTAGATATTTGAATTTTTCGATAAAGAATTACATCAAAAATCTAATTTATCATATTCCAATATTTCTTTTTCAATATCTATAGGTATTAATTTACGATTTATATAATACTTTTTATAAGGAAAAATTCTATCAAATTTATGTTGAAAAAACTCCCTTAAAAGAAACTGACTTAATATTCTATTTTTAATTTTGAAAATTATATTATTAGAAGGATTAATGAATTTTTTAATAAATGCTTGACTTTTATTAACATCAAAGAATTTATTCAAAAATAAAATTAAATTAATACCAAATTTTGAAATAGATTTATTATAGTATTTGTTAGTGTTATTCTTTAGGTTTTGTAAGTACTCATCATCTAAATTAAAAATATTTTTTAAAAAGTCTAAATTTTTAAAATTCTCGTATTTTACAACTACAACTTTTTTAAAATAACTTTTATATAAAGAAATTAATTTTGAATAATTAAAATTGTGTAGATTATATCTGTTATTTATTCTAGTATTCATTTCTTTATCATCAATATAGAAAAAGTTTTCAGGTTTTACTATATTCATTGCATGAATTGACTGACAATAAATAGAATTTAATAAATCATAAGGATTTCTTATAATAATTAAAATTACAGTATCATTTGAAAAATTATCTCTAATGTGTTCAAAGTTTTCCTCTATTCTAGAAAATTCCCAAACCTTCGAAAATAAACTCTCATTTGATATTATAAAATTATTTGGCAATAAATTTTCAATATTTTTAAAATTTTCAAATACAGAATATTTAATTTCTTTTTTCTTGATATTAAAAAAATCATTTTTAAATATGTTTATATAATTTGTATTAATTTTTTTTTCTAATTTAGGAAAAATTTCTCTTTGTAAAAATGTAGAACCACATTTACCAAGTCCAATATGTAACAATTTAGTCATTTAATATATTTTACTTGTAAAAATAATGATGTAAATTTTAATCAAAAAAAATTATGCAAGTCCAATTCATCAGCAATAGAATTTGCTAACTATTTTTGATTTTAGCCTCTCTTTTTTATGACAAGAAGAACACAAAACATAATCCAAAGTATTTGGATATTTTTTATGTAAAAACTTATCCCAATTAGACAGAGGAACTTACAATCAAAACATATAAGTTTGATTTCTGTATATTTGTTTGAATATTTTGTAACAATATAATTTAAAGAAAAAAAGCTTATTTTTAATCTTAATTTTTAGATAAGAATTAAAATCTAAAAGAGTTAATATTAATATTTCCAAAGTAATGCATGATATTTTTATTTGGATGATTGCTTTTTGGGAATTTATAAATATTGAATTAATAATATCCTTATCTCTAATATCTCCCTTTATGAAAATTAGGCTTTTTTCATTTGGCTTTTAATAAAGCCGCCTGCTCTAAAATTTTATGTATTACTTTGGAGAACTATTTATGTTTGAACGAATGATAATAATTCAGAAGCCTTTTTTTTTAAGAACTAAAGAAGTATTACTCCCAATTAATCCATAACCTCCTGAAACAAGAATTATTTTCAAAAAGATTCTTGATTTATAATTTGATCAATATATTAATTATATTTTGATCACTTTTTAGATTTAAAGAAGAGAACCTATATTAAAATAAATTTTAATTTAAATTCAATAACTTACTAAATAAGGGTATTAAATATAAAATATTTTTATGAAAACTTATTAATAAATTGAAATCTCGTAAGAAAGCACTTATTACAGGTATAACAGGACAAGATGGTAGTTATCTTGCAGAATTTTTATTAAAAAAAAATTATGAAGTTCATGGTTTAAAGAGAAGATCAAGTAGTTTTAATACAGCAAGAATAGATCACTTATATCAAGACCCACATATTAATGATCAAAATTTTGTTTTGCATTATGGCGATCTTACCGATAGTACAAATATAGTAAGAATAATTCAAAAAATACTACCAGATGAAATTTATAATTTAGGTGCTCAAAGTCATGTTGCAGTTAGTTTTGAAAGTCCAGAATATACAGCAAATGCAGATGCCTTAGGTGCATTAAGAATTCTTGAAGCGATAAAGATTCTTAACTTGGTTGATAAAACAAAGTTTTATCAGGCAAGCACTAGTGAACTTTATGGGCTTGTTCAAGAAACACCACAAACTGAAAAAACTCCTTTCTATCCAAGAAGTCCCTATGCAGTAGCCAAATTGTATGCTTTTTGGATCGCTGTTAATTACAGAGAGGCATATGGCATATATGCATGTAATGGAATTCTATTTAATCATGAAAGTTCTAGGAGAGGAGAGACTTTCATTACAAGAAAAATATCAAGAGGTTTGTCGAGAATCCACTTGGGTTTAGATTCTTGTCTTTTTGTAGGTAATCTTGATGCTCAAAGAGATTGGGGTCATGCAGAGGATTATGTTGAAATGCAATGGCTAATGCTTCAACAGGAAAATCCTGAGGATTTCGTTATTGCTACGGGAAGGATGGAAAGTGTAAGAAAATTTATTGAACTCAGTGCTAAACACCTAGGATGGGTTAATCAGAAAGGTGATTCAATTATTTGGGAAGGAAATAGTATTAATGAAATAGGTAAAAGGGCAGATACTAATGAAGTAGTTATTAAAGTCGACTCTCGTTATTTCAGACCAACCGAAGTGATGGAATTGAAAGGCGATGCTAAAAAGGCTAAAGATAAACTGGGTTGGGAGCCAAAGATATCTCTTGAAGAAATGATAAAAGAAATGATTGATTTTGATCTTAAAGAAAGCGAATTTGAAAAGTTAAAGATTAAACATTTATAGTATAAAGACTCTAAAACTTTTTCAAAAGTGAATAAAAATAAATTAATTTTAAAATCTGACAAAATATTTATTGCTGGCGCAACAGGAATGGCAGGAAGTGCATTAAAAAAAATTTTTTTAAGACATGATTATGGAAATAAAGAATTTGATGGAGAAATTTTAACTCCTACAAGAAAAGAATTAAATTATTTAAATAGTGAAATGGTGAAAAATTGGTTTGAAATTAATAGGCCCAATGTTGTCATTATAGCCGCTGCAAAAGTTGGAGGTATTTACGCTAATCAAACCTACCCTAAAGATTTTCTATTAGATAATATTAAAATTCAAAACAACATAATCGAAAATGCGTGGGTTTATGGAGCAAAAAGACTTTTATTTTTAGGAAGTAGCTGTATTTATCCAAAATTTTCAGTTCAACCAATAGATGAAGAATCTTTGCTTTCTGGATATCTTGAAAAAACAAATGAAGCATATGCTTTGGCAAAAATAAACGGAATTAAATTATGTGAGTATTTAAGAAGGCAATATGATTTTGATTGTATTTCTCTAATGCCAACAAATCTTTATGGCCCGAATGATAATTATCATGCTTTAAATAGTCATGTTATTCCTTCATTAATAAGAAAATTTTCTCAAGCAATAATGAATAATGAGGAAAATGTTACTTGTTGGGGCGACGGTTCACCACTTAGAGAATTTTTACATGTGGATGATTTAGCTGAAGCATGCTTATTTATTTTAGAAAATTGGAATCCTGATTATGATACATCTCCTAAAAAGAAAAATGGGGAAACTTTGACATGGCTTAATGTAGGACATAAAGAAGAATTATCTATTAAAGATTTAGCTGAAAAAATTTCTTTATATTCAGGATTCAAAGGAAAAATAATTTGGGACAAAACTAAACCTAATGGTACTCCAAGGAAAAAATTAAATATTTCAAGGATCACAAGTCTTGGTTGGGAGCCAAAGATAAATCTAAAGGAAGGTCTAATTGAGACTTTAAAATCATATAAATTTGAATATGAAAAAGGAGAATTAAGGTCTATTTAATAATAGTTTTTGAACCAATTTACAAAATCATGAATCCCTTCTTCGATTAATACCTTTGGCGAGAAATTTATCCATTCATCTAAAAGAGTTGTATCAGCATAAGTTGCAATTACATCACCTGGTTGCATAGGCATAAAATTCTTTCTAGCTTTAATACCTAGTTCACCCTCCAGGATTTCGATGAATTTTATTAAAGATGTTGGTTTGTTATTCCCCACATTAAAGACTCTATGAGGAGCAAAAGATATAGAATTTTTTGGATTGTGATAATCAAAATCTTCTACTCTGGTGGGAATTTTAAAACTACATTTATAAATGGCATCAACAATATCAGAAATGTAAGTAAAGTCCCTTAACATATCACCATTATTAAAAACATTTATCGCCTCCCCTTTTAACATCGCTTTTGTAAAAATCATAGGAGCCATATCTGGCCTGCCCCAAGGTCCATAAACTGTAAAAAATCTTAATCCAGTACATGGAATTTCAAATAAATGACTATACGTATGAGCCATGAGTTCATTAGATTTTTTAGTTGCAGCATATAAACTAACAGGGTGATCAACGCGATGATTTTCTGAATAGGGAATATTTCGGTTTCCTCCATAAACAGAACTACTTGATGCATAAACTAAATGATGTATCTTATATTGTCTGCAGCACTCAAGAATATTACTAAAACCAACTATATTGCTTTGTATGTAACTTGATGGATTTTTTATGGAATATCTTACACCTGCTTGGGCAGCAAGATTTACAACTATCTTAGGATTTTTTTTATTAAAAATTTCTTCAAGAGATTTTTTATCATCAATAGAATAATTATAAAATTTAAATTTTCCATATTTACAATCTCTTTCAGCATTTATAAAAATTAAACGGTCTTCTTTAAGTTTTGTATCGTAGTAATCATTCATATTATCGATACCTATAACGTCATTTCCAAACTCAAGAAACTTTTTGGCTACGAAGGAGCCAATAAAACCCGCGACCCCAGTAATTAATATTGGACTCTCAGAATAAATCATAATTATTTATCGAATATAGAATGTTATGATGAATTACGGATTGATTTTTTGTCCTCTTCATAACTATTTAATATAGTTTAAACTTTAGACTAATATTCCTTGAAATAAGAAATTATTTACTAAATTTATAAATGAACCTAAAGGCTAAAATAAATAAAATTAACTTTAAAAAAAATATTATATTTGATTTATTCAGTTATATTCCTAATAAAAGAAAGGTAACCCTATTTTTACTTCTATTTTTGATGTTGTGTAATGGATTAAGTGAATTATTTAATATAAGAATGTTTCAAGAATTTTTGTTGGTTATATCAAATAAAAATAATCTTGAAAACAATTTCTTATTAAATAATTTATTAAATGAATTCAATATAAATTCTGAAAAAAATTTATTATTATTTACTGGTTTTTTTTATATATTTTCTTTAATAATATCAACTTTTCTAAAAACTTATATTATTTATTTAACTGCCAAAATTTCATCCTTAATAGCCAAAGACTTTAGTTATTTAGCAATAAAAAATTATTTATACCAAAATTACGAGTACCATATAACTGAAAATAGTAATAAGATAATTTCAATAATAAATGTGCAAGTAGAATACGCTAAAAGTTACGTTCTGAATTTAATAGAATTTATTTTCCAAGCAATTACTATATCTTTTCTTATAGTTTTCTTGATTAGATTCAATTTTAACTTGGCATTTACTTTTTCTTCTTTAATTTTAATTACATATTTCACAATTTCCTTAGTCCTAGACAAAAGAATAAAAAACAATGGCAAAATAATTTCAAAAAGTATTAAAGCAAAAAATAAAAGTCTTTTAGAGTCAATAGGACATATTAAGGAATTAATTTTAACTCAAAATCAAAATCTATATCTTTCAAGATTCATGAAATTTGAAACAAAATTTAGATTAAAAAATGCTGAAAATATTTTTCTTCCAAGATTGCCAAGATATTTTGTTGAGTCAATTGCCTTAACAATTTTTATTTCCATAAGTTTAGCCAATGCTCTTAATAACAATTCATTTTTAACAAACTTTATTGCAATTTTGGGTACATTTGCTTTAGCTTCTCAGAAATTATTATCTTCAGTTCAAGCCTCTTTTGCTAATTGGTCAAGTATGTTAGGTTCAAATGAATCATTAAAAAATGTTCTAGAGTTATTAAAATTAGATAAAAAAGAATATGAGAATAAATATTCAAATGATAAGAAAAGATCAATATTTAATTTTAAAAATTCAATAACTTTTTCTTCAGTCTCATATAAATATAATCAAAACTCCTTTTATAGTATAAAGGATATTAATTTAACAATAGTTAAAGGAGAAAAGATAGGAATAATTGGAAAAACAGGTTCTGGAAAAACTACGTTTTTAAATTTATTAATTAGTCTTCTAACTCCTACTTCTGGAAAAATTATTATTGATAAAAAAGACCTAAGGAGCAAAAATAATATATATAAATATAGAAGTTTAGTTTCATATGTACCTCAAAATATTTACTTGTCTGACAATACCATAAAAAATAATATCGCTTTTGGTATTCAAGAAAATCAGATTGATCAAAATAAATTGGAAAAAGTTATAAAAATTTCTCAATTAAAAAATTGGATTGATAGTCTTCCTTTGAAAGAAAATACATACGTTGGAGAGAATGGATTAAGTATTAGTGGTGGACAAAGACAAAGATTAGCTATTGCAAGATCAATATACTCTAAAAGTCAAATTCTCATTCTTGATGAAGCTACTAGTGCAATGGACCAAAAAACTGAAGAAATTATTCTCAATTCTTTAGATAAAATAGATAAAAATATAACTTTGATTATGGTAGCTCATAGGTTAAATACTTTAGTTAATTGTGATAGAGTAATTGAACTTGAAAATGGCTTAATAAAAGATATTTATAATAAGAATGAATTCTTAAAAAAACTTATTAATTAAAACTAAGATTTATTTGCAAATGCCTGAATTAAATTCTATTTGTATGATACCAGCAAGAATTGGATCACAAAGATTTAAAAAGAAAAACTTGGCAATTATAGGAAATAAATCAATTTTAGAAATGGGAATTGATAGAGCACTAGAAGCAAATATTTTCAGTAAAGTGGTTGTTAATGGAGATGATGAAGTATTTGAAGAGATTGCAAAAAAAAAAGGTGTAGAATTTTTTAAGAGAGATAAGTATCTTGGATCAAGTGATACAAAATCAGATGATGTAGTTTATGATTTTATAATTAAAAATAGTTGTAAAAATATAATTTGGTTTAATGCCATAGCTCCTTTACAAACTTTAGAGGATATTAGAGGTTTCAGTAATGATTTATTTAAAAAAAATATCGATGCTCTCTTTGCGACGAAAAAAGAATACTTGCAAGCTATTTACCATGATTTACCTTTGAATTTTTCAGAACATGAAAAATTTCCTAAAACTCAGGATCTTAATCCTGTAGAACTATTTGTCCCATCTTTAATGGGTTGGAAGTCAAAAGTATTTATTAATCAATATAAAAAAAAGAAACATGCATTTTTTTGCGGAAATATAAGCTACTTCCCAGTCTCAAATCTTTCCTCATTAGTGATAAAAAATGAAGACGATTTCCGCCTTATTCGATCTGTAGTTGAGGGCATTTCATCATATGATAAGAATATAAATTACTATAAATATTCAAAATGATTTACATTGATTTTGAAACATTAAAAATCAAAACTAAGGAATTACTTTTAAAAAATGGTGCAAATCAATTTTCTGCTGAATCAGTAGCTATAGGTTTATCTGAAACTTCATTAAGGGGAGTTGACTCACATGGTATAAGACTTCTACCTCATTATATTAATGCTCTTAAAAATGGTCGAATTAATGGTAATCCCAAATTCAAAGTTATAAATACTTTTCCTTCATTTATAGGCCTAGATGGAGATAATGGTTTTGGTCATGCTTGTGGATTTAAAAGTGTTGATTTAGGAATGGAGTTGGCCAACAAATATGGAATTGGTGCAATTTCAGTTTTTAATTCAAGTCATCCGGGAGCAATGGCTTCTTTTTCACTAAAGGCTGCTCGCAACAATCTTTGCTGTTTTGGTTTTACTCATGCTGACTCATTAATTCAAAGTTTTAATTCAAAAAATACTTTTTTTGGAACTAATCCAATTTGTTTTGCAGCTCCAAGGGCTAATGAGGAACCTTTTTGTGTTGATATGGCTCCTACTTACGCGCCCTGGAACAAGATCTTAGACTATAAAGAAAAGGGATTAAGCTTAGAAAATAATATTGCAATAGATATCAATGGAGATAATACATGCAACCCTAATGAAGCCAAAGCACTTTTACCTATAGCAGGATACAAAGGTTATGCATTGGCTGCATTAGTAGAAGTATTATGCGCTACTTTAAGTGGAATGAATTTTGGCCCTCATATTCCATCTATGTACGGCTCATCGATTAGAGAATCAAGAAAACTAGGACAATTTTATATTTTGATGAGACCTGATGTTAATGTTGATTATGAGGAATTTACTAAAGCTCTTAATTTAATGTCAGAAGAGATTAGAGGTCAGGAATCAAAAAATGATAATCCTGTTTTAGTACCTAATGATCCTCAGATTGTTGAGTCAAAGAAAAGAGCTCAATATGGAATACCTATAAGCAAAGAAATTAACGAATTAATAGCAAATTAAAATTTATGGAAGAAAAGTTTATTGATATTATCATTATCGGTACTGGATCTTATGTATGTGGAAAAGATAACGATGACTTTGGTACTATCCTCCCAGCATTATTTGTATATGTTCAAAAATTTAAATTTAAACTTAATATTATCATTGCTTGCAATTCATTAAAAGGGAATCGAAAAATATCAAAAAAATTTGAAATTCTAAAATCTCTGATGAAGGTTGAAGAATTTGTCAATCTCGAATTAATTAATTGTGGAGGTAATACTGAAATATTCTTTGAAGAATTATCACTTTCATCAAATATCAAAGCCTCCATAGTAGCAGTTCCTGATCAATATCATTACTACTGGATTAAAAGTTTGCTTATAAAAAAAATACCAGTTTTAACTGTGAAACCTTTAACCTTGAATTTAAAGGATGCTATTGAGCTGAAAGATATTTCAAAAAAATTAAACGTACCTGCATTTGTTGAGTTTCATAAGAGATATGATAGACAAATAAGATATGCAAAAGATAAATATAAATCATTAGAGTTAGGTGATTTACTTTATTCCTTTACCGAATATACTCAAAGAAAAATAATCCCCACTGAAGTTTTTAAATCTTGGTCTGATAAAACAAATATATTTTCTTATTTAGGAGTTCATTATGTAGATGCAATCTATTACATTACAAAGTCTAAACCTAAGAAAGTTATGGCGACTGGTCAAAAAAGTTTTCTTATTTCAAAAGGAATCGATACTTTTGATAGTATCCAATGTAACGTTAAATGGGAAACTCAAGGAGGTAAGTTTTTTACTCAGAATATAATGTGTAGTTGGGTAGAATCAAATTTTTCTACTGCAATGTCTGCTCAAAATATTAATCTTATTTTCTCTCAGGGTAGAATTAATTGTGAACAAAAAGATAGAGGTTTATCTCTTTTAAAAGATAATTGTGGAATAGAACACATCAATCCTGATTTTTCAAGAATGTATTCAATTGAAGATCATTTTACTTTTGAAGGCTATGGTATTGAAGCTTACATAAATTTTTTAAATTTTATAACTAATTCAAATCGTGATGTAAATGATGAAAGATTATGCCCATTTAATGAAGGGTGCATATCAACATCAGTAATCCATGCAGCAAATCAAAGTTTAAATCAAAATTCAAAGTGGATTGATATTTAAGATTTATAAATTATCTAAAATTATAATAATGATTATAAATAAGCTTTTTTTAAATTATAATTTTTCTTGAAAGTAAAAATATTTAATAGAATAAATGCAAAAATTAAAAAAGGTCTCAATAATAATAAGGACAAAAAATGAAGAAAGATGGATTGGACATTGTATCAAAAGGATTCATACGCAAACTTACAAAAATTATGAGATTATCCTTGTAGATTCATTAAGCGAAGATAATACAGTTAATAAAGCAAAACAAAATAAAATCGATAAATTAGTAGAAATAAAAAACTATAGGCCAGGATTTGCAATTAATGAAGGAATTAGAGCCTCTACTGGAGAATTAATTGTTATGTTGTCAGCCCATTGTTTAGCAATTAACAATAATTGGTTAAAAGATCTAGTAGGCGCTATTGATTCTGATGAAAATTTGGCTGGAGTTTATGGTAAACAAGTGCCAATGGATTTTTCAAGTGCTGAAGATAAAAGAGATTTATTAATAGTTTTTGGCGAAGATGAGAGAATACAAGTCAAAGATAGTTTTTTTCACAATGCAAATTCAATAATCAAAAGAGATGTTTGGTCAAAAATTAATTTTGATGAGCAAGTCACTAATATTGAAGATCGAATCTGGGCAAGGGATGTAATAAAAAAAGGATTTAAATTAAAATATATTCCTAAAGGATCGGTTTATCATTATCATGGAATTCACCAAACTGGAAATATTAAAAGACTTGAGGGGGTTACAAAAGTTATTGAGAATTTCGAATCAAAAAATAATCCATGTCTGATAAATCCAAAAGAATTTGATATCTGTGCAGTTATTCCAATAAGGGGAGAACCATTAAAGTTTGGTGAAAAAAATCAATTAGAATTAGCCGCCGAATCAATTTTTTCAAGTACGTATATAAATAGATTTTTTGTTACTACTGATTCTCAAATTACCCTGGAAATTGCAAAAAAATTAGGCTTCGAAGTATTGAGCCTCAGGGATAAAACCCTCGCGGATCAAAAAACGACTATTGAAGAAGTACAAAACTGGCATCTTGAACAATTAGAGAAGCAATTGAATTATTTACCTGATGTTATTGTTCATGCTGAAGTAACCTTTCCATATAGGCCTAAAAAACTTATAGATAATTTAATTGAGCTATTTGCAAAAACAGGTGCTGATACAGTTTTACCTGCAAAATTTGAATATACTTGGGCTTGGAAAGAGATTGAGGATGATACCTTAATTAGGCTTGATGATGGAGATATACCAAGAGAATATAAAAAATCACTATTACTGGCATCACATGGTTTAGGGTGCGTTACTCACAGTGAAATTTTAAGGAATAAAACTTTAGTTGGTAAAAAGATTAAACTTCTGCCAATAGATAATCAAATAAATTTTATAGAAGCAAGAACAAAGGAACAGTGTGAATTTTATTCCTCAAAGATATTTGTTAAATAATGTTCAAAAAGGATTTATACATTTTATTAAATAATAATGAATCATATAAGCTTCCTAAAAAAGCAAAATATTTATTTTGTCGCTCCAGAATATTTGCAAAATCGTTAAATCAAAATTCATACAAAATAATCATTCCTGATCCAAAAAAAACTTCAAGAGAATCATTTAAACTCTTAAAAAATGAGGAAAAATTATCTAAGATCATAATCAATGAAACTGAAAATTTATTAAATAATTCTGAAATAAATTCTTATGAAGAACTCTTAAAGCCTTATCTATCTTTAAGAATTTCTAGTTACCTTTATTTAGATTCAATAATACCTATTTTTGAAAAATATTTTATTTATAAAGATCGTAAATGGAAAAGTTTTTATTCAAGAACTCAATTAATTGTTGAAATTGAAGAAAAATTATCTTTAGAGATTGATTCTATACATAAGGGTTTGAAAATTTTCACGGACAATAATAATTCTTTAGTGTTGAAATTTTTAGGTTTTCTTCAAAAAATAATTTTAAAAAATCGTCTTAAAGGATTAAAAGAATTATTTATCCTTACTGATAAGAAAGGTTATTTTTTTGATGATTTATTATCATCCCTTAATTCTAAGAATAAAGATATCATTTATTTGTATCATGGTAACAATTCTCTCAAATATGTTAGTTTACTGATCTCACTTTTAATTTCTTTTTTTAAGAGAAAAAAATTAATCAATGGGATTTTTTTGGTTTCTAAAAATTATAAATTGAATATTAATTATCAGATTCATATTAAAGATAAAATAAAAAATAGTAATTTAGTCGATAAACAGTATGCTGAAAAATTATCTAAAGATATTAATCAATATCTATCAAATACAAATTCATATTTGAAATACGTAAAAGATATTTTTGAAAATATTAAGATTGATATAAGATTAATTTCTCATTCTAAAAGATTTGCAAAAATTTATGCCTTATCTGAAGCCTTAGAAGATTTGTGCCATAAAAATTATTTAATAAGTCATGGATCTCATACTGATCAAAAGGGTAAATTTTATGATGAAATTGCAGCAGATAATTTAGCCATCGGACTTATTTACTCAAACAACAAGAATACGATCTTATGTAGTCAATCTTATTTTGCAGATGAATATTTACGAAGTAAAAATAAGAAATTTATCAAGATACAACCCTTACAATCAATAAATTTAGCAAAATTTACCAAACCTACTGAAATTGATTCTTTGAAAATTAAAATTTTGCATGCATGTACAATTAAGCAAATGGGATGTAGACGATATTTATATCACTCTTCTCTTGAATACGTACAAAGCCTTTTAAATATTTGCAAAAAATTAAAACCAATAAGAAAAGATATCAGATTTTTGGTGAGGGTTAGACCTGTTCAAAACGAAATATCTACCTATTACCTTAAAGAATATCTTTATGAATATCTTGATTTTGTTGAGTTCTCGAATACCAAGTCATTTATTGAGGAATTATTAAGTATTGATTGTTTATTAGCATTATCTTCTACAACTCTCGAACAAGCAATTAACAATGGCATTCCAGCTATGAGTATTGGAGAAACTGGTTATGATCATTTTAAAAAGTATAAAAATGAAAATATACCAATTACATACAAAAATTATAAGCAATTGTCTAAGATAGAAGAACTACTGGAAAGAAAATTTACTCTAATTTCAAATCCAGTAAGAAAAAATATTTATGATTTGCAAGAAATATTATTCAATAATTAATTTTTTTTTTCAATATTTAAATTCATATATTCAAAAATTTGATTAATACTAAATTCACGCATTTTAGTTTTTTTCTCTAAGAATAAAGAGTACCATCGAGCAGTATTTTCTATTGTCTTCTCAAATGTTAGTTTTGGCAGCCAATTTAGTTCGGAAAATGCTTTGTCACAGTTTAACTTTAACAATTTAGATTCTTTATGAGTTGGATTTTTAGCAGGCTTAATTTCGAAGTTTGCCTTTGGAAAGTAATTAATTAAATTAAGGACTAATTCTTCAACTGATCTATTTTGCTCAGCAAAAGGGCCAAAATTATATGCCTCGCCGCTAATGATGCTTTCTTCATTTAAAGCTGAAGCTAAATTAAGATACCCTGATAGAGGTTCTAATACATGTTGCCAAGGTCTAGTAGATAGTGGATTCCTCAATATCACCTTTTCACCATTTGCCCAAGATTTAATACAATCAGGAATTATTCTATTTGGAGCCCAATCGCCACCTCCAATTACGTTCCCAGCTCTAGCGATACCTATTTTTATATTTTTACTATTACTAAAGAAAGATCTATAGTAAGAAGATATTACGATTTCTGCACATCCTTTTGAAGCACTATATGGATCTGCGCCACCAAGTTGATCTGACTCTTTATAACCCCAAACCCATTCCTTATTATCATAAACTTTGTCACTAGTTATTAAAACGGCGATACATTGATTTTTTAATTGCCTAAGCCCCTCCATTAAATTTATTGTACCTACAGTATTTGTGAGATAGGTCTCTAAAGTTTCTTCATATGACTTTTTTACAATTGGTTGAGCGGCAAGATGAAATAAAAACTGAGGTTCAATTTCTTTTATTGTTTTAACTAATAATTTTGAATCTTGTATATTGATCCTTATATCAGTTATTTCGTCTGATAATTTTATAGTTTCGTAATGCGATGGTTTGGTTGGTATATTGTTTGAAATTCCATAAATCTTGGCTCCCATCATTGATAACCATAACGTTAACCATGATCCTTTGAAGCCAGTATGGCCTGTAATAAGAATCTTTTTATTTTTAAATATATCTTTATCTAAATCCAATAGATATTAAAAATTTCAATTCTAATAATACTTTCATTTAGTCTTGGAGGTCAAATTAAATATAAGATGATATGCTTGATTAAATCAAAAAAATTGCAAATTGAGTATTTGTATTCTTATACCTGCGAGGATGGGGAGCACAAGATTCCCTGGTAAACCACTTGCACCAATAAAGGGCATTCCAATGGTTGTATATTGTGCCAAAAATGCTATTAAAACTAATTTACCTGTTTATGTTTGCACTGACTCTAAAGAAATTAGAGCAGTATGTGACTTGTACGATATCAAATCAATCCTAACTTCAGATTGTTCGACAGGTACTGATAGAGTCGCTTCCGCAATGGAAAAACTTGATTATGATTACGTAATTAATTTACAAGGCGATGAACCACTTGTAGATAGTTTGATTTTAGATAAATTCATTGCAAAAATGAAAATATTAGAAAAAAGTCATAATTCTATTTTAAATTGTGTTTGTCCTGTAGATTCATCTGAAGCATTTGATCCTAATAATGTAAAGTGCGCTTTGATAAACAAAAAGCAAAATATCCAATATTTTTCAAGAAAACCACTTTTAAATAATACTGAAAAGGATCAAGATTCTTTTTTTAAACAACTTGGATTATATGGGATGTCAAAAAAAACATTATTTGAATTTAATAAGTTACCTCAAGGTAATCTTGAAAAAGCAGAAAAGGTTGAACTTATGCGATGGTTAGAAAATAAAAAAGAGATTAAATGTTGTGTTGTTAATAATAAAACTATATCTGTTGATACCCCTCAAGATTTAGTTGAATTGCTTGATTATATTAATAAACCCCATAAGTAGTTGTCTGAAATAAAAACGGTATTATTTGATTTTGACGGAGTTTTAATAGACTCCATAGATGTTATGAGATATGCCTGGGATTCTGTTAAAAAAGAATTTAATATTAAGAGTAATTTTGAAGAATATAGAAATTATATTGGACTACCTTTTTTAAATATCCTTGAGAAATTAGATATAGATTTGGAACTTCGACTAGCAATTAAATCTCATTACTCATTAATAACTAGCAAGGAAAAAGATAAGATAAAATTAAATCCGTATACAATTATTTTATTAAATTGGCTGCATCACAATTCGATTAACGTTGGCCTTGTAACTTCAAAAGATAAATTAAGAACTCAAGAATTAGTAAATCATTTTCAATTAAATATTGATCTCAAAGTGACGCCTGAACTAACAAATAAAGGTAAACCTGATCCAGAACCAATTATATTTGCGACTAAAACTTTTGCCTGTGAAACAGAAAATACTCTTTTCGTAGGTGACATGTATTCTGATTTGCTCACAGCAAAAAGAGCAAAATGTAATTATTTACATTATGTTCAAGGTTATCAATATTTAGATCATATTTCTTATGGAGGATCAATATCATCTCTACTGGAAATAAAAGAATACATATATTATTTTGGGAAGAGAAATTAAAATTTTTCTTAGCTAAATTATATTTTTAATTAAAAGAATTATTTGACAAATTATGCTATTTGAAAATTCTATCTCTTTAACACCACAAAAAAGAATCTCGGTATCTAATGGAGATGTCTTACATGTTTTGAAATCAACTGATCCAGATTTCCAACAATTCAATGAAGCTTACTTTTCTTATATAAAGTCTGGAAAAATAAAAGCTTGGAAGAGACATCTGAAAATGACTATGAATATTGTTGTTCCTATAGGAATGGTTGAGTTTGTATTTTACGATCTTGATGGAAAATTTATTAGAAAAGAAATAATAGGAGAAAAAAGATATTCAAGATTAACAGTCCAGCCTAATATATGGTTCGGATTTAAATGTATTTCAGATGATGATGCTTTGTTATTAAATATATCTAATATTCTGCATTCACCTGATGAAGTTCAACGTAAAGATCTTTCATGCTTTGAATTTGACGTTGTAGTATAAGAATTATTGAATATTCAAAATGAAAGTTGTAGTACTTGCTGGAGGATACGGAACCAGGTTATCAGAATATACAACAAGAATACCTAAACCAATGGTTGAAATTGGAGGTAAACCAATACTTGAACATATAATGAATATTTATAGTAAATATTCGCATGATGAATTTTATATCGCGTTAGGTTATAAATCTGAATTGATAAAAGATTATTTTTTAAATTATAAAATTTTGAATTCCGATTTTAACATTAATATAAAGACAGGAAATGTTAAAGCTTTTAAAGATTATTCGAAAAGCTGGAGTATAAATTTAATTAATACAGGTCATAATTCAATGACTGGAGGCAGATTATTAAGATTAAAGAGTCATCTTAAGGAAACATTCTTTTTTACATATGGCGATGCAGTCAGTGATATAAATATAGATGAATTACTTGAATATCATAAATATAAAAATAAATTGGTTACTATTACGGCTGTTAGACCGCCAGCTAGATTTGGACTGTTAAATTTGGATAATAATGATATAGTCAAAAGCTTTGAGGAAAAGCCACAACTTAAGCAGGGTTGGATAAACGGTGGTTTCTTTGTTATGGAGCCTGAGTTTTTAGATTTAATAAAAAATGATCAATCTATACTTGAAAAAAGCCCTCTTGAACTTGTGGCTAAAAAAGGGGAATTAGCGGCTTTTAAACATGATGGATTTTGGCAATGTATGGACACAAAAAGAGATAAAGACAACTTAGATAATTTAATAAAAATGAACAATGCGCCTTGGTTATAATGAGTTCTTTATTAATAATTGGAGGTTCAGGATTTATAGGTGGAAACCTAGTTAAAAAATGTTTAAAGAAAGGTTTTAAAATTACAGTTATCTACAAGTCCAAAAAACCAAATGATTTAGATGAAAAAATAATTAATCTTGTTCATCTAGATATTACTGATTTAAGGACTGTTAATAATTTTTTTTTAAAGAACTATTTTGACTATATTGTTAATCTATCGGGTTACATTAATCATGATAATTTATTGAATAATGGTACTGATATATTTTACGAACATGTAAATGGACTTATAAATATTTTTGAATCCACTAAACATAGATTTCCAAAGACTTTAATTCAAGTTGGAACAAGTGACGAATATGGAAAACATATGGCCCCACAAAAAGAAATTCTTTCTGAAGATCCATTAACACCTTATGCTTTAGCAAAAACAACTTGCACAAAATTTTGTAAATTAGCCTTTTCAACTACTAATTATCCTTGTATTGTTTTAAGACCTTTCTTAATTTTTGGACCAAATCAAAAAGATGATAGGTTAATTCCTTATGTTATTAATGCTTGTTTAGAAAATAAAGAGTTTAAAATTTCTAATGGAGAAAAATGCAGAGATTTTTTATATATTGATAATTTTTTAGAATACATAATTGAATGTTTTGATAAGAAATCGTTGTTTGGAGAGGTGATAAATATTGGAAGTGGAGAAAAAAGAAGTGTAAAATCAGTTGTAGAATACATTCAAAAAATCATAAGTAAAGGTAAGGCTAATTATGGAGAAGGTAATTCAATTAAATTTGAAAATGAAGAGTTATATGCTGATATTGAGAAATTAAAATACTTTTTAAAACTTCATGATCCCATATCGTTTGAAGAAGGCATTAAAAAAACAATAGCCTACTTTAGTAATAAAAAATGAAACTAGTATCGATTATTATGAATTGTTTTAACGGAGAGAAGTATCTTCGCGAAGCTCTGGATTCTATAATTAATCAAACTTACGAAAATTGGGAATTAATTTTTTGGGATAATATTTCCACTGACAATTCAATCAGCATATTGGAAACATATCACGATAAGAGGATACGATATTTTTTAGCAGATAAGCATGGAACCCTAGGGGATGGTAGAAGTAAAGCAATAGAAAAAGTAAGAGGTGATTATATAGCATTTCTTGATACTGATGATATTTGGTACGAAAAAAGATTAGAAGAATCTGTAAAAGCTTTTCAAACATCAAAAAATATAAGCTTGGTTTACAGCAATACAGAATTTTTTAGTGTAAATAGTAAAAAAAGACTTTATAAAAGTGCTCAACCTTCAGGAAGCATTACGAGCAAACTTTTAATTAATTACAATTTATCACTAGAGTCAGTAACTATAAGCAAAAAATATCTAAATAAATTAGATATAATGTTTGACAATAAATTTAGTCATATTGCTGATTTTGATTTATTCGTGCGATTATCCACTCTTGGTCAATGTAAATATATAGATAAAGTTCTTTGTGGATGGAGAATGCATATGAATAATGATAGTTTTAAGAGGCCTTATCTATTTATTCTAGAGAGAAGAAATTGGATTGAAAAATACCATGGTAGTAAACTTTTTGAAGGATATAAAAGTGAAATTGATGAATTGAATTTTCTATGTAAAACTGAGGATAAATTATCTAGTAAAAATATTTTTGATGTAAATAATATACTTGAAATAAGAAAGCACAAATTTATGGGTAAAAAGAATTTTATAAAGTATGTAATATCTTGTCTTCCTTTATTTAAATCCTTTTATAAATTAAGATTTCTTATCAAAAACTAAATAATGCAAATATATCCATTACTTTTCAATAATAATTTGAAAATTGGTAATATAAAAAGTCAAAATCAAAAATTTCTTAAGTTTTATAGATCCTCAGTGGCTATAAGTTTTATTATCAAATGCATAGAAAATGAATATAATCTCAAGAAAATAAATATTGCAGTTCCTTACTTGTACTGTCAATCAACATTAAACTATATTAAACAAAATAATAAGAATATCAATATTAATTTTTACGATATAAAAATAGGCAATGATTTAGACCTTAACGAATTAAATAATAAAATTAAATATGACATAATTATTGTTGTAAATTATTTTTGTGAATCTAAGATTATTAGAGGACAAAAAATTGACCCTTTAAAATTTATTATTGAAGATTGTACCCATTTAATAAATATAGATAAAAATATTAATAATGAAATTGATTTCAGAATTTTTAGTCCTTATAAATTTTATCCCTTACCTTATATAGGTATATGTTCAATAAATAAAAATCATAGTTGGATTTGGAAGTATTATTATAAAAATAAAACTTATAAAATCTATTTTAAAAAATTTTTCTTATACCTCATAGATGATATAAAATTTTTAATCAAAAATATTCTATTTTCCTTACACGTTTTTAAAAGAGCAAAAGAAATTAATTTCTTTAAAAATAATGTAGAAGTTATACGTAATAAGATATTAATGCCTTCCCCATTAAGCTTGATATTAATTAATTTTTTTATAGATAGAAATAATAATATTTATGAAATTCATAATACAAATAAGAAAGTTATTAAAAATATTATTAGCTTAATTAATGATAATTGGTATATAGACAATAAAAAAAATTGCTATCTTTGTAAAATAAACGTGAATAATAATAGTAGTGAATTAATTTTTATAAATTCGCTTATAAAACTGGGAATTCCTTTCATGAAATGGCCGGATTTATACTATGAAGAGAATTCAAAAAAAAAATTTCCAGATACATATCATGAATACTTCAATAACATATATCTTCCTTTGAATATAAGTAATAATAAAGCTCTTATTGAAAGAGGTATAACTACTGCACTTTTTAAATATATAAAATTATTTTATTTTTGCGAAATCTCAAAAAACTTTTCAAGTAAGGGATTATTATTTTTTGAAATTAACCTTTCAAAAAAACCTTTTCACAAGTTTAAAATAAAAATATCTTTTAAAAAAGATTCCTTCAAAAAAATTATTCAAATGCGGCATTTAGAATTTAAAGGAGATAAAGATATAATTCAAAATGAAAGGAATCTAATGTTAATTAAATGTAAAATATTTCTTGAGAATTTTGTATTAAAAGATTTAAAAATTATTACTGGAATTAGTGTCTTAGATAGATATTTGATTTAAATACTATGAATATAAAAACATATTATGATTTAAGTTCTCTTAATCTAAGAAATAAACTAAAAAAACTTCTAAATGAATTTCTTAAAACAAATAAATATGCCTTTACAAGTATATTCTCATATCTAGAGGTTTTAGAAGTTTTTATAAGAACAAATAAAATTCCAGAGGATAAAATATTTTTTATTACAGTTGAAAATGATAATAAGGATATTATTTTATTTATTCCTTTATTAAAATTTAATTTTTTTAATATAACTATCTATACATTTATCGGAGGAAATAAGTTTGATTATAATACTTGTATTTACAATAATGAATTTAAAAATAGTTCTAATGTAATTATTAAGGATTTAAAAAATGTTTTTGCAACAAACTCTATAATTATTTTTAACGCTATTTTAGATAAATTTATAATTCAGCAATTTAAAAATGTATTTAGACTTAATTTTATTTCTGTAAAAGATAAATATAGTTTTATTGAATTAGGAAATTTTGAGAAAAATGTATCAAAAAAACTCTATAAAGAAATCATTAGATCAGAAAAAAAACTAGCTGAAACCGCAAAACTATTTTTTAAGGAAAGTGTTAATGAGGAGAGATTAATTGATTTTATAATAGCTAAAAAGAATGAGCAATATAAAAATTCAGGAGTCGCAATACTTGATTCTAAAGGCGAGCAATTTTATAGAGAATTAGCCAAACTAGACATAAGTCATATAAGTGCTATTTCACATAATGGAAGTATTGTGGCAGCACATCTTGGTCTTAGAACTTCAGCTTGCTATACCTATTTATTACCTGTATATGATACTAAATATAGAAAGTTCTCTCCTGGATGGATTTTATTATTTAAATTACTAGCTATTTCCAAAACGAGGGGATTAGATAAGTTTGATCTAACAATTGGAGAGGAAGGTTATAAATCAAGGTTAAGACCTCAGCAAGGTGAAATATATTACTCTGCCTTTGCCTCAAATAAAATTTTATTTTTATTGGTTAAATTCAATATATTTATCGTTAAGTTGAAAATTAAACTACATGATATAAAAACAAAATATATATTCAAATGATTTTCACTATCTGTTCTCACTCCTTATATGAAAGTCAACCCAAATTGCCTTTGGACGATATTTCAACACAAGACTTTAATAGACTTTCTAAGAGTTTTCATATTTCATTTGATGATGGATACAGAAGTATTTATTCAATTGGGAGGAAATTATTTAATGATCTAAATAATAAAATTTATATCTTCATTAATACTGATTTTATAGAGAGACCTTCCACAATATGGTGGTTCGAACTATATGACTATATTAAATTGAATGATACTATCACTTTTACAAAAAAATCAAAGGAATACAATTACACAATTAATACTAAAAAGGAGAAATCAAAAGTTTATAAATACTTGTCTTATATATTTAAATATCAATTAAAACATCATCAGGAAGATCTTCTTACTGATATAAAAGGGACAAAAAAGAGAAATAATTATCAAGAATTATTCATGACATGGAATATGGTAAAAGAATTATCAGAACTTAAAAATGTCATAATTGGTTCTCATACGTGCTTACATCAAAATCTTAAACTATTAACAAAAGATTTAGTAAAACATGAGTTAGAACTCTCTAGAGAAATACTTGAGATTAAACTTAATCGTTCTATTTATGATGTGGCGATTCCATTTGGAGACGAAAATAGTTTCTCTAAAAGAGATTTAGAAATAACAAGTGATATAGGATATAGATATATTTTTACTACAGTTCCAAATTTGTTTTCTGTACATAATAAATTTGAAAATCTTATTATTGTTAATAGGATCTGTACAAGAATTGGATATAATAATAAATATTTAATATTTATAAGATTTTTTATTAAATCTATTATATATGTCTTCTCAAGATTTAATAATCACTACTTATAATTCACTTGATTATTGTAATTTATTATGTGAGCAAATTATATATTTAAGTAAATTATATAATCGTATAATAATAGTTGATGATAATTCTAATGATAATACTTTTAACTTTTTATGTTGTGAATTAAACGAAATAAATAATATTAAATTAGTGAAAAATAATTTTAATTTTGGTCCAAGTCTATCTAGAAATTTAGCGATTAATTATTCAAATGCGGAATATATATCTTTCTTAGATGCTGATGATGTTTTCTGTAATAAAAAATTTTTTGAGATAAGTAAGTTTTGTAATGATTATTCTCCTGAAATTATTTTTCATGACTATAAGATTATAAAAAAAAGAGTACACACTTCAGAATGTAAAAAAAAGGGATTTGAAATTCATAAATATTATTTATATTTATTTAAGTCTCTATATGTTACCCCGGCATTTACAATTAAAAGAAAAATATTTTTAGAAGAAAATGGGTATGATAATTCTATAAGATATGCTGAAGACTTAGATTTATATATAAGATTAAGAAAGAAATATAATTTTTATTTTCTTAAATGTGATTTGGTAGGGATATATAGATCTCAAAATTCTTTATCTTCAAATAGGAGGTTAATGAGAAAAAGTATTATAAAAATACTTTATAAACAGCTATCTTTTAAAAAAGTAAGCTCGTTAGTTTTTTTTATTGCAATTATTGTAAACTTATGCAAATATGCTTTAGATAAATAGCTATTTAATATTTTCTAGTTTATTTTTTTATGAATGTTCTTATATTTACTAAATCCACAAATGTAGTGGGAGGTGTAGAAAAAGTAGTTGACATTCATTGTGAATGGCTTAGAAAATTAGACATAAAAGTGAATATTGTTTCATTAAAAAAAACTTCATATGAAATTTTTAAAAAAATTAATTATGAAAATATATCAAAAAATAAAATCTATTATTGCGACTCAATTTTTAGTAAAAATTTAGGGTTTTCATTGATAAATGAATTACTAAATCAATTTAAGTTTGTCTCAAAAGTTATAGTTCATCAACCTTTTTTAAATGGACTATTAGGAATAATAATTTCAACATTAATAAATAAGCTCAGAAAAAAGAGAATACCTGAATTATTTTTTTATCATCATGCGATTCCATCCAAAAATATTCTTGCAAAAATAGTTTATATTTTTTTAAGTAAAATTCTTTTCAAAATTAATAAAAAAACAATTTTAATTGCATCTAGCAATTCTATTGAAAATATTAATTTTTCAAAAATTATTAATACAAATCTGAAGATAATTCCAATTCCAATTCCAAAGTTAAATAATGTTCTCTTAAGATCTAATAAATTTAATGAAACTGGCATAAAATATATTCCAAAAAAATCTAAAGATATTTTTGACTTTGTGTATATAGGACGTATAGCGAAATATAAAGGACTTATAAATCTCGTTAAGTCAGTCCCTTTTTTAAAAGGAAATATACGTTTAATTATTGCAGGGGCTGGACCTATGTCTAAAAAGATAAATAGTATAATAAATAAATATCCAACAGAAACCAGGGAAAAAGTTATTTTTATAAATAAATATTTAGAAGAAAATGAGAAATATGAAATTTTAAAATTCTCTGATGCGTTTGTTTTCCCATCAATAACGAAAAGTGAAGCTTATGGGATTATGCAACTGGAAGCTTTATTTATGGGATTACCAATAATTAATACTTTTTTAGGAACAGGAGTAAACATCGTTGCCAAAGAAAGTGATTATGTTATAACTTTCAAGGAAATAAACTCTTATAAAGCTCTAGCTAGATCAATAAATGAGATGGAATGTAGATTATCATCTAACAAATTTAACCTTAATCCGAAATATATAAGAGATGAGACAATTAAATATTTTTCAGAAGAAATAATTAGAAATCAATTTTTAGATATTTTGGGATTAGATTCTTGCTATAAAAAATAAGGATTATTAATTATTAATATTAAGAATTTTACATTTACTATTCATAGTTTATTTTTGAAATAAACTAATTAATAAATAATTAACTTCATTATTTTGGATATAAATATTGTAATAATCTCTATATTTTCTCTAATATTAAACATATTACTTACTAAAAATTTAATGCCTTTTTTCAGGGCTAATCTTATTGACGAGCCTAATATTAGGAGTTCTCATAAGAAAGCCAAGCCCAAAGGCGGTGGATTATCATTTATATTATCAAGCTATTTTGGGTTTATATTTTTAAATAATTATATACCTCTTTTGTTCACCCCTCTCGCCATTGTTGGCTTTTTGGACGATAAAAATAATCTTAGGAAATCTATAAGATTCATCTTTCAATTAAGTACGGCATTACTTATAGGAATTATCTTTATTGGGAGACTTAAAGTTGATAGCTACCTATATTCTTTAATTTTTATAATCGCGTGGCAAATTTTTGCTACTAGTTTTGTAAACTTTACAAATTTTATGGATGGTATTGATGGTCTTATCACATTATTAATGATTATATTTTTAATTTCAGACTCTTTAATAAATAATCGTTTAAATTCTCTACCTTTACTAGTAAGTTTAATAAGTTTTTTGTTTTGGAATTGGGATCCTTCAAAATTATTTATGGGAGATATTGGAAGTACTTTTTTAGGTATATATATCCCTTTTCTAATAATTTCAAGTTCCTCTTTAATTAACTCTATTGCTCTTTTTATTATTTCTTCCCCTTTATGGTTGGATGCATCGACTTGTGTAATAAGAAGATTTGCAAATGGCGAAAATATTTTTGCACCTCATAAAAAACATCTATATCAAAGATTAAACCAAGCAGGATGGTCCCATAGTAAGGTCAGTTTAACGTATGGTGTTACATCTATTATGTTGGCAATTCTTTATATTATTGGAGGTTTTTGGCAATTACTTATTGGATTTTTAGTAACATTATCTTTTGGAATTTTTTTAGAGAATACTCACTCTCGCACTTTTGAATAAATTAATTTTTTAATGGAATTATTAGCAAAATTACTAACAATTAAAAATATTTATAGAAAGTCTATTTTGATTTTTATAGACATGTTTCTTATTTATTTATCTATTAAATTAACCTATGCTATTTCCGATATAAATACTATCAGTACTGAATCAGTTAATAATGAACTAATTAATATTTCAATCTTAATAACTTCTTTGATATCTATATTATTTTATATTTTTACAGGACAATATAAAGGAATTACGAGATATATTGGCAGTAGATCAGTTTATACAAATTCTTTAAGAAATATAATCATAACTATATTTATAAATTTATATTTTCTTATTTTTTTTGATATTAGAGTTAAGATTTTAGATTTTATAACTTTATGGTTTTTAATCTCATCATTATGCTCTTCATATCGCTTTGTATTACGGGATGTTATTTTTTTAGTAAAAAAGAAGGTCTCTAAGTTTTCCAAATCAATTGTTATTTACGGTGCGGGGACAAAAGGTGCTCAATTATTATCATCATTAAAACTTTCTGAACAATATAAGGTTGTTTTATTTATTGATGATAATGTTAATTTACAAGGGAGACATTTAAACGGAATAAAAATTGTTTCACCAAATTGTATAAATAAATATAATGGTAAAATTTTTGGAATTTTTCTTGCTATTCCAAAACTAAAAAGAAAACAGTTAATATCGACTATAAATAATTTTCAAAATTTAGGTATTAAGACATTTGAAATACCTGAAGCAGAATATTTATCAGATGAGCTATTGAATATAAAAAAATTAAAACCTATTGATATTGAAGATCTTTTATATAGAAATAGTGTTCCTCCAGATGAAAAATTATTGAAAAAATGTATAAGAAATAAGATAATCTGCGTTACTGGAGCAGGTGGTTCAATTGGCTCTGAATTGTGTAGACAGATCATAAAATATAAGCCATTAAGATTGGTTTTGTTTGAGATGAGCGAGCATAATCTTTATCAGATAGATAAAGAATTATCTAATCAAAGTCAACATGAAATTATTCCAATATTGGGGGATTGTAGCAATATTATATTTGTCAAAGGTATTTTAGAAAAATATTCAGTAAATATAGTTATTCATGCTGCTGCTTATAAACATGTACCATTAGTAGAATTAAATCCATTCACGGGAATTGCAAATAATATATTTAGCACAAAAGTGTTATGTCAAATAGCGTATGAATTAAATTTAGAGAAACTAATTTTAATTTCTAGTGATAAGGCGGTTCGACCAACTAATATAATGGGTGCTTCAAAAAGAGTCTCAGAAATAATAGTCCAAGCATATGCAGAAGAAATTAAATTACGAGAGAATAAAAATACTAAATTCTCTATGGTTCGTTTTGGAAATGTATTAGATTCATCGGGCTCCGTAGTACCGCTTTTTAAAAATCAAATAAAGCAAGGAGGTCCACTAACACTTACTGATAATAATATTGAAAGATACTTTATGACTATTAAAGAGGCAGCGCAATTAGTTTTGCAAGCTGCAGAGCTCTCAGAAGGAGGGGAATTATTTTTACTAGATATGGGTGTTCCTATAAAAATAAGAGAACTCGCAGAGCAAATGATTAAACTAAGTGGCTTATCGGTTAAAAATAATAATAATCCTGATGGAGATATCGAAATAAAAATTACCGGTTTAAGACCTGGAGAAAAATTATATGAAGAATTATTGATTGATGCAAAATCTGAAAAAACTTCAAACCCCCTTATTTTTAAGGCTAAAGAAAAGATGATACCTTTAGGTCAGGTTCTTGAGAAAATAAATTTAATTGAGGAATATTTACAAGACTCGAATATAAAAAAATTGTTTAAGGTCTTAAAATATTTAGTCCCAGAATGGTATCAAAGTAATAATTAGATTAAATATTATTTGAATTTGATAGTAAAAAGTAATCTTTTATACTCTCTAGAACAAAATTAATATCACTTATTTCCATGTCGTAGAATAGTGGAAGTGTTAAAGCTTCTCTGTAGTAGCTAAATGATTCTGGAAATAATTTATGGTCATTTGAGTTGTTTTTATTTTGATAATACGGGTGAAGTATAATTGGAATATAGTGTACTTGAGTAATGATCCCTTTATTTCTTAAGTAAACCATTAACTCATTTCTTTGAATAGATAATTTATCAAAGTTTATTCTGACAGGAAAAATATGATTCGCGTTCTTAGATATTAAGCTGCTTTGTGCTGGTTTAATGCTTTTATTATTTTTTAGTTGTTTTTTGTAAGAGGAAACTAACAATTCCCGTTTACTAATAAATTTATCTAATTTTTTTAATTGGGATAAACCCAATGCACATTGAATATCGGTTATACGATAATGGAACCCAAGACTTTGCATTTCATAGTACCAAAGATTTTTTTTATCATTGGTGTAAGCAGCATCCTTGTTCACTAAAAAATCATCATTTTTGTTTATTCCATGACTTCTTAAACGTAATAATTTTTTGTATATTTTTTCATTGTTAGTTGTAATCATTCCGCCTTCTCCTGCAGTAATGCTTTTAACAGGATGTAATGAGAAAACAGTAGCATCAGAAAAATTAGCCGAACCAATCTTTGATCCATCAGAGTATTCTGAACCTAATGCATGAGCTGCGTCCTCGATAATATGAAAATTGAACTTTTCCGCTAAGTAGCTTAACCTTTTCATGTCAATAGCTAAACCACCAAAATGTACAGGTATAACGACCTTAAAAATTTCACCTGAAATTAATTTTGCTTCTAATTTGTCGATTGAAATATTTAAAGTTGATTCCTCTATATCGATGAACTGCACTTTGGCTCCAATAAAACTTGCACAATTAGCAGATGAAACAAAACTAATATTTGATGTTACAGCAATATCATTTTTTTCTAAATTTAGTGCAATGCATGAAATATGAAGCCCTGCTGTACAACTAGAGACTGCCACTGCATAAGAAGCCCCAACATAGTTAGCAAATTCTTTTTCAAATTCATAAATAAGAGGTCCTTGAGTCAGATTCCCGCCATCTCTAAGAATTTGAACCACAGAATTTATATCATCTTCATCTAGATGATGTCTGCCATATGGTAGAAATCTCATTATAAATATTGTCTTTTCATTAAGAATTATTTTAAATTATTCAAAAACAGTTTTACTAGTAAATCCATTAATTAGTAATATAAAAAAGCACTACAGTCGGATAAATGGATTATAAAGAATTAAAGGATAAAACCTTATTAATAACTGGTGGAACAGGATCATTTGGAGGATATATGTTAAGAAAAGTATCCTCGTTAGGCTTAAAGAAAATAAAAATATTTAGCAGAGATGAAAAAAAACAGCATGACATGAGAATCAATCTTAATATGGATAATCTGGAATTTATATTAGGTGATGTGAGAGACATTCAATCCGTAATGGCAGCATGCAATGATACAGATATTATTTTCCATGCAGCAGCTCTGAAACAAGTTCCTTCTTGTGAGTTTTTCCCTATGGAGGCTATTTCGACTAATGTAATTGGAACATCAAATTTATTAGAAGCTGCAATTCAAAATAAAGTTAAGTCTGTAGTATGTTTGAGTACGGACAAGGCTGTTCACCCTGTAAATGCTATGGGAATGACTAAAGCCTTGATGGAAAAAATTGCATTAGCAAAAGCAAGATCCTCTAAAGAAACAATTATTACCATAACAAGATACGGTAATGTTATTTCTTCGAGAGGTTCCGTAATCCCTCTATTTCTTGAACAAATCAGAAAAAACACGCCCATTACAATTACGGATCCAGAAATGACTAGATTTATTATGAGTTTAGATGAAGCTATAGACCTTGTTCTTTATGCATTAAGTTATGGAGAAAAAGGGGACATTTATGTAAAGAAATCACCTGCTTGCAATATTGGTCAAATATCAAAAGTGATTAAGAATTTATTAGACAAAGATAATCACCAAGAAGTAATAATTGGCCCAAGACATGGAGAAAAGTTTCATGAGGTTTTAATAAGTAAAGAAGAATTATCAAGAGCAACAGAGAAAAACGGATTTTATAAAATAATTCCTGATGGAAGAAATCTAGAATATAGTAAATATGAAAATCACGGTGATAAAGATATAAATAAATATTCTGAATATAATTCAAAAGACTCAGAACAGCTAAATTATCAATCTCTTAAGAATATATTGAGAGATTATGTTCTTGAAAAGTAAGGAATTACTCTAGTAATCTTCCTTTTAAATTGTCAATATTTTTAGTTTGAGAAATAATTGAAATTAATTTTTTTTCTAAAGGAATGAGATTTTCTTCCTTTAACTTTATTTTTTTATTCTCAAGACTAACTGAAAAATTACAATTATAATCTTCCGATAATTTAGTAAAATCATCTCTTTGAAGAGCTCCTCTGCTTTCCTCTCTCATAAGTGAACTTAAAATAGTTGCTTCGGCTGTAAAAATAGAAGCTTCAAGGTCAAAAGAACTTATTAATTTATGGTGATCATTTTTTTCTACATTATTTTGATTGGTTTCAGCAAATGTTTTAAGTTTTTCTAATCTGGTTAATGCATTTTTGAGTTTCTCTTTATTTTTGACTACTCCGCAATATTCCCACATTATTTGTCTGAGTTTATTTTGTGAATTAGAAATAGAGGTTTGAGATTCTGTACTCCTTTTATTGATATTTTCATGTGCTTTTTTTATAACCTCTTCTTTATTCTCAGTAATACTGAAGCAATTGGAATATTCAACTGCAGCCTTACCTGAAAGTTTTCCAAAAACAAGTATTTCAGCTAGTGAGTTTCCTCCTAATCTATTTGCGCCATGTAAACCACCAGCAACCTCACCAGCAGCAAATAATCCTTGAACTTCAGTTGAATGATCAATAGAGTTTACTTTTACTCCTCCCATTGAATAATGAGCAGTAGGTGCTACCTCCATGGGATCTTTCGAAATATCAAGACCTTGATATTCGAGAAATTGATTATATATTTTTGGAAGTTTACTTAAAATAATATCTTTTTTTATATGGCTTATATCTAAATAGACGCCTCCATTTGGCGAAGATCTTCCTTCTAAGATTTCTGTATAGTTTGCCATTGCAATTCTATCCCTAGTTGACAATTCCATTCTTTCTCTGTCGTAGTTAATCATGAATCTTTTGCCTTCACTATTCAAAAGTTTTCCTCCTTCTCCTCTAACTGCCTCAGTAACAAGAGTGCCTGCAATGCTTTCTGGCATAACCATTCCAGTCGGGTGGAATTGAACCATTTCCATATCAATTAATTTACATCCAGACTTTGCAGCTAGAAAAAAACCATCACCAAAATTTTCCAATTCCCTTGAAGAACTTTTTTTCCAAATACGTGTATGTCCACCTGTGCACAGAATAGTTGAATCAGAAAGATGAACTGTTCTCGAACCATTTTCTGTATTAATAGACATGGCACCCAGACATTTTTTATCTTCAATCAATAAATCCGTTACGTATTCATTATCTAAAATAGGTATATCTAAACTATATGCTTTTTTGAGTAGAGCTTTTAATATAGCCTCTCCTGTATAGTCAGCTGAATAACAAGTTCTGCGATAAGTATGGGCACCAAAAAATCTTTGATCTATCTTACCATTTGGTAATTTATTAAAATTTGCTCCCCATGAATCAATTTCATGTACAGCCTCTGCAGCATCTTTTACCATTCTTTCAATAATGTGAGGATTGCCAATGCCATATCCCTCTAGGAAAGTATCCGCAAAATGTTGTTCCCATGAATCAGCATGATCAACATTACTTAAAGAGGCGTTTATCCCGCCGGCCGCTAGAACTGTGTGGGAATCAAATTTACTTCTTTTACCAAGAACTTTAACAATTAAGTCAGAGTTTTTTGCTTCAATAGCTGCTCTTAATCCTGCTCCTCCACAACCAATAATTAAAATATTACTTTTATCTACTTTATTTTCATATGAATTCATTTCATTAAACATAACTTAAAAAATTATATTCCATGACAAGATAAATAAATTTATATTTTTTTCTTAAGAAATTTTTCTAATAAAAATAAAAAAAATTATTTGATTGATTAACAAATTATTAAGTATTTAAAAATACAATTTTAAATTTTTGATACCCTAGATATATGTTGTCTTGATGAAAAATGATTAAATAAATGTTTTTAAAAATTGATAATTCTATATATAAAAAGTTATGTATTTCTTCCAAAAAATATTTACGAAAATTTAATAATGATTTGATACTTTTATCAAATCCTGCATTTTTTATTTTACGGGAAAGCTCATCAGAAATTTTTGATATTTTAGAGTTTAATTCATTTAAGCTTCTATTAAAAATAATTATAAAAATAATTTTGGCGCCTCTTAAATTAATAAATAATTTAAATAAAAGTAATATATGCCAAATTAAAAAAGATTTAAATATTGCAAAAAATGCTGGAATATATATTTGCCATAAGGGGAAAAATCCAAAATCTTACATTGATCCAAATAAACTTTTTATTGGTAATGAATATATTAACTGTACGAAATTTACTTTTCATCAAGATTCAGTCTATGAAAGAGATATCTGGAAAAAAAATTTAAAACAAATTAATAATAATAAATTTTCTTTTGTTCCCCCATTCATGACTTTTCAAAGTGAATTTAAATATTCAATAAAAACTTTTTTTAAAGTAGCAAAACTTTTAAAATATTATTTTCTAGCTAGTAACTATATAGATAAAGTTGTTTTGTTAAATTCTATTTATCATTCAATATCTCTAAATAATCTTATTGCTTTGAGAATTTATGATTTTATTTGGAAAAATATTCATAAAAAAAATATAAGTTTTATTCAAACAACGTATGAGGGGTATCCATGGGAAAGACTTATTTATTATCTTGGATATGAATTAGGTGTACCAAGGATTGCTTTTATGCATGCACCCGTAAGTAAATATCAGTTTGCAACTTTTAATAGTATTAGTAAAAAGTTTGATCCAGATATTGTAATTTGTAAATCAAAAAGAGATATTGAATTGGCGATTAATAAATCATTATCAAAAACCGCAAAATTTGTAAGTGTAGGTGTAAAGCAAGATAAAAAAATAACTAATTATGAGTATGTACTTAAAAAAAAGAATTTTTTAGAAGAGAAAAATAAAGTTTTGTTATTGCCTGAAGACTCAAATAAAGAGGTAAGTATTTTTTTGGATTCAGCAATAAAAAGTTTATCAAAAGTTAGTTATTTATACATTTTAAGGTTACATCCCAATACTTCATTAGAAAAAATAAATTCATTGAATAAAAAAATTATGAAGGTAAATAAAAAATATAATTCAAAAAGAATATTAATATCAGAGAATTCTCTATTACAAGATATTGAGGA
>CACBAW010000008.1 GCA_902537275.1 uncultured Synechococcaceae cyanobacterium
ACCTTTATTACTTTATTGGTAAAGATAAAAATTTTCAGGACGTATCTGGTTGTGGGAATACTATTGCAGCAAATAGAGGATTAGTTAGAAAACTAATAATTGAATCATTAAAGTGTTGGGCGAGTGAATTTGGAGTAGACGGTTTTAGATTTGATTTAGGTATTGCCTTATCAAGAGGAGAAAATCTCTCACCACTCGATAATCCTCCAATTTTTGAAGATATAGAATGTGAACCAGAACTTATTGATATAAAGTTTATAAGTGAGCCATGGGATTGTGGTGGTTTATATAAATTAGGTGATTTCCCATCTAAGAATACTTTCACTTGGAACGGTCATTTTAGAGATGATTTGCGAAGATTTTGGAAGGGAGATAAAGATACAGCTTGGAATATGAGCGATAAAATCAAAGGTACTCCATCGATTTATAAACAAGATACTATTTTTCCAAAATCAATAAACTTTATTACTTCACATGATGGATTCACTTTAAAAGATTTAGTAAATTTCAATAGAAAACATAATTTTGCCAACAGAGAGCAAAACAGAGATGGTGATAACCATAACAATTCTTGGAATCATGGTGTAGAGGGACCAACTACAAACTTATTAATTAATGATTTAAGAAAGCGACAGCAAAAAAATCTTATTCTTAGTTTACTTATCTCTAAAGGTGTTCCAATGATACTCATGGGCGATGAAATAGGAAGATCACAAGGCGGTAACAATAATTCTTGGTGCCAAAATAATTTATTGGGCTGGATGAATTGGGAACATGGTCAACAAGATTTGGAATTATTAGAATATTTTAAATACGTTATAAAAATCAGAAAAAAATTAATAAACATTTTTAATCCATCATTCTCCCCTAATAATCAAACCAATGAAAATTATCCAACATATTATTGGCATGGAACAAAGTTAAATAATCCCGATTGGAGTAGTTGGTCTCACACAGTTGCTTTTAGCATTAACAAAGGCATTACTAATCCGCTGGTCTGGATAGGTTTGAATGCATATTCAAAAAGTATCGATTTCCCCTTGCCAAAATGTAAATATAATTGGTTAAAAGTTATTGACACTAGCATGTCTGAGATTTTTGAACCCTTAACTATCAATGAAAAATTTGTTTCAATAAACAGTAGAAGCTCTTTATTAATCATTTCAGAAGAAGTATTTGGGGCAAAAAATAATTTATTCTAAAGCGGGCGGCGGGAATCGAACCCGCATCTTCAGCTTGGAAGGCTGAGGTTTTACCACTAAACCACGCCCGCATTAAGTAATAGAATTACCATTGCAATAATACATTATCAAACAATCAACAAAGCAAAAAGATTGGAAAATTCACACTCGAAAAAAAATATTACTAGATCAACAACAAGATTAATGTTCTCTTATGGATTAGGAGATGCAGGCACAGGTTTAGTCGCGACGCAATTTGGTTTTTTCCTCTTCAAATTCTTTATTTCTGCTGGTTTACCAGTAATAATTGCAGGTTCATTATTAATGCTAATAAAGATATGGGATGCAGTAAATGATCCGTTAATTGGATGGTTAAGTGATCGTACTAAATCAAGATGGGGGCCAAGAATCCCTTGGATGGTAGTAGCCTCTGTTCCTCTTGGTTTCTCTTTAGCTGCAATATGGTGGACACCTACTGGCTCCGTGCTAACCAAGACTATTTACTATGCCATAATTTCTATAATCGTAATGACTGCTTATACAAGTATTAATCTTCCTTTTGCAGCTCTATCTACTGAAATTTCTGAAAAAACAGCAATAAGAACAAGACTTAACGCATCTAGATTTACTGGCTCAATAATTGCAGGACTAACTGGTTTAATAATTGCTGGAGTTGTATTGGGTTCTGAAGGATCCGCAAATAATGAATATTTTTTAATGGGTAAAATAAGCGGATGTATTGCAGTTGCTACAACATTAATTTCTTGTTGGGGATTGGCTCCATTTGCCAAAAAAGCAAGAAGGCCTTCAGGAAAAGTTGAAGCTGTAACACTTCAATTCAAAAGGATCTTCAGAAATAAAAAATTTCTAAAAGTTATTACGCTTTATATTCTTCTCTGGTGCGCCTTACAATTGATGCAAACAGTAGCTTTAATCTATGTAGAGGATGTACTGAATGTACCCACATATATTGCTAAGTGGATCCCGATACCTTTCCAAATCAGCGCTTTGGTGGGTTTACAAATATGGACCAGAGTATCAAATAAATTAAACAGGATTTCAGCATTAAACTATGGAGCGATTATGTGGATTATTTCATGTACAGCAGCTTTATTTTTACCTTCATTATCAAAAATTTCAGGAGTTGGAGATAGTCTATTCCTAAATGCCGGCAACATATTTCTCTTCATTCTTTTAATTTTCATAATCTGTCTAATTGGAATTGGAGCTTCAACCGCTTTTCTTATCCCTTGGTCACTACTTCCTGATGCAATAGACGAAGATCCAGAGAAACCAGCAGGATTATATACTGCTTGGATGGTTCTTATTCAGAAGATTGGTATCGCGTTTAGTGTTCAATTATTAGGATTTTTATTGTATTTATCAGGCTATCAATCATGCTTTATTGACAAGGATGGTCTAAATATTATTGAACAATGTTACTCAGCACAATTAACTATCAGATTATGTATTGGATTTATACCCTCAATACTGGTAATAATTGGTCTTTTAATCATGAGAAAATGGGATCGAAAATTAATTACAAACTAATATAAAGATATGTATTACCTCAATTTTTTCAAAAGACTTCTAAGCAGCTTGATCATTGGCGGGCAAGCAATTAATTTTATCTTTAAGGGTAAAATTTCCAAAAATGATCTGTTCGACCAACTTATGGAGTCAGGTCCTGGCAGTTTATTAATTGTATTAATTACAGGAATTGCCGCAGGTACAGTTTTTAATATTCAAGTTGCATCACAACTTACAAGCATGGGGGTTTCAAGTGAAATTGGAGGTTTATTAGCAGTAGGCATGGCTAGAGAAATGGCTCCTCTTCTAACTGCTACTTTAATGACTGGAAAGGTTGCGACTGCATATGCTGCACAACTGGGCACTATGAAGGTCACAGAACAAATTGAGGCAATAACCATGTTAAGGACCGAACCAGTCCAATATTTGGTAGTCCCAAGGTTACTATCGATGGTAATAATGTCTCCAATACAGTGTCTTTTATTTTTGTTTGTAGCTTTATGGAGTGGACAAATTTGGAGCACAATTTTTTATAAAGTTCCTCCAATAGTTTTTTGGACATCTGTAAGATCAGGTAATGTGAGCTTAACAAGTACAGACTTAACTTCAATGTTAATAAAATCTGTAGTGTTCGGATTACTTATTTCAATCATTGCTTGTGGATATGGACTCACAACTAAAGGTGGTCCAAAAGAAGTTGGAACAAGTACAACAGGCGCAGTTGTAATGACTCTCGTTACTGTATCTTTAATGGATGTATTACTAACGCAAATTTTATTTGGATGATTCTATGTTTAACACTAAATCAAAAAAAAAGGAACCAGTAATAATATCTCCATCATTTCAGTTGCCAATTATTCTAATTGTTTTAAGTTTTATGCTTTTGTTTTTGAATATTGGTTCTTTACCGACAATAGTTTTTGCTTCTTTTAGCTTTTTTTTATTACTTCAGTCATTTACCTTAAGAATAAAAATAACAAACGATGATTTTATCGTTTTACAATTAGGGAAAGAAATTAGAACTTTTCCATTCAAGAACTGGATATCATGGAAATTCTTTTTCCCTATAATCCCAGGTATTTTTTATTTTAGAGAAAAATCCAGTCCTCATTTATTACCAATTTTATTTAATCCAAAGCAATTAAAAGATGAGCTCATGAAAAAAGTTGACTCCCTGGAAATTAAAAATTCTTAAAATTCAGACTTTGCCAAATCATCAAAATTATTTAAATGACCAATACAGAAATTTCCGACAATAATCCTGAAAAGGAATTAAAAATAGATAAGTCAATTTCAGATGATAAAACAAAACAAATTAATAAGAAAAATTCAACTCAAAATAAAAAAATTACACCGAAAAACGATAAATCAACTAAATCTTTCGATGAAATTTCTAATGAAATTTTTAGAGATCTCCTTTCAAAAAAAGATTCTTTAGTTAAAGAAATAAAAGATTTAGAAACAAAAAAAAATGAAATAGAAAAAGATATTGAGTCCAACTTTAAAGGACAGTCAGACAATATCGCTAAAAGAGTTAAAGGCTTTCAAGAGTACTTAACTGGAGCTTTGCAGAATCTTTCACAAAACGTAGAGAAACTTGAATTAGTTTCTCAACCAATAATCGTAAAGCCTTCTCCCCTTGATGAGAAAAAGCAAGACAATAGCACAAATAATGTAGTTAATGTTCCTGCTCTTTCCGAGACATTTAAGCCAGATGAAGAGATTATCAAAAGTTGCTTTTCAAGTTTCACAGAACAACCCGACTTTTATGCAGAACCTTGGAAATTAAGACGGAGTCTTGATTCCTCAGATATAGAAATTATGAATGATTGGTTCTTTAACATGGGCGGAAGAGGTTCTCTTGAAAGTAGAGGTTCTCGACAAAAAAATGCCTTGTTATCAGCTGGCTTAATATCTATTCTTGGCGAATTATATGGAGATCAATTTCAGACTCTTATTTTAGCTTCGCAGCCTGAACGATTAGGTGAATGGAGAAGAATTCTTCAAGATTCACTTGGTCTAACAAGGGATGACTTTGGACCTAATAGTGGGATTGTTCTGTTTGAAAGGCCTGAAGGTGTCATCGAAAGAGCTGACAGATTAGAAGCCAATGATGAATTGCCATTTATTATCATTGATGCTGCAGAAACTTCTGTTGAAATTCCAATTCTTCAATTCCCATTATGGGTTGCATTTGCTGGTTCAGATAATGAAATTTACGATGATCTTGAACTAAACTAAGGTTTATGAATATCTTAATAATTTTTACAAGTTATCTTTTAGGATCTCTCCCGACAGGTTTTTTATTTGGAAAATATCTCAAAAATATAGATCTAAGAACTATTGGTTCTGGATCTACAGGTGCCACAAATGTCTTAAGAAATGTTGGGAAATGGCCAGCACTTTTTGTATTTATCATTGACGTTGGGAAAGGCCTTATTGCAGTAAAAATTGCTCAATATTATACAGATCAAGGATTAATAGAGGTAATAGCAGGGATAGCCGCTATCTCAGGACATATTTGGCCAATTTGGCTTAGAGGTAAAGGAGGGAAAGCTGTTGCTACTGGATTAGGTATGTTTTTAGCTCTTTCTTGGAAAGTTGGACTAGCATCTCTTGGCATTTTTTTAATAGTTCTAACAAAAACTAAATTTGTTTCTTTATCCAGTATTTCAGCTGCAATCTTACTTCCTATTTTTATGTTTTTTTATTTAAGTAAATTTATGCACTCATACTTTTTTATAAGTTTAATTGTGGCATTTTTAGTAATCTGGAAACATAGAACAAACATAACGAGATTGATTAAGGGAGAAGAATCCAAAATTAATCAGAATCAATAGATTTAAATATTTCTATTAGAGCTTTATTAGGATCTAAAGCTTTTGAAATTGATCTGCCAATGACTAACTTAGAAGCACCATTATCTAAAGCTTCATAGGGAGTCATAATTCTATTTTGATCATCTTTAATGTCAACATTTAATCTGATACCTGGTGTAATAAGTTCAAAATTATCCTTATAAATAGATCTCAACATTTTTACCTCCCAAGGGGAACAAACACATCCATCTAATCCGGCATCAAAAGATAACTTTGCAAGTCTCAATACATTCTCCTCAATTGAATTATTTCTATCAAGATCAGTTTGAAAATCTATAAGAGAAAAGCTTGTTAAAACAGTTATTCCTATTACCAATGGAGGTTTTACACTGACTGAGGTGGCTCCTTCTAAAGATGCTTTTTTCGAATCCTTAAGAGCTTTTAAACCTGCTGAAGCATGAATAGAAATTATATCAACCCCTAATTTTGAAACTTGGAAACATGCTGCTCGCATGGTATTTGGAATATCATGAAATTTTAAGTCTAAAAAAATTTTTTTATTTAAACCTTTAAATATTTCAATAACCCTCGGACCTTCCCTAACAAAAAGTTCTAAACCAACTTTCACCCACTTAATATAAGGACATTTTTCCAAAAGTAATTTTGCTTGACTTACATCTAATCCATCAATTGCCAATATTATTTTATCCTCCGAATTAAATCTGTTATTCATCAATTTTCAGTTTTCAAACCTCTTAATTATTTTTTTTCCAATTTGCAAAATTTTTCCTTCCAAATCATTTTTTGAATTAAAAACTAAATCAGGATTTATTACTTTCTGACTATCAATTTTTACACCCCCACCTTTAATAGATCTTTTGGATTCGCTGCTAGATTTGAAAAGTTTTAGAGCACTTAATAAGTAGAAAAACTTTACTGGAAAAACTACTTCTTGCAAAGAAATCTCTGGAATTTCTCCAACTTTTTCTTTTTGTCCAAGAAATAATTTTTCGGAGGTTGATTGCGCCTTTAATGCTTCTTGGACCCCATGGAATAAAGTAGTAACTTCTAAAGCCATTCTCCTCTGTAATTCACGAGGATTTGAGTTTTCCAGAAAATTTAAATCTAATTCAGTAAGTAATTCAAAATAGGTGGGTATTATACTATCGGGTACTTTTTCTAATTTTGAATACATTGAAAGAGGATCTTCAGTTAAACCGACGGTGTTAAATTCAGATTTACTCATCTTCTTAATTCCATCTAAACCTGTCAAAATTGGCAGCAGAACACCAAATTGAGGGTCTTGTTTAAAATGCCTTTGAAGATCTCTTCCTATTGCAATATTAAATTTCTGATCTGTGCCTCCAATCTCAATATCTGATTGAACAATTACCGAATCGTAACCTTGTAATAGTGGATATAAGAATTCATGCAAAGCAATTGGGACTTGCGAAGTGTACCTTTTATTAAATTCCTCTTTAGCTAGCATTTGACTAACTGTTGCACTCCCCATTAATTCTATTATCGAATTAAGATTTAATCCTTTTAACCATTCACTGTTATATCTAATTTCTATTCTATCTTTTGAATCAAAATCTAAAATAGATTCCTTGGCTGGCTTTCCCATCCCTAGTTGGGTTAAGTATGTTTTTGCATTATCCTTGACTTGTTTTTCCGATAATTGAACTCTTGTTTTGTTTTTTCCCGTTGGATCTCCAATTTGAGCAGTAAAATCCCCAATAATTAAGACTGCAATATGTCCATTATCTTGGAATGCCCTTAGTTTTTTAAACAATATGCTGTGCCCAAGATGAATATCGGTTCCAGTTGGATCGATACCGAGTTTAACCCTTAATTTTTTATTATTTTTTTTCGCATGATCAATTATCTCCGAAAAGGTTTGATCTGTTCCCTTAATTGGAAAATATTCTTCTATTCCTCTTGACAGCCATGATGGCAATTTTAAATTATCTGTCATATGGCTTTAACCGTTAACTTTAAGAAGTTTTATCAAGTTCATCCTTCATTCTTATTAAGGTTTTATTCATTTGATCAAACATTTGATCAGGAGTAATCCCAAATTGACTTAACTGTGTCTTTAATTGTTCTACTGTCATTTTTGCTTGAAAATCTTCAGACAATTCAAATCTCTTCATAAAAACCTTATAACGATCCATAAGTGATTCCATTTTTTTTATAAACATTTTTTTCCCCTCTCTATCAAATTTTCCATAATCAGAGCCAAGTTTCATAAGTTCTTGGTAATCTGTAAAAAGCTTTTTAGCTTCTTCTTGAACGATGTCTGACTCAAAGAATCCCATTTCTATTTTTTTACTTCGCAGATTAAGGCTCAATTACAAGATAACAAGAATCTTTTAAATTGATTAGAAGATTAATAAATTTTAGTTTATGAATAATTCTTTGATTTATATTCTTTCAGAATTAAATTTAGTAGACATGTTTCATAAATATTGGAAAAATTTAACGTAAATAATATTTCAAACCAAAATAGACAATTTGAATTATTTGGTTCAAATGTTAATACATCAATTAATTTTCAACATTCGAATAATCTAAAAATCAAAGGCGAAATCCTAACTGAATGGAGGAATAGAATATATAATCACCAATTCAAAATTTCAAAAGATACTCACAACAAAACTTTGCACCAAACAAGTCTTCCTATAAATGCAGTTTCCGATGAAAGAAAAATTGATCCGTTTTCCTTGCAGCCATTATCATTGAACTTTTGGAGAACCAATCAATACATACACAATGGGCCAGCAATGTATTTTGTAATTGACTCGATGAAGAGTTCTAAAATAATCCTTTATATAGGAGAAACAAATTCAGCAAATAAAAGATGGAAGGGAGAACATGATTGTAAAAATTACCTCATGAACTATAAAGAAGCCCTAGCTCATAACAAACTCTCAAGTCACCAAGATATTCGTTTCTTCTTAGATGTACCTAAAGAAGTAAAATTAAGACGTAAATTAGAACAGCAACTGATATATTTATGGTTACCACCTTTTAATAAAGAAACTCGAGATAGGTGGGCAACTACTTTCACAAACAACTAAAAGTTAATTAAATCCATTTACCAAATGCAATTTTCCACATTCCAAAAAAATCTAGATAACTGGCAAGGTGCTTCATTAATTTTTGGAGTTTTAGAGGAAGAAATTTCAAGCCAACTTGAAAACATAAAATTTATTATTGACCCAAAATTATTACTAAAAAAAGTTACTCAAAAAAAATTTAAAGGAGAAAAAGGAAAAACTTTAAGCTTTGAATTTTTAGATCAAAAATTAGAAACTTTAATCATAGTTGGTCTTGGCAAATCGAAGGACCTAAAAAAAAGTGATATAGAAAACTCTATAGGAAATCTAGTTAGGAAAACAGTTGATAAAAATGAAAAAATCAGCATCTTGCTGCCTTGGGAATTTATAAATTCACAACTAGAAATAAATCAACTAGCAGAGTCAGCCAGATTATCTGCCTTTAAGGACAATAGATTCAATAAGAAAAGAGATGAAAAGAAAGTTCTTAAAGAAATAGAGTTTTTAAATTTGAAAGAATTTGAGAATATTAGCTTTGAAGAGACATCACAAATATGTGAAGGTGTTGAACTAGCTAGAAGACTTGTAGCCGCCCCTCCAAATAGTCTTACTCCTCAGGAAATGTCTATACAAGCTTCTCAAATAGCTAAAGATCATGGTTTGGAAGTAAAAATTTTAGAGGCAAAAGATTGTGAAGATTTAGGAATGGGCGCATATTTAGCTGTAGCGAAAGGTTCTGATTTAGATCCTAAATTTATACATCTTACTTTAAAGTCAGAGGGGCCTATTAAAGAAAAGATTGCGCTTGTTGGGAAGGGTTTAACCTTTGATTCTGGAGGATACAATCTGAAGGTAGGAGCATCTCAAATTGAAATGATGAAATATGATATGGGCGGAAGCGCTGCAGTTTTAGGAGCAGCAAAAGCACTTGGAGCAATAAAACCAAAGGGATTAGAAATTCATTTTATTGTGGCATCTTGCGAAAACATGATAAATGGATCTGCAGTACATCCTGGAGATGTAGTTAAGGCATCTAATGGTAAGACAATTGAAATAAATAACACTGATGCAGAGGGCAGACTCACATTAGCTGATGCTTTAACTTACGCATCCAATTTAAACCCAGATTCAATAATAGATCTGGCTACTTTAACAGGAGCTATTGTTGTTGCATTAGGGAATGATGTAGCTGGATTCTGGAGCAATAATGATGATCTAGCAAATGATCTAAAAACTGCATCAGCCCAGGCTGGAGAAGAATTATGGCAAATGCCTTTACAAAAATCTTACAAAGAAGGGTTAAAGTCTCATATAGCTGACATGAAAAATACAGGTCCTAGAGCAGGTGGGTCAATAACTGCTGCTTTGTTTTTAGAGGAATTCTTTGATTCAGAGATAAAATGGGCTCATATCGATATTGCTGGGACTTGTTGGACTGATAAGAATAAAGGAATTAATCCATCAGGTGCAACCGGTTTTGGAGTTAAAACTCTTGTTCAATGGATTAAAAATAAATAGCTATATTTACATCATTCATTCCAAAGATTTGTTGATCTAGCATTATCGCCCCATAATTTATCCAACCTCTGATCTCTCCCGCATGAGAATCTATAGAACTTATATTTTAATTCATTTCTCTCAGCAAAATCCTGATGATATTCTTCAGCCAACCAAAACTGACCTTTTGATTTAAGTTCTACAGATATTTTTTCTAATGGCACTCGCAATTCATTAGAGGCGGAAACAATTGCATTTATTGCATCATTTTCTTCAGTTGTATCTTTGAAAAATATCACTGGCCTATAAGAATCTCCACGATCACAAAATTGACCCTTACCGTCTAGAGGATCAATATTTCTGAAGTAAAGCCTAAGTATCTCGGGCAAAGTTACCAATTTGGAATCATAGTTTATCAAAACCACTTCCTGATGTCCTTCATGATTTTCGTAAGTAGGATTTTGCAAATCTCCACCTGAATAGCCACTTTCTACAAAATTTATCCCCTTTAATGACTCTAAATCATGTTCTAAACACCAAAAACAACCTCCTGCAAGAATCAATTCCTCTGCAAAAGTGTTTACAGGGTTAACAAACATTGAAAGAGCAACTATTAGAGATAAGAGGTATTTCATTTTTTTATTATAAAGTTCAAATAATAGAATTAATAATCTCCTCAGCAGCTCTCTGGACTACACCCTCTTCTCCTAATTCTTTTTTTAAAAAAGCATACCCTTTTTTAATTTTTATTTTTTCTGACTTTCCCTCAAGAATCCTACAAGATTTGTAAAAAATTTTCTTTTCATCAAACTCTCTTTGCACAAACTCAGGGATTATTAATTTATTAACTAACAAATTTACAGGAGAAATAAATCTTACTTTGAAATTAAGAATTTTTTTAGCAATAAAGGCAGTTACCCTACTTACTCTATAACCAACAATCTGTGGGATTGCATATAAAGCTAATTCCATATTAACTGTCCCAGATTTGCAAAAAGCAATTTTAGTAAGCGAATAAATATAAGGCTTTAATTTTGCACAATCTTTTTGAGAAATCACAAATCCTTTAACTTGATATTTTCTCAAGGCTTTTTTGAATATTTCATCAAAAGCAATCCGACAGGAGGGGATATAGACAATTAAACTTGGATATTTTTGTTGTAATTTTTTAGCCGCTTTCATAAAAGTAGGTAATACATATCGTAATTCTTGAGGTCTTGATGCTGGCATCAAAAGGAGGATATTTTGATTAGAGCGAAGGTTAAGAATAGTTCTGGCATCCTTCTTTAAAGGAAGTTTTTTTGTCAAATCAATCATTGGATGTCCCACCCACAAAACATTTCCGCCCCTCTTTTTATAAAATGCTGCTTCTTTCTTGAAAATCGCGAAAATTTTATCAGAAAATTTAATTAGATTTGTTGTAGTGTTATTGCCAACCCTCCAAGCCCACTCTTGAGGAGCAATATAGTAAAAAATTGGAATTTTAGTTTTCGATCTTTTTAATTTTGTTCCAATATTTATATTGGGGCCCATATAGTCAATAAGAATTAAGCAATCTGGAGGATATTTTTTTAGTAATTTATAAAATCTTTTTTGAATTCTTATTGTTGGAAGAATAAGAGGTAAAGCCTCCCAAATTCCTATTGCACTAATTGATGTAGTATCTTGAAGAATTTTTACACCTTGTTTCCTCATCCTTTCCCCACCTAATCCGCAAATTTCTAAATCTATCGATTTTTTTTTAGATTCCTCTAATAATGCTTTTGATAACAAACTTCCGTGCAAATCTCCAGAGACTTCTCCGGTACTTATAAATATCTTTTTATTCATAAATACACTATAGGCATTGGTCCTCGTCTTTCTTTAGATATTGACTCTTTTAAGAAATCACATAATTTTGAAGATGAAATATCTAATTCTCCTTTCATTACTTTTTCTAATGAATTTGAAATCGCATCATTAGATTTAAAAAGGGAATTCCAAGTAGTTTGCAAAAGTTTTAAATCAAAATCTTTATTTTCCATTAAACCACTTCTCTTAATTCCAATTCTATTTAAACCTCTCAATCTTCCTGGATGCCCTTCGGCCAAACAAAAAGGAGGTACATCTCTATCTACTCTAGTCATCCCTCCAATCATTGCTAAATAGCCAATATGTACAAACTGATGAATACCCAAACAACCACCAATAATAGCTTTATCTTCAATCTTTACATGGCCTGCAACCTGAACACTATTTGATAAAACTATCCTATTACCAAGTTCACAATTATGGCCGATGTGAGTATAAGCCATCAACAAATTATTATTGCCAATAATAGTTTTTTCACCTTCATCAGTTGCCTTATTAATAGTTACACATTCTCTGAAAGTATTATTATCTCCAATAATTACTTCAGTATGGGCCCCTCTATATTTAAGGTCTTGAGGATCAAGACCTATAAAAACACTTGGAAAAACTTTATTGTTAATACCAATTTGAGTTCTTCCTGAAATAACAGCATTCGGCCCTATTTCGGTTCCTTTCCCAATAGTCACATTAGGACCGACAATAGCTCCTTGAGAGATAATAACCCCATCATGTAATTCGGCACTAGGATCAACAAAAGCATTCGGATGCACTTTTACACCACTAAAGCTTGAGTTAAGTTCAGTATTTTTATTATCCATATCTCTAATCAACTAGTGAAAACATTAATTCTCCAGCACAAACTAACTTCCCATCAACATGCGCCTCACCTTTAACCTTTCCAAATCTTTGTCTTTTAATAGACAATAGCTCACAAGAAATTATCAATTGATCTCCAGGCACAACTGGTTTTCTGAATTTAACATTATTGATTCCAGCAAAGACAAAAAGTCCCTTAGGAAGATCGGGCATTTGCGTTACAATTATTCCACCAACTTGAGCCATTGATTCAACAATGAGAACACCTGGCATCAAGGGTCTCTCTGGAAAGTGTCCCTGAAATTGAGGTTCATTAATAGTTACATTTTTTACTGCAACAGCTCTTTCCCCAGGAATATGCTCAATAACTTTGTCCACAAGAGCAAAAGGATATCTGTGAGGTAACAAACCCAGTATGTGCTCAGAAGAAAGTTGATTATTTACACTGGATAATTTCTTTTCCAAAACAATTAAAGATAAAGTTAATTTTTTAGCGATGAGGCCAATAAAGCATTTAAAGAATGTGATCCTTTATAAACTAAAATTTGAGCCTTAGGTAACCCTACCAAAGCCAAGTCCCCAATTAAGTCTAAAATTTTATGTCTTATTGGTTCATTATCAAATCTTAATGGTGGATTTAACCATTTATCACCATCACAAACAAGGGCATTTTCCAAACTTCCGCCTTTTATTAATCCAAGTTCACTTAACTCCTGAAATTGATCTTTAAAACCAAATGTTCTTGCAGGAGCAATCATTTCAACAAAACTTTTTGGATTTAAATCAATTACAAAAGTTTGATTTCCAATTGCTTTATAGGCAAAACTTATAGTAGATATTATAGTAGTCTTTTCAGAAGGAGTTGCTGCTATAACTGAGCCTTCTTTATTTAAAATTATTGATTTATTAATCTCTCGAAAAAAATTATCTGGTCTAGGTGCTTTTTTTATCCCAACTTTTTCAAAATCTCTAACCCACTGAATTGCCGAACCATCTAAAAGAGGAATCTCTTTTCCATCAACCTCAATATGTATATAACTCAATCCACACCCTGCCATTGAAGATAATAAATGTTCGATGGTATACAAATTTCTCCCCCCTAATTTAACAGCCGTACAAAGCATAGTACTTCCAATTAAATCCTGAGTTAACTTAAAAATCTCGTTAGGTTTATCTCTAAAAGAAACATAATATCCTTCTTTCTCATAGGAAGAAATTTTAATTCTTGTTTTTTCGCCACTGTGTAAACCTATACCCTCTCTGGAGATAACACCAGCCAAGGTATAGCAAGAATCATAATTAGCAGGCCAAGAAAACACTTAAAACTTCCATCCAACTCCAAGTGTATATCTCCAATCTCCACTTAAGTCCTTGCTAGCAACATCTAATCTTAATGGACCTATTGGTGTTTTAACCCCAACTCCACCTCCAAGAGAAAAACCAGAACCTGATTTCTGCAATAATTTACCTGGTTTTCCAGGAACTTTCTTTTGAGACCCTAGATCACCTCCTGCATCGACGAATAAAGCTCCCGATATCATTCTCCAAACAGGGAATCTATATTCTGCTGTGCCCTCAACAAAACTTTTACTCACAGCCAACTCACAAGATCCCCAACCTCTAACAGATGATGTTCCTCCCATACAAAATGCTTCGTAAGGAGGTAATTCCCCAAGAATAGTTCCAGCCTTAAATTGAAATCCAATAGCTTGAGGACAGTCTTCACTCGTAGCATCTCTCGACTTACATGCTTTAGTTAAATTTATTAATTTTGTTGGTATAAAAAATGAATATGAGGCTTTCATTCTATTAAAAGTTGGAGAGTTTTTCCCCATTGAAACAAATTGTTCAGTACCAAAGGTAAATTTATTTCCTGAAGTTGGGTTGATGGAATTGTTCAAATTATTTCTAGAAGTACTAGCGATAACACTCACTAATGTATTTTCTTCAGGGCATGAGCCATCATTTGGAGTAAATCCAATACAAATAATGTCGCTTATGTTATTTCTGGTTGTGGTTGGGGTCCTATCACCATAGGGTTTTTTGTTTCCATCACCATCAATCATCCTTACTTTCTTAAAATTCATTCCTGCGAGAACTCTCCACTTAGCTACTTTAAATGGATCTCCACCATTTAATGGCCTTGAGAAAGAAAATCCACCTCCTGTTTTTTCTAAAACTATTGATGAGAAAGTATCAGAGCTAGATGGTGTTTGATTATCTACTGCATATAATCTCCCATTTTTTTCACTTTTAAATTCTTGTGGATAATCTCTACTTAAAAAAATATTTGTTCTAAAAGATGTTTTATGTTTATCTCCTTTAATCCATGGATCAGTTAATGAAAAATTATAAGTAGTTGAATATTCTCCGAAATTTAGATTTAAATTTGTAGTCCATGCTCTTCCAAATGCATTTGTTTCCTGCAAACCCATTGAAGCAAAGATACCTGAACTATTGCTATAACCAAGTCCACCTGTCAACGATCCTGTTCTTTGCTCACTCAAGTCTAAAAAAATTATGACTTGACCAGGATTTAAATTATCAGGGCTAAGAGAAACCTTTACATCATCAAATAATGATGTGGCATAGAGTCTACCGATATCAGCTTCTAAGATTTTTCTATTAAAAATGGTGCCAGGTTGTGTTTTTAATTCTCTCTCTATAACCCAGTCTTTTGTTTTCCCTTTTCTTGGTTTTCCATCAATAATAAATTCACCATCAGAATTTGGGAATCTTATTTTTACGTCAGATATAATGCCCTCAGAAACTTTTAATATTACTACTCCGTTCTCAGTGATTCTATCTGGGCCATTTATTCTAGCTAAAGAATAACCCGCTTTTTCATAACGATCTTTTATTATTGCTATCTTATTTTGAAATTCCTTTAAGTTAAGGGTTGTCCCATAATAATTTTTAAAAATATCATCTAAGTATTCATTAGAGATTATAGAGTTTATTGGTTTAAGTTCAACTTTCTTTAAGATTGGATTAGGCACTACATTTACTATTAGCCTCACGCCTAGTGGCCCATCTTGAGACTTTATTTTAACTCCTGAAAACCAACCACTAGCATATATTGCATTGAGGTCTTGATTTAAAATTTGATTATCAACAATACTTCCAGGTTTAATGCTCATGGAATCATATGCAGCCAATTCAAGTTTTCTACCCTCAGGATGATTTTCCCAACCTTCGATAATTATTTCTGAGATAAGAACACTTTCTTCATTAGTATCATTATTATTTTCTGCAAGAAGAAATTCTTTCCTTTTTTTAATATCTATCCCTTGAGATAAAACATTATTAATATCTGAAATTTCTAAGTTTTTTATTGATTGATCAACATCATTTGATAAATACTTAGCAGCCAGTTCTGAATTATTTGATATCAAAATCAAGGGGGAGCAGGCAACATTTATGAAAACCTTTCCAAATTTTAAAAAATGTTTTTGCATTTTACTTGTGATTAAGATGAGTAAGTCATTATTTATTCAATTAGGTTTAAGAAAATCGTTTATTCTTCGGTGGATTTCACTATAAGCTTCAATTAGACCACCTAAATCATTCCTAAATCTATCTTTATCAAGACTTACAATTATATCATTTTTTTGATTTAGATCCCACAATCTACAATTATCAGGACTTATTTCATCCCCAAGAATAATATTATTTTTTAGATCATAACCAAATTCCAATTTAAAATCTACAAGTTGAAGTTGAATATTTTTAAAAAAACTTTTCAGGATTACATTAATTTTTAAAGTTAAGTTAATTATAAACTCTAAATCATCAGAGCTTAATATATTCATTAATGCAATTCTATCTTTTGTAAGGAGGGGATCATTAAGTTCATCATTTTTAAGATAGATATCAATTAATGGTTTTGATAGCAAAGTTCCAGGTTTAATAGTTGTTTGTTTACACAAAGAACCATAAGCAGTATTTCTTAGAACAATTTCTAATGGAATTACTTTTATTTTTTTTGCAATCATTGTATTTTCATTTTCAAGTTTAATAAAATGAGTTGGAATATTCTTCTTAATGAGAATCTCAAAAATTCTTGCACTTATAAGGCAATTAAGTTTGCCTTTACCTTCAAATTTTTCTCTTTTCAACGCATTAAAAGCTGTAGCATCGTCTTTAAATTCAATTTTTACTTTATCTAGATCATCATAAGTAAATACTTTTTTTGCTTTGCCTTCATATATCAACTCATATTTATTATTCATTAATTTAAAACCTCATTATGATTACTAAAGTACTTTTTGTAATTAACATAATTATTAGAGATCAACTTCAAATGTTTTTATTTCATTTTAACTGATTATTCATCGAAACCTCATAACCTTTAAAAACAATATATGGGAATTCATTCAAAAAGTTCTAGAAGCTTAATTAGATTAGAAAATATCTTAATTATTGGAAATGGCGGGAGAGAAAACTCTTTAGCTTGGGCTATTCAAAAAAATGAATTAATTAAAAAAGTTTATTTAATACCTGGTAACGGTGGTTCAGAAAGAATAAATAAATGTGAAAGAATAAAAATTGATATAAATAATAAAAATGAACTTTTAGAAAAGCTTGATTTTCTTAAGATAGATTTAGTTGTAATTGGACCAGAAATACCTTTAGCAAATGGATTAGCTGATTTTCTTCGACAAAAAGATTTTAAAGTATTTGGTCCTAATAAAGATGGAGCAAAATTAGAATTTAGTAAATCTTGGGCAAAGGGATTTATGCAAGACGCAAATATTCCAACTGCAAACTTTTGGAAAGTCAATTCTTTCGAAGAAGCAAAAAAAATCATCAATTCTGCATCAATTCCACTGGTAGTAAAAGCTGATGGTCTAGCTTCAGGTAAAGGTGTTTTTATTCCTAATTCAAAAGATGAATGTTTTAAAGCAGCAGAGTCGATTTTTAATGGTAGATTTGGCAACTCTGGGAATGTAGTTGTTCTAGAAGAAAAAATTCAAGGGCCAGAAGTTTCAGTTTTTGCTTTATGCGATGGAAAAAGATACACCTTACTTCCAACCGCCCAAGATCACAAACGACTTAATGAGGAAGATAAAGGGCCAAATACAGGAGGAATGGGAGCTTATTCTCCTGCCCCATTATTAACAGAAGATTACCTAAATAGAATTATAAAAGAGATAATTGAACCTACAATAAATGAACTAAATAAAAGAAATATTGACTATAGAGGTGTAATTTACTTTGGATTAATGATCACAGAATCTGGGCCCAAAGTTATAGAATATAATTGTAGATTTGGCGATCCAGAATGCCAAACAATAATGCCCCTGATGGATCAAAATTTTATATTACTTTTAGAGAAATGTTCAATGGGAAACTTAAATGGTGATGAAATAATTAATACTTCTGATAAAGTTAGTGGTTGTGTAATAGCTACCTCCAAAGGTTATCCTCACGAATATAAAATAGGCTTTCAAATAAATATGGATGAGATTGACACAAATGATTGTCAAATCTTCGACTCAGGTACTTCTTTAAGTGAAGATGGGAAATTATTAACTAATGGAGGAAGAGTCTTAAGTATTGTCTGTCAAGATAAAGACTTCGATATGGTTTTTGAAAAAGCATATAAGAATTTAAAAAAAATTCATTTTGAGGGTATTTACTTCAGAAATGACATAGGTTACCAAGTCAGAAAAAAATTTTCTAAGGAGAATTAAGCTTATGGTAGATACCAATAATCGAGAAAATAGAAAATATAACATCACTGAAAATGAAGATATGAATAGTGACTATTGGATTAATGGACTCATCGCTTGGTGGAGTAGATTCAGTTTAAGAACAAAGTTGTTAGCTATAGCAACTCTTGTCGTAAGCCTTCTAATGACAGGAATAACTTTTTTTGCGTTAAATAGTATCCAAAAAGATGCCGGAATGAATGATACTAGATATGCTCGAGATCTTGGCTTATTGTTATCTGGGAATGTTACAGAATTAGTCGCTAATAACCAAAAAAAAGAAATTTCAAATGTAGCTGAGAAGTTTTGGAGATCAAGTCGAAACCTCCGTTATATATTCTTTACTGATGCTGAAGATATTGTTCAACTTGGGATACCTATCAGTGCAACCCCAACAAGCTCAGACAGTCAGTTTCAGCTCACTCGAAAATTAAAACTACCTTCGGAATTGAAGAAGAGACCACAATTTCCCTTGGTTAGGCAGCATGCGACACCTCAAGGTCAAGTAACAGATGTATTTGTCCCGATGTTGTGGAAAGGCAAATATCTTGGAACTTTAGCGTTGGGAGTTACCCCTAATAAAAAAGCACTAGCCAGTGCTGCCTTAACTAGAGAAGTAACTATTGCAGTTTTTATCTCTATTTGGGTTTTAGTAATACTTGGAGCCGTATTTAATGCACTGACAATTACAAGACCTGTAAGAGAATTAGTAAGAGGTGTTAGAGAAATTTCAAGAGGAAATTTTAAATCCAGAATTTCTTTACCCATGACAGGTGATCTAGGAGAACTCTTAAATGGATTTAACCGAATGGCCACCCAGTTAGAAAATTATGATGAAGCTAATATAGAAGAACTCAAAGCGGCACAAATCAAGCAGCAATCATTAATAGCTACAATGGCTGATGGTGCAATATTATTGGACTCACAAGGCAAGATTGTACTTACTAATCCAACAGCAAAGAGATTATTTCGTTGGGAAGGAAGATTTCTAGAAGGTAAACATTTTTTAAATGAAATCCCCGAAATTTTATCCAACGACTTACATACCAACATAGAGTCTATTTTAAACAGGAAAAAGGAGAAAGACGATTTAAGATTCAGTTTAGGTGAACCGGCAAGAACCCTAAGAATTGTCCTGCAATCAGTCTTAGATACAAATAAAGTTGAATTAAAAGGAATTGCTGTGACAATACAAGATTTAACTAGAGAAGTTGAACTTAACGCGGCGCAAAATAGATTCATAAGCAATGTATCGCATGAATTAAGGACACCTCTTTTTAATATCAAAAGTTATGTAGAGACCTTACATGATTTGAAAGATCAGCTTTCTGATGAAGAACAAATAGAATTTTTAGGAATTGCAAATTCAGAAACTGATAGGTTAACAAGACTTGTAAATGATGTATTAGATTTATCAAGATTGGAGTCTGGGAAAATTGTTCAGCTAGAGCAAATGGACATAAAACCAGCAATAGAACAGACTCTAAGAAACTACAGGCTTAATGCTTCAGAAAAAAATGTTTCATTAGCTCATGACATAGAGGAAACTATTCCTCCAATTCTTGGAAATTTTGATTTACTTTTGCAGGTTTTTGATAATTTACTAGGAAATGGATTGAAATTTAGTCCAAAAAACAGCGCCCTAATTATAAGAGCTTATACTTGGCCAGATTCTTGTCCTGCCTTCCCTCCAAGTATTAAAAATGATGCAGCCCCTCAATGTGAATTAGTTTCACCACTTCCAAAAGTAAGAATTGAGATTGCTGATACTGGCTCAGGAATATCTCAGGCTGATCAAGAAAAAATATTTGATCGTTTTTATAGAGTAGAGAATTCAGTTCATACCGAGCAAGGGACCGGTTTAGGTTTGTCTATAGTTCGGGGAATAATTGAAAAACATGGTGGGGAGATTCGTATGGCTAGTGAATTAGGAGTAGGAACAACGTTTTGGTTTGATTTAGCCCTGGCACAATCTGATAAAGATGAATTATTGACAAAAGCTATTAATAATTCAGATTCTTTTCCAAGTTCTGAAATTTAATAAATAATCTAATTATTATCTATTCCTTTAAAAACATTTTGAATATTTTGATCAGGCACAACTCTGTGAGGGGCACCACTAAATATTTGTTCAAAATTAGAAAAAGAATCCCTTATTTCTGGGCCACTATTTGTAATAATAAATTCTCTTATTCGTTTATCATGCCATGATCCCCGCATTTTAAAAACATTTAATGCTCGAGCCATCTCACCTTTTATTTCTACATATTGAAGCAACAATATGGTGTCTGTAATTGTTGAGATGTGAGAGTCAGTTATAGAATGACTTCCCATAAATTCTTCTGCAGTATTAGTAAAAAAGCCTGCTATTTCCTCTTGTTTTGTATAACCAGTAACAGCAATTACAAACTGTCTAAATGCATTCAAACTTACACCTCTGGCTAATGCAGAGAGAGAATCAATTGCCATTCTTTTTGGTTTAAATTGATTAATTTGCGTTTTTATAATTTGTAAGTGATCCTCTAAACCAGTTGATTCAGGATATGCACAAATGATTTTTAATAATCCATCACTTTCCATTTTTTCAAAATCTATGCCCCAGCTAGTAGCATTCCTAAGCAATTGAGCCCTAGATTCTTCATATGCAAAAAGTATTGCTCTTTCGTTATTGTTATAAGAATCTTCAACAAATTTCGATACAAGCATTGTTTTGCCCGTACCAGTTGCTCCAGTGGCGAGAATAATGGAATCTTGAAAATATCCCCCACCACACATATCATCAAGATCTTTAACTCCTGAGCTAATCCTAATATTTGAGGATCTCTGCGTTAATCTCATTGCTCCTAAGGCAAACACACTTATTCCATCCATTCCCATCGTGAATGGATATTCACCTTTCATATGTACAGTACCTCTTAACTTCAGAACTTCTAGAGTTCTTCTTCTCTTCTCTGACTCAAGAACATTTCTTAATAAGACAACATTATCAGATACAAATTCTTCTACACCATATCTAGCAATTGGTCCGTAATCATCCACCCTTTCTGTAGTCATAACTGTTGTCACACCTATTTCTTTTAATCTTGCTATCAGTCTAAATATTTCCCTTCTAACAACGTAAATAGCGTCATACTGTTGAAAGACAGCTGTTATTGAATCTATTGCAACTCTTTTAGCTTTATATTTTCTAATTGCATAACTAATTCTCTCAATAAGACCGGACAAGTCAAAGTTACCAGCCACATCTTGACCATCAGGATCAGGAGATGCGTCCAAAATAAAAAGTTTATTTTGATCAATTAATTCTTGTAAATCCCAACCAAAACTTGCAGCATTTCTAATAATATCTAAGGGTGATTCCTCAAATGTTACAAAGATTCCAGGCTCATCAAAATTACAAATTCCATGGTGCAAATATTGCAGAGAAAAAACAGTTTTACCAGTTCCTGAGGTACCACTAACGAGTGTACTTCGAGATACAGGCAACCCACCCCTACAAACATCATCAAAACCCTCTATTCCAGTTGGTAATTTTTGTACTTGCATTTTATTTGATTTTCCAAATTTCTTATCATTCATAGTTTTGTGCTAATTAAAAAATTAAAATTTTTATATATATTATTTATCTCCACTATATTCAGTTTCAGTTAATTCATCAAAAAGTAGATCTAAACCAATTAAAACTTTCTCCCTATCTGAGAGATCACCTATTATTTTTCTTACTGGTGGAGGTAAAATTTTAGCTAAGGTTGGGGTTGCTAAAATCTTATCCTCTTCTGCAAGTTGTGGTTGCTTAAGTACATCAATAACCTTTAAAGCATAAACTCCTTTGAATTCATTTTCTAAAATTTCTCTTAAAGTATTCAAAGCTCTCATTGAGTTAGGGGTATTTCCAGCAACATAAAGCTTTAAAATGTATGTTTTTCTTGCTGACATTGTTATGTTTCCTGAATTGATATAAAAGATTTAAAACAACCCTTGACTTATTACACTACAAAATAAGAAAATAAACAAATAATTATGATTGTTCATCTGGCTGAATCAAATTATCAATTTGAGCCTGATAGCGTCTTTAAGATATGACTAATTCTAAAAAATCATCAAACAATTCTATAAAAAGTAATGAATTGTACGCCATAGCAGAAACTTCGGGTCAACAATTTTGGTTCGAAGTTGATAGATATTACGATATAGACAGGCTAAATGCAAAAGAGAAAGATAAAATAACTATAGATAAAGTTTTACTTTTAAAGGAAAAGGACTCAATAAGTGTTGGTAAACCTTACGTTAAAGATGCAAAAATTGAATTAGAAGTAGTCTCTCATAAAAGGGATAAGAAAATTCTTGTATACAAGATGCGTCCGAAAAAAAAGACAAGAAGAAAGATGGGTCACAGACAAGAACTTACAAGAGTTATGGTAAAATCTATAACAATTGGCAAAAGCGCTCCCAAGTCTTCTGTAAAAAAGGAAACTGTTAAAAAGGAGACTAAACCAAAATCAGAAAAATCTACAAATTAAACACTTCTAATGGCACATAAGAAAGGAACAGGTTCTACTAGAAACGGAAGAGATTCAAACTCCAAAAGATTGGGTGTTAAAGCTTATGGAGGAGAAAAAGTAAATGCTGGATCAATTTTAATTCGTCAAAGAGGTACTTCTTTCCTTCCCGGAAATAATGTTGGGAAAGGTAAAGATGACACCCTTTTTGCGCTCAAAGAAGGAACAGTAAGTTTCGAAAGCATTAAAAGAAATTTAAGAAATAGAAAAAGAGTTAATATAGTTATCTAATTTTCTTATAAGCTCTTGTAGTTATAAGAATAGGATGAAATACTTCTAAAAAATTTAATTGTAGAGTCAAAAAAAATTTTTCAACAATTTGAATGTCGTCGATATGAAACGGATATTCATTTTTTTCTCCTTTGAAAAAATACCAATTAAATAAAGCAATAGAATTAGGATCCATAAATTCATTGAAAATCTCAATTTGCGAAGCTGGATCAGCAAGATGTTCCAAAACATCAAGGCAAACGATCGTATCAAATTTAGATATTTGTGTATCTTGAATTGTCTTGCAAAAAGATAGTTTTTTTTCGACTCCTAATTTCTTGGCCCTGTATTCAACAAAGTTTCTATTTGTCTCATTAATATCTACAAAAAAAACATGCTCAACTTTTGAAGACATAGCATTTGCTAAGGCATGCGTTCCAATACCTCCTCCAAAATCTAAAACCAAATCTCTAGAAAATCTTTGCTGAAGTTTTAAAGTATCAGCTATGTAGTCCTTGCTTGTGATATGCCAAGCAGCTAAATCAGCTACATGCCGATCTCCAACTATTTCAGTATAAAAATCCGAAACATCATTCAAAGCATCTCCAGGATGTGAATTTGCCAAATTCATCTTTGCATTTGCAAGGAATCCATCTAAATCACATTCTCTAATAGATAAGTATTCTATTAAATGTGATTTCAAATTAAAAGCATTGTCTAAAAACTCTTTTACAATAAAATTATTGTTCTTCAATTTCTTACTCTAAATTTCCGATAACAAAATCATAGGATGGTTATAAATCTTTCTCAAAGTATTCTTAATATTAAAAATGGAAACTAAAGATGGATTCTTAGTAATTAATAAAGATAAAGGATGTACCTCACATGATTGTATTAGACAAATAAGGAAGTTACTTAATACAAAAAAGGTTGGTCACACAGGAACTCTTGACCCAGAAGTTACAGGAATATTACCAATCGCGATAGGCAGTGCAACAAGATTTATTCAATATCTCCCTCAGGGTAAAACTTACATAGGACAAATTAAATTAGGGATTAGAACTAATACTGATGATATTCATGGAGAAATAATTAATCAAAAAAGTTGGCCTAAAATCAGTGATGAAAAATTAGATCAATACTTAAATAGATTTAGAGGAATTATTAAACAAATTCCGCCGAAAGTATCTAGTGTGCACGTTAATGGTGAGAGAGCTTATAAGAAATCTTTCAGGAATGAAAATTTTGAATTAGCACCAAGAGAAGTAAAAATAGACGAACTTAATTTAATAAAATGGGACCAAATTAAAGGAATCCTAGAAATAAAAATCAAATGTTCAGCAGGTACATATATAAGAGCAATCGCAAGAGATTTAGGAGAAATTCTAAATTCCGAAGGTTGCCTTCTACAACTAAAAAGAATTTCAGCTTGTGGGTTTGATGAACAAAACTCCATAAAAATATCTGATATCGAAAAAAGGAAAAAAAACTCGGAAAATTTGATTATCCCAACAATTTCTGCTCTTAAACACATTTCATCATTTGTCTTAAGAAATCAAGAACAAATCAATTTTTGGCAAACCGGAAGAGCCATTAAAATTGATATTAATTACTTCAAGGAAAGAAAATCTTTTGATTATAAAAAACCCATAAAAGTAATAGATAAAAAACAAATGCTACTTGGGATTGGCTTCTTAAATAAAGATCAGACTAATATAAATCCAAAATTGGTCCTTAATGCTAAATAACTTTTATAGGTAATCTTTTCTAAAAGGTTTAATCTGCACTCCCCTATAAAAATACTTTAATATTCTTTCAGCTTTTTGGCCTCTTGACGCCAGATATTTAGCACCCCATTGACTCATTCCTACTCCATGACCTGATCCCTGCCCAAAAACTATCAAACCTTTCTTTAGGAGAGTATTTTTATTTGATTCTTCCTTAAAAAATTTAAATCTTACAAAATTACTGTTGAGTCCTAATCTTTTTCTTAAATCCACCCCAGACATTTGATCAGAACCATAAGCCCCAATAAGCTTTACATTTTTTACCCTCCCAGTACTAGTAATATCTAGAATCTCTATATTTTTTAAACCTCCAATCTTGGGGAAAAAATTTATTAATTCATTACCCGAAATTTTTTTTTGCCATCTAAATTTTGGATTATTTTTATCAAAATCTTTCACACTTGATAAATATGGATATTTATTCTTCCATACATCTTGACTATTTTCTGTCATTCCACCTGAGCTACTATGAAACAAAGCATTAATTAATTTATTTTTATACGTTAAAACCAAAGATCTTGTACTTTTAACGGCTCTGATAGTTTTATAAGTTCTTGATTCCAAGCCATTATAGACTTGATTTTTCTGGGTTGAATCTATATCAAATAAATTATTTCCCTTTTGCTTTAAAGCATAAGTTCTAGAGGCAATTGCTTGTGCCTTTAATGCTTCAATAGGCCATTTTGATGGCATCTCTGAACCCACTACGCTACTAAGGTATTTTTCTATTCCTAAAACATTTACTACCAATATTTCAGAGTCAAGTACAAAGAGATTAAGCTTACCAGAAAATCTCTTCTGACCTACCCATATACCTCTTCCATCAGAAGAATTAACTTGAAAATGTTGATTACTTTTTAAGTCATATTTTTTTTGTTTATTTTTATCGAAATATAAAATTTTTCTATTTTTCTCATTTTTTAAAGTTAAGCCTTTAATTTTTTTGCTTGAAAAAAATTTCCCCTCTATGGTTAAAGGAATTGATCTATCTGCTCTGATCCTTAAATTGTTATTTTTTGATATCAAAACTCTAATTATTGGCTGTCTAGATGCAAAAACACTTTCACCATGAAAAACACAAATAAATAAAATACCTATCAGGCAACATTTACTATAATTATTTTTAAATTTAAGTATCACTTTGTTTAAAAACAAATTCTTAATTTGCCTAAGTTTGACTAAAAGTCTAAATTTAATCCAGATCTAACAATAAAAATATTATAAATAAGTGAATATCACCTTCTTAGGAACAAGCTCAGGAGTCCCCTCCTTAACAAGAAATGTTTCTTCCCTAGCACTTAAATTATCACAGTCATCAGAAGTTTGGCTTTTTGATTGTGGAGAGGGAACGCAACATCAAATAATGAAAAGCAATATTAAATCTTCACAAATCAAGAAAATATTTATTACACATATGCATGGCGATCATATTTATGGTTTGCCTGGACTTTTGGCTACCCTAGGTTTGTCAGGCAATAGTAAGGGCATTGAAATTTACGGTCCTTCAGAGTTGCGAAGTTTTATAAATTCAGCACTTAAAAGTAGTTTTTGCAAATTGTCATTTCCATTGCATTTTGTAGAAGTTGAAAATTTTGCATCAAAAAATAAAATTCTATTTGAAAACAAGAAAATAAAAGTGAATTGCGCCTGCCTTAAACATAAAATACCTGCTTATGGTTATAGGGTGAGTGAAAAAGATAAGCCAGGTATATTTGATATCAAAAAAGCAGAATCTTTAAAAATAGCACCCGGACCAATTTATTCAGAACTTCAACAAGGTAAAAAAGTCGTATTAGCTGATGGGAGGACATTTCATGGGAAAGAATTCTGTGGACCCCCTAGAGAGGGAGAGAGTTTTGTTTATTGCACAGATACAGTCTTTAGCGAATCAGCTGTTTCACTATCGAAAAATGCCGATTTACTCGTACATGAATCTACATTTTCTCAGGAGGATGAGAGCATGGCCTACGAAAAATTACATTCCACAACAATCATGGCTGCCAAAACAGCATTATTATCTAATACAAAAAAATTAATTATTACTCATTTAAGTCCAAGATATGCTAGTAATAATTCAATTACACCAAGCGATTTACTTAAAGAGGCACAAAAAGTTTTCCCAAATACTCACCTTGCCAAAGATTTTCTAACTGCTGAAATAAAATAAACTGCAACAGTTCGTTAGCAGGAGCGTTGTAAATGACCAACCCATGAAATAATAGTCTTAGGTTTTTTTATTTGATGTCGATCGAAATGGTCTCTATTTTTTCATCACTACATAAGTCTTGTCAAAGACTATTTATTTTTCTTCCATTAATTATTGGTTTACTTATTAATCCAATCTCTGCAAACGCACTCTATCCTAGTGATCCTTCATCAGTTGACGTTCTAAAAGATGATCTTCACGGTGCCGACCTTCATAATACTGAATATGTTAAATATGATTTATCTAATCAAGATTTAGGTGAAGCTAATCTTCAAGGCGCATATATGAGTGTAACCACAGCAAAAAACTCTAGTTTTAAAGGAGCCAATATGACAGACCTTATTGCATATGCAACACGCTTTGATAACGCTGACTTTACTGATGCAAATCTTACCAATGGTGAACTAATGAAAAGTGTTTTTGATGGAGCAATTATTGATGGAGCAGACTTTACAGATGCAAATCTTGATCTTTCTCAGAGAAAATCATTATGTGAGAGAGCTAGCGGAACTAACTCACAAACTGGAGTAAATACAATTGATAGTCTTGAATGCTCAGGATTAAAAGGTTACATGCCTCCAAAGCCAAAAGCATAATATTTAAAGCTAACTAACTTCAGAAGGGAAGATGTTACCAGGCTCTTTTGATCCTGGTTTTTTGCTATACCACCATTCTTGTATATCAGAAGAAAATTTCTTTGAAAAAAGGGTTACAACTGTCTCAACGGGTTTTGATCCAGGCTCCAATATCTGCACTGAGTAAGATGGGCATTTTCTTGAAGCCATATCAGCAACGAACCTAGACCCTATTCTTCTCCAACTAGGCTCCTTACTTCTCCAAGCAAGCCTTGAGCAGGGCCAAGGTAACTCTTCCCTATCATAAAGTCTGCAACATGGTCCAATAACCTTATAACTGTACTGACCTCCATAACTTGATTGAACGCTGCCAGTCTTGAAAAATTCAAATTTATCCATTTACAAAAAAAAGCCACCTTTATAGAGGGTGGCAGATAAATAATGAATAATCAACTTAGAAAAGTAAAATTTTATAATTAGTACAACTCCTCTTCAGCATGAGTTGTAATTGTTACATCAGATGTTGGATAAGCGACACAAGTGAGAACAAAACCAGCTTCTAGTTGATCGTCATCTAAGAAACTTTGATCTGATTGGTCAACACTACCTGAAGTAACTTTTCCAGCACATGTTGAACATGCTCCAGCTCTGCAGGAATAAGGAAGGTCGATACCTTGTTCTTCAGCAGCATCAAGGATGTATTGGTCATCAGGTACTTCAATAGTTGAATTGAGACCTTCACCTTCGTTGATGAGTGTAACTTTGTAAGAAGCCATTTAAATAAAAAATTGTTGGTAATTAATACCTATCAAATACATTTTTAACATCGATTGGGTCGATATGTGAGATTTTGAAGTAAAAAATGAAACAATAAAATGTATGAAAGAGTATCTATAAGAAAAACTTATACTTAGATTGGATCACTAGTTTTTTGGGCAGAAATGCATACCCAATCTTTTCTAGTTGATACATCCAATAATTTCAAGTTATTCTGGATTAATATTTTTATAATTTCATCTTTTTGTGAATTCAGAATTCCACTGAAAATGACTTCCCCATTGTTTCTCAAACACCTGCAAATATTTGGAATCATTTCTTTTATTACTTCAGCAAGAATATTGCATAAAACAAAATCAAATTGTTTGAGTTGATTTTTTAAAATTACTTCATTAAAAGATCCTAAATATGTATTTAAGTATTTTAAATTACCGAAATTTAGTTGAAAATTAGAGTTAGTTGAATTTATAGCTAAATAATCATTATCCACTGCACAAACCACTTTAGCGCCAAGTAACCTTGCGGCGACACTCAAAATTCCGCTACCACTCCCAATATCTAATACCTTTTTATCAGAAAATAAAATATTCTCCATTTTTTCGAGACAAAGATAAGTCGAAGGGTGACTTCCTGTACCAAAGGCTGCTCCAGGATCAATTTTTATGACTTGTTTATCCTTAAATTTTTCACTTAGATTTATCCAACAAGGCAATATTAAAAAATGATTTCCTACTAATTCAGGAGTCCAATATTTCTTCCAGCTTGTCAACCAATCCTCCTCTTTAATAATACTCCAGTCAAAAAATTGATTCTTAGGGGGATTAATGTTTAGAAGTTTGCTAATTATTTTTTCAAAACCACTTCTAGAACTCTCGCCCCAATCATCAATTGGAAGCCATATATTCACCTCTTTTTTATTTTCATTTTTAATTAAATATTCAAATGAAAAACTAAATATTCCAAGCTCATTTAATTTCCAAATAATAATTTCTTCTGAATCATTTTCTATCTGAAAAGTTAGTTTATACCAATCTTTAGTTTCCATTAATTAGGACATGCCGGTTTATAAAGTAACTGGATTAGCGTTAGTAATTCCCTCTACTTCAATAATGGTATCAAGCAGTTTATTAGGTATTGGATCATCAATACTTAGAACCATAACAGCTTCCCCTCTAACAATTTTGCGTCCAACTTGCATTGAGGCAATATTTACATTGTTGCTACCTAATAAAGACCCCAGCTTACCAATAATGCCAGGCATATCTCTGTGCCTAGTAACCAACATATATCTGCTTGGCGATACGTTAACTGGGTATTGATCAATACTGATAATTCTTAATTCCCCATCAGCAAAAATACTTCCTGCGACGCTATGGTCACCATTATCTCCATAAGTAGTTAATTGGAGCGAGCCACTTGCAAATTCAGGTCTTGCCTCATCTTTAGTCTCGACTACTGAGATACCTCTTGAATCTGCTTCTAGCGAAGCATTCACATAATTAATCCTATCTCCCAAAGCTTTACTTAGAAGACCTTTTAGACTTGCTATTATTAATGGCTGGGAAGGATGTTGAACAAATTCGCCTTGAAGCTTCACCTCAAGTTTTTGAATCTTTCCACCTGAAAGCTGGCTTATAAGTAAACCCATTGTTTCAGCTAACTGTAAATGAGGTTTTAGACTATCCATAATATCAGGACTCAAACCTGGAATATTTACCGCTGTTCGAGCTGATAAACCGAGTAAAACGTCTCTTATTTGTTCTGCAACATCAACTGCTACATTTTCTTGTGCTTCCCTAGTAGATGCTCCCAAGTGAGGGGTAAGGATAAGATTCTTTTCAACTTTCAAAAGTGGTGAATTAGATTCCAAAGGTTCTTTAGAAAATACATCTATTGCAGCACCTGCAATCAATGATTTATTTAGAGCTTCTGCTAATGCCTCTTCGTCAATTAGGCCTCCACGAGCACAATTAATTAATTTTGCACTGGTTTTCATACTTTTTAGCACCTCTATATTTACTAAATTCTCTGTATCTGGTGTACGAGGCAAATGCAACGTAACATAATCTGATTGTTGGAATAAATCCTCTAGATCAGATAGTTTTACTTGTATTTGTTGAGCTCTTTCAGTTGAAACGAAGGGATCATAGCCGTAAACTTCCATTCCTAATGCATTAGCAACTTTCGCTACATGAGCACCAATTTTCCCTAAACCTACTACACCTAATTTTTTCTTGTACAGCTCATTCCCAACAAATTTCTTTCTTTCCCATTTACCTGACAAAGTACTACTGTTAGCTATTGGAATTTTTCTAGATAAAGCCAACATCATAGCTATTGTATGTTCGGCCGCAGCTATTGTGTTACCCCCTGGAGAATTAACAACAAGGACTCCTTTTTGGGTTGCAGCCTTAACATCTACATTATCTACTCCAACTCCTGCTCTCCCAATGATTCTCAGTTTACTAGAAGAGTTAATAATCTCTTCAGTCACTTGAGTACCAGAGCGAATCATTAAAGCATCATAATCTTTAATAATGGAAGCTAACTCAGAGTTTGAGATTCCTATCTTCTGATCAACCTGAGCAACTTGTGAAAGAATATCTATTCCTGTTTGATCAATTGGATCTGTAATGAGAACTTTTGTCATTTAAGATTGGTTCTTTAATCTTTTACTTTAACTTAATCTATAGTGTGTGTATCTTATTTTATTAATTTGAATAAAACACAAACATTTGAGGATTGAAATTTGACTAAAAGTATTGTGATATTTGAAGACATTGATAAATGTATCCAGCTATTTAATGTTTTCAAAGAAAAATCAGTAATGCTCTCTGAAGCTATTTTGATCCCACCAATAGGTGAGAAAATGTCATCAGACGAAACAGAATTGCTAAATGCGAAAGCAAATATCTTATTCAAATCTCAAAATTTTGAAGATATAAGAATCTTAAATCCGAAACTTGATAGAAAGATCAGACAAAAAGATATGAGTAGATGGCTAATGCCATTTGGGTTTATAGCTGGAATATCTTTCTCTAATATGACAAATTTATCTACCTTCAGCTTTCTTGGTTTAAATAACATCGGGGAATCATTAATTGGAGGTCTTTTAGGAATGGGTTCAGGATATTTAGGAAGCATTATTTCTTCTGCAAGCATAAACATTAATAGAAATAAAGAGTTAAGGTCAATCATTAATTTTAATAAAGAGGGTAAATGGCTTGTTCTACTTGAAAATCAAATTGGAACTGAGTTACCATGGGCTTTGATAAAACAATCAGAAGCAAAAGATATAATTTTTTTAGAAGGCTAAATGATTGACTTAAAAGAAATCTTAATAAATTCAAACTACAAAAAAGAAACTGAGGAATTAATAAATATTGCTAACTTAGCTTACAAACACTGGGAAACTTATTGGACAGGGTTTAATTCAACTTATGTTTGCGAAGAGATTTTAAAAGACTTTGAAAATTTAAATGATTTTAAATTTTTTACTTATGGAGGATTCTCCTCTTCTCAAAGATCTAGGATAGCTTGCTTTAGAGGAGATAATATTCCTGAAGAGGATGCACTAAAAAAAATTTTTCCAGCTCAAGGAATAAAAATTAATGGAAATTTTTTATTTGATAATGCTACACAAGACGACTTTAGATCCCTCTTAATTGAAAATGGAGTTAATCAAATAAAAGTTGGAGATATATGGACTATTGGCGATAGAGGAGCACAAGGGATAATTGATAATTCAGATATTAAGCATCTGGATGAAAAGATTTTTTATTTGAGAGACGTAAAAGTAAAAGTTAATGTAGTGGGTATAGATGAATTACAAATACCTTCTGGAAGATCAAAAAAACTTGTCAATACAGTAGAAGCTTCAAC
>CACBAW010000009.1 GCA_902537275.1 uncultured Synechococcaceae cyanobacterium
GTTTGGCATGTGGAAATGGCTTTGATCCGAAAATTGAAAAAGAAAGAATTAAAAATTGCTGGAGTTATAGAAACTTAAAAGATCAAGATTGGAATTGGTGTCTTGACTTTTTAGAGTATGGCGGAAAATGTCTTAAAGCATATCCAAAATATAAAAAGATAGTTAAAGAAGAATCACAAAACAACAATGAAAACTTTAAATATTTTGTAAAAGACAAATCTTTAATAAGAATGCATAAGTTCAATATTGGGACCATTACAAGTGACAAATTCGTGAATGTCAAATATATGAAAGGTAAATCCTTAGGTAATTTAGAGGAGAATTTTGCTTCAAAATTAAATCCTGGAGATACATTTTATTTTGCCGGCAAAATGCTCCAATTCGTAAGAATTAGAGATATGATTTTATACGTTAAAAAATCAACAAAAAAAAGTTCTCTAATTCCTGCATGGGTTGGAGGTCAAATGGCAATTTCTGATCTGCTTTGTGAGAGTTTGAGAAAAGAAATAGATATATGCAACGAACTAGAAAATTATGATTGCTTAAATCCTGAACTCAATTCATTACGCCCAATATTGAAGAAACAAAAAGTTCTTTCAAATATTCCAAAGAATGATGAATTCCTTATAGAAATATATAAAACCAAGGATTTATCAAATATTTTTGTTTTTACACTTGATGGCAAATTTGTGAATGAAGGAATTGCATTTTTATGGGCTTTGAGATTGGCGAAATTAAAACAATCTACATTTAGTATTACTGCTAATGATTTTGGATTCAGCTTAACTACCGCAGAAGATTATGATTTTTCCATAATAAAAAAAGAAGCTGATTACTTTTTGAATAACAAAAAATTAGAACAAGATCTAGAAAATGCAATTAATTTTTCAGAATTAACAAAACGTAGATTTAAAAATATTGCCCAAATAAGTGGACTTGTAAATCAAAATAATCCAACCAAAACAAAAACCTCCTCTCAACTTCAAATAAGTTCAAGTCTTTTCTACGACGTCTTTACTAAATATGAAGAAGACCATCTTTTGATAAAACAATCGCATCAAGAAGTTAAAGAATATCAATTAGAAAATAAAAGAATATCTAGATCATTAGACAGATTAAAAAATTCAAAAATTCTATTAAACGAGATAAAAACTCCAACCCCTTTTGCATTCCCTTTATTAGTTGAAAGACTTAAAAATACTTTAAGTAATGAACCAATAGAAAAAAGAGTAGAAAAACTCATAAAAAAATATAGTGATTAAATGAAAAAAAGTTCTTTTAAATTTATTTGGGAAGATACATTATTAGAAATGCTTCCTTCGAGAGCTTTATTTCTACCGGAAACAAAAGAATTGTTAATATGCGATATTCATCTTGGTAAGGCTGAGTATTTTCAGCAGAATGGTATACCTCTTACTAATAATTCAGATAAAAACAATTTCGTAAGAATAACAAAAATAGTAAAAAAATATAGTCCTGAAAAGTTAATCATATTGGGAGATTTATTCCACAGCAAATATTCAATAGATAAAACTCTTCAAAAAAAAGTTGAGGATCTTCCTGAACTACTTAAAACTAATGTTGAACTAGTCCTAGGTAATCACGATGTAGGTTGCGATATTAAAAATATAAAAATTTTTGATATTAGAAAAACTAAAAATATTACTTTTAGCCATGAGCCAATTAATTCAGAAAACAATAAAACCTTGAATATTTGTGGACATTATCATCCAAAAATCTATTTAAAAAGCAATGGAGATAAATTATCTTTTAGGTGTTTTGCAATGGATATGAATAAAAATGTTTTATATATTCCTGCATTTGGAGACTTAACAGGAGGATATCCCTGCAAAAAATCATTCAAAAAATGGGCAATTGTATCTGAAGAAGAAATTATCGAAATAAAATCTTAAGAAAAATCCTATTGAAGTGACTTAAATTTTTCATTTAGATATACCAATTTATACTTAAAAGTCTCGATTAGTTTTTTTATCAATTAATTTATATTCAATAATTATTTTCTACTAGCAAAAATAGATAATGAAAAATTTATACAGTTAATAACCCTTTCCTTAGCAAACAATCCACGTTATAAAAAAAATAAACACATTTTATAGAAATGAAAAAATTAATATCTTTGATTTTATTTCCATTTCTTGTCATCACATTTGGGGCAAAAGCAAATGATAATTTTTCTGTTGAGATAGAGGCACTTACACTCGTAATGGAGCAATATAAGGAAGATACGGAATCAAGTTTTGAACTAGATATAGAAGATAAAAAGCCAAGTTACATGGCTCTTAAACAAGACGAATGCAATGCCACTGTTGAAGTTACAGAAAAAACAGGATTAGAGGTTGTAAATACTGAATCTTTCGATGTAAATGTCTGCCTGAAAGAAATCTATAAAGTAATCAACTAAATAAGCTGTTTATAAAAATATAATAAAAACAAGCAAATTAAAGAGGTCTTTTACTTAAAGAAGGTAAGACCTCGAGACCTAACAGAAAACTTTGGAACGGGTTCTGCATACCTAATTCATAACTACAATGGATTTGTAGAGGTGTAATTAAAAGTACAAAACCTAAAATTATTTTTTAATTAATTATTTCTTCTTTGATAATGTTTTTGATTCTTCCCTAGACATTAAAGCTTCGATTTGAGCAAGAACTTTTTGAAGTTCATCCGTTTTTGTAAGAGATGCTTCTGCTACTTCTCTTAATTTTTCTAACTGTTCTTTAGTTTTATCCATGATAAATAAATTAGAAATTAACCACTTTTAAAAATGGTTTTAATACAGATTTTTCACTCCCACACAGATTCATATTCTCTCTTTTTTTTATAAAGTCAAATAAATTTCCCTTTATTAAGGTTTTATGAGGACTTCCAATTAATTCTTTATTTAATATTGAAACCATAAGATTACCTGAAATAGAAATACTCTTAAATTATGAAGTAAATACAGGCAATCCTATTGTTGCAGTTGTTATGAGAGCCCCTGCAAAAATCAAGAAAGGTAGAAAAGGGTAGTTTTTCAAGGATAAACTTACTAATTCGAAACAACTATATAGGTATTTATACTGTTTGTCTACCCTTTATCCGTTTTAAAGCTAAAAATCTTTCTTTTAAAAGTAAAAATTTAACATCAGCCAAATTTCCCTGATATGTATTCCTGAGTGGTTTTTTCTTTTGGAGAGTTAAAAATTTTCTTTGTCGAATTAAATTCTGCGAGGTAACCAACCTTTCCTCCATCACCATCTTCATACTCAATTGCATTAAAAAATGCAGTCATATCACTGACTCTTAATGCCTGTTGCATATTATGAGTAACGATTATTATTGTGTAATTCTTCTTAAGTTCATGCATCGTCTCCTCAATTTTTAAAGTAGAGATTGGATCTAAAGCTGAGCATGGCTCATCCATTAGAATTATTTCAGGCTCAATCGCAATAGTTCTTGCTATACAAAGTCTTTGTTGTTGTCCGCCAGATAAAGAGTAACCACTGTCATTTAATTTATCCTTACATTCATCCCACAAAGCAGCTTTTCTAAGTGAACTTTCGACTAATTCATCCATATCACCAGAAAACCCATTAATTCTTGCTCCAAATGCAATATTTTCATAAATAGATTTTGGGAAAGGATTGGGTTGTTGAAAGACCATCCCAATTCTTCTTCTCACTTCAACTGGATCTACTCTTTTATCGTAAATATTAGTTCCATCAAAAAGCACAGTTCCCTTAAGTAAACAATTAGGAATTAAATCGTTCATTCTGTTTAGAGATCTAAGAACAGTTGATTTACCACAACCTGAAGGTCCAATAAGGGAGGTTATATCTCCTTTTTTAAAATTACAAAAAACATTTCTTACTGCTTCAAAAGTTCCATAGCTAATAGAGACATTCTCAAGAGATAAAATGATATTCTTAGGTATTTTTTTATTAGTTTTAATCATTTATAATCTCTTAGTTTTCTCTGTAAAAGCGGCCAAAATCCTTGAAAATATATTTACTGATAGTATCGATAAAACAAGAATAAAGGAAGCTGCCCAGGCTAATTTATTCTGAGCATCATAAGGTTCTAGAGCAAAGTTGTAGATCAAAACAGCCAAAGAACCCATCTCATAAAACAAGTCGCCAAAGCCTGTTATGTAATAGTAAGAGAATAAAGCCGTAAATATCAAAGGTGCTGTTTCACCTGCAGCTCTTGCGATTCCAAGTACAACGCCAGTAGCAATAGACCTAAAGGCAGAGGGCAAAGTAACTTTCAATATGGTTGTATACATACTTGCTCCAACGCCAAGAGAAGCATATCTTAATTCGTTTGGAACTAACTTTAAACCTTCGTCAGTGGTCTTAATCACAGTAGGCAACATCAATATTGAAAGCGCCATCCCTCCAGCTAAACCGCTGTACATACTCCCAAACAAGATCTTTGTAGAAACAATTAAGGCATAAATAAAGACACCCGCAATTATTGAGGGGACTCCCGCCAGAACATTAACTCCGAATCTAATAAATCTTGTGAAAGCTCCGCCTTTAGAGTATTCAGCTAGATATATTCCACCACCAACACCTACTGGAATAGCGATGATTGAAGCAATAGTAGTTATTATCAATGTTCCGATCAATGCAGGATTAATACCACCTGCATCTAAATCATCTCCAGGGGGATTTGGTTCTAAAGTAAATAGTTCGGGTGTAATTTGGGATCCACCTTTGATGAGAATATAAGTCACCAGAAAAATCAAAGGGAGTATTGCGATCAATGCACAAATTACTGATAAAGAAGTAAAGAATTTATCTCCTATATTTCTTGATAATCTTTTCTGGTAATAGAGTGAATTCATAATTATCTAATATTTGAGACTAAATTTCTTAACTAGCCACTGCGCAAAGATATTTACAACTAAAGAAAGGATCATCAGTACAAAAGCCGCATAAAACAGCGATGAAACCTGACTTCCATCAGACTCACCAAACTGGTTTGCGAGCATGGAGGAAATGGTATATCCAGGAGATAATAGAGACCAACTAAATGCATTTGAATTACCAATAATCATTGTCACAGCCATTGTTTCTCCCATTGCCCTACCTAAAGCCAATAGAACACCTGCCATAATTCCTGATAATGCTGCCGGCAAAATTACTGAAAATATTGTTTTCCATCTACTTGCTCCAATTCCATAAGCCGCATTTCTTAGTTTTTTAGGAACCTGATTAAGTGTATCCCTTGCAATGGATGTCACTATTGGCAAAAGCATTACTACTAAAATCAATATTGCTAACAAAGAATTCCTGCTTGTAGGTTCTGTACTGAATAAAGGTATCCAACCAAAGAAATTGTGTAAAAAGACAAAAAAGGCTCTAAAAAAAGGTTCCATTACAAATATTGCCCAAAGTCCCAATACAACTGATGGAATTGCTGCTAATAATTCAACAAAGGAACCTATTATTTCTCTAACAACTTTCGGTACAAAGTCCTCGGTAATAAATATTGCAGTTCCAACGCCCAAAGGGATAGTTATTAATAACGAAAGGAATGAGGTTACTAATGTGCCATATATTGCGGTAAAAGCTCCGTATTCATCTTTTACAGGATTCCATTCAGAGGTTACTAAAAACTTCAAGCCATACCTTGAAAAGGAATCAAATGACTGAAAAAAGACTACTAAAATAATTCCTAAAAGTATTATTGCTACGAAACTAGACAAGACTAGAGCGGTATTCTTAAAGATAATATCTATATTTTTTTCGATACCGAATCTTTTACGATTCTTGAAAAGAGTTAATTTCTCTTCCATTAAAAAAAGAATATCTCTATAAATCTACTACTAAATGCTGTAAAAGACTTTAAGAGGACTTAAAGGTATATGAAAGTCATGATAATTTGACATCTATTCAAAAATTTAACTACTTATTTTTTGAACGGCAGCTCTTGATTTCAAAAGGATATTCCCTTTTAAGGGGATAAATCCAAGGGATGAAGCCTTATCTTGATACTCATCACTTAACAATGTATTAAAGGTTTGTTTGATTGCTTTAGTTTTTCTACCATTACCTTTTTCGTAAGCAAGTATCCATGTCAATGAAGTTATAGGGTAAGCTCCTTTTGCTAATGGATTAGGATTTTTACCCGCAAGATTTTCATCTAAAGTAATACCATTAAGAGCCTTGGCTCCTGATTCTGTAGATGGTTTTAGAAACTCCCCTGAAAGATTTTGAATTGCAGCAGCCTTAACATTACCTTTAATATATGACTGGTTTACATAACCAATTGCGCCTGGAGTGTTTTGAATTACACCTGCAACACCAGAATTACCTTTTGCTCCAACACCTCCTGGCCACTTAACTGATTTACCAGTTCCTAAAGTCCATGTTGGAGAAAATTCTTCCATAGTGTTTGTGAAAGCCTTAGTAGTTCCTGAACCATCAGAACGATGTGTCCAAGTTAACTTACCTGATTTACAGCCTAATTCTTTCCAGTTTTTAACCATACCCATAGCAACTCTTACTGCTTGCTCTTGAGTAAGTTTCAAATCACAATCATAGTTATAACCAAAAGCAATAGTTCCTCCAACCATAGGAATCTGAACTAATCCTCTTGTTACTTTTGCTATATCTTTATCCTTCATAGGATCATCAGAAGCACCAAAGTCTACTGTCTGATCAATAAAAGCTTTTCTTCCAGAGCCCGAACCAACTGCTTGGTAATTAACTCTTGGCCCCCCTGATTTGGCTAAGTCAAAAAACCACCTGGTATAAATTTTCGAAGGAAATGTAGCACCTGCTCCGCTCAATCTTTTTGAAGCAATAGCTTCTTGAGAGAGAACTAATGAGATAGCAGAAGAAAAAATAAGAACTTTTTTGAAAATGCCCACTTTGTAATGAGAAATGAGTCTGTTAAATATAAATTACAACCAAAAGGTAATTGAAAAATTTAAAAATATAAAAATCAAATTATTTTGATAAAAAAAATTATTATATATATCGGCATTAAGAGCTCAGCTAAAAATTTAAATTTTCAATTAAATATCAACTCTTTATTTAGAATTTAATTTTTGTTGTTACTCTGTTTTTATTTTGAGATTTGAATTCAAAAAGTCCTGTATCAGTAAATATGGTCAACTCATCTCCAGATGTTTCTTCAATTGCAATTCCTTCAGACTCTAAATTTTTTACATATACATTACCTAGAAGTCTTAGAGATTTATCATCCTTGTCAAAAGAAAGCTTGTCAGAATAAGCCTCAAAATTACCAATATTACTTTTAATAACTACATTTCCAATAGCCTCTAGATCACCTTCTAAAGTATTTGTTTGAGAATCAGATGTAATTGTGTAATTAATTAATTCCTCAGCAAAAGAATATTCAGCTAATAAAAATAAAAAAGATGCAAAAAATAAGCTTTTCATTTACTCCCAACCCTTTTCTGCATTTTGAATAATCCATTGTGCAAGAACCTTATCCTCTCCATCCTTCAATTTATTTTTATAACCTTTCATAAAACCAATCCCATCATTAGCAATGATTGTTATTGAATTTACATCTGCTATTCCTCTTTTTTCAAGGTCGGAAAGTTTTAATGATTTAGATCCTTTGAGAACGACTGATCCACCTCTTACATGGCAGCCTGCACAAACATTTCTAAAAATTTTTTCTCCATCTCTAATATCAGAAGCCATTAGATATCTATTATGCAAAGAGGTTTGAAAAATAATTATTAAAGTTATTAAAGGAATTACAAATAGAAATTTAAATATTTTCATTTGATTATTTCACCCACAATTAATCTAGCAATTAATTCTGAATCTCGATCTATCTACTTTAATAGCTCGACTGCTACAACAAGATTACCCAACAAACCATTCAAAATATTAAGCTGTTCTTTACTACCAAATGCTATTAATACCTGACCTGGCTGAAGTATGAAATTACCGCCAGGATTAGTAAACAACTTTTCGTTTTCCTTAATGGCTAATATTTTCGCACCACTCTTTTTGCCTATTCCAAGTTCAGAAAGTGATCTTTTCTCTGCAGTTTCAAAAAGACTAATATCATTACTTAATTCAAATTCCTCAATTTCACATTCACTTCCAGCAAGAAGATCTAGAAAGTCAATAGCAATAGGTCTTAATGCCATGGATGCCATTGCTCTTCCAGCTGCGATATAAGGACTTACAACTATGCTTGCACCAGCTAATCTCAACTTACTTGCAGCTTCTTCAGTTCCAGCTCTTGCAATTACTCTTATAGAACTTCTTATTCCTTTGGCGCTTAAAACGACATATAAATTAGCCGCATCATTAGGTAAGGTAACAACCAAACTTTTGCATTTTTCTAATCCTGCTAGTTTTAAAGTCTCGTCAAGAGTTGCATCAGCACAAAGAACTTCTAAACCATTTTCTTCCGCAATCTTTTTTCTATCTTCATCGCTCTCAACCACAATAATTGGAATATTTTGCGTTTTTATTTGGTTAGATATTTCCTGACCTACCCTCCCATATCCGCACAAAATTACATGATTTTCCATTTTTCTAAGAATTCTTTTAAAACGTAATTCGTTTACTCTTTGAAAATAGCCAGATTCGAATAATCTAACAGCTTTTTGAAAGGTAAATTGAATAAAGATCAATCCGCCAACGATTACTAAAACAGTAACGATCCTGCCTTCAGGACTTAAAGGTTGAACTTCTCCAAAACCAATAGTGGTTATTGTAATCAGAACCATCCATAAGCAATCACTCCATTCCCATCCCTCTGTTATTCGGTAGCCAATTGCACCTAAAAAAAACAGAAAGAATAAAGAATAAATAAGACCAAACCAAGGCCTTAAATAGTCTTTAATAAAATAGAACTCAAATAATCTAAGCTTCATATCCCTTATTATCGTTAACTATTCAAAAATTTCAAAAAAATTTTCTATTATGTTCCTAAAACTATTTATTTGTTTAAGTGAAATATATACTAAGCAGAATAATTATATTTATTTTCGTAGCTCTATGCATTAAACAAATGATTACTGTCTCAGGTCTTAATTTAATGCTTCATTAAAAGTTAATTTAAGGTTTTACTTGTACTGATTCAATAAGAAAATCAGAAGCTGCTTTTAACCAATCAGCGACTGTAAGACGGAGATCAGGTTGAGAATATACAAGCGCGACAATGACTCCAACTAAGATTATCTTTACCATGGCAATTCAAATATTCTTATGAATTAAAGCACAAGTATTTAGTAAAAAGAACCTTAAATTTATAAAAAATAGATTAATTAAAATTTCTCTAATTGATTAAACAAGTATTCCACTCTTCTAAGATTTACGCCTAAATCAGATTGCCCTAATCTTGCTGCAGATCTTATCTGAATAATTCCTTTTGATCTGTCTACATAACTTCTTACATCAAGCTTTAAAATTTCGAGGTCATCTGGAAATCTAAAAATTAAGCTTCTACAAACGCCTCTCCAATAATTTCTACCACTTTCAATAACTTCTGTACGGGGTAAACCTTCTGCCAGAGAAACAAGTTGAATAAACTTTTGATCAACATTTATTAGTTTCTTTTCTACTAAGACACTATTTAATGGATTGGTTATTGGAGCAAGACCTTGAATGGAGGAAACCATATTTTTAAGAAAGATATAGATGTTCTAACCGATTTCATACACAAAGTGAGAGAAAAAAAGTAAATAAACTCCCCATAAATTTAATCTCTTTATAAAGATTCCTTATTTTTTGATCAAAATTCTAAAATTTGAGATTTTTAATTGTTTTTTTTGATAGAGATGGTTGTCTACCTTTATTACTAGTTAGTTTCCTAACCCATAAAAAAACTCCCACAAACAAAAATATTTCAACAATAATTCCAACCTTTATTAGACTCAATTTTTACCCTCTTTCTTCTTGTTGGTGCCCTCAATGTATGGCACAAAAATATTTAATAACCACTTTTTAAATGAATTTAACGGTTTCATAATCTTTTTACTTACCTTTTCTCCACAAACTCCTCCCTTTAATGAGATCCTCTATATTTGGCCAAGCTGCTATTAATTCTTTAAGTGCCTTTCTGTTAGGAGTATAGAAAACACATGACAAAGCACTTATTACATAAAGTATGAACCATAACTTACTTTCTGAATAAGCTAAAAACAATGAGAAAAGAAAACTTCCAATAAAGAAAAAGAAAAATGACCTATTTAATATTTCTAATGGAGTTCTTTTGAGTCTGTAGAATTTAATCTTTTTAATATCTTCTTCAGTATCTTTCTGAAATTTACTTTCGTACGAATTAATTATTTCTTCTTCTAGAAATTTTTCATACTCTAAATTATCAATTGGATCACTTTGATCCTTTGTATTTATCATTGGTATCTATACAGTACAAATATGGTAACTAATTTAAGGTATTTTAAAAAGTATCAAATTTTATCTGTTAACTGGAGCTATACGAACAGATCATGGTTTTGAAAATACTTCAAGATTGTCTTATTTATAAAAGATAAATTAGTCAAAATATTCTTTTTAATTTTCCCAAATTTTTCGGTCATTTAAAACAATCACTTCTATAAACTTCATAGCATTAATTAAATTGGGAGGCAATATCTAAATCTAGAGTTAAAATGGTTTAGAGATTTTAACAATAATCTATATGCAAAGGTATTTGATTTCCTACGAATTTACAGATGGCGAGGATCAAGAAGAAGGGGCAGAAATGCTAATTAATTGGTACGAATCAGGTGGTCCCCAAAACAGACCTGAAAACTATGAGGTTCATTCTTGGGTTTTTATGGTTCAAAATGGGATTGGACATTCTGTAGTGAGTGCAGATTCTCTTGAGACAATTTGGAAGCAATGGCATCCCTGGAGAAGGTTAATGGATATAAGTATTCAGCCGTGCATGGATCTTGATGAGACAGTCGGATTATTCAAAAAACAAAAAATGAATACAAGAATGGTCTAAAAATATTTCTCATTACACTTATAAATTCTTTTTTAGTAGCAGACAATACTACATACAGAATCCTTTGCGTTAAAAAGGATAAGATTTAATTTCCACTATGAATGATTCTTATCACATTTACTTCAAAGGAGAAATTCTTTTCAAGAATTTAAGTAAAGATGAATTTGAATTTGTTTGGGGAAAACTTTATACATCTTATATAAATGCCCTTAATAAAGAGCTCACATACGAATTAATTAGCGAAAATAATATTAAAGAGCCTACCTTAAACCTTGAGCCATCTTACTAAATCAAGAACTAAATCCTAGGTCATGAATAAAACAAGAAAAGTTTTTTCTCTTTTATATTGAGATACTCTTTTACCTCTTTAGTTATATCCAAACCAATTTTATTAGCCTCAATTTCGACATTTGAACTATAAATTTCATAGTTTTGCTTTTTTTTAAATAGGGCAGCAATACCAATATCTGTTATGAACCAAATAAAGTGATCAGTTTCTCCAATCGGCTCCTCTTTTAAATAGTCGATAATCAAATCACTTGTCGAATCCATTTATTTTTCTGTGAGAGAGTTTTAATTGCCCCCATTGCAATACCTTACCGCCTCTGAATTAGTACCACCATCTTCAATAATTTCGGCAACACATTTATTAAAAAGTCTAGACTCTTTTTTTACTGAACAAAATCCAAAAGCAATCGCAGCTAAAGCTATTGCAGATACAAAACTAGAACCAAGTTGTATAAAACCATAGGCAAACATAATGTTTTTCTTCCCAGAACATTTTTTTGAATCCTTTTTTTCTTCTGTCATTTTAAATTTTTTAACTCATACAAACTTATTTGATTAATTATATATTTGGGAAGTGTTGCCATAGAGAAAACCGAATCAAGACTTAATTTAAACAGTTGAGACAAATTTTCAAAAATTCAAGTTTCCTTTTATTTTTCTTAACTTTATTTGTCAATTTGATACATAATTCAAAAATAAATTTATTAATTTTTTCTCAACACTAGTTTCTAGATAAAATCCTTTTTATAAATATAAAAGTAATGATCCCACAGTTATGACAATAGGTTATGGTGCATCTTAAACTATATTTAACCTTTTCTGGATGAAGTATTAATACTTAAAAAGTATTCCAGAAAAGCTTGTTTTGATCATGCTCCCCGAGAGTTATCCACTTTTTTAGTGTTTTTCAACAGGGTTTTCCACAATATGTTGATTAAATTAAATCTTCTATGTGCAAAATAAAATATTTTCTCTTTTTAAAAAAATATATCCACATTTTGTTTTGATGATCAGTAGGATTGTTTGTGCCATTTTTTTTAAAGATTGATTTTAAATTTATGAACACCAACAAAATTAAAAAAAATTCGACTTCTGAAATCAAAGAAAAACTTAAGAAATCAAAGTTTGGTTTACTTACTAACGAAAATGATTTTTTAGTTAAAAACCTAAAAAAGGCTGGATAGTCTCTTTGTTTACCAAAATGATATTTTTTCAAGAAAACTCTTTAATTTAAAATTTATTCTGCTAAATAAAACAATTAAACATTTTCTAAGGGTTTAAAATTAGTTCATTAAATATAAATTTTCTGTTAAAAATAAAAAAATAGTACTCTCAAATAAACAATAAAAGAAATTATCCGTTATATTAATTTAATCTCAATATGAGATCAGATTAGAAATATAAACGGTAAATTCATAGGGCTTTTTTTTAATTATTTATTGCTTCTTTTTACCTATATTTGAAAACTAGTTTTAGTTAAAAGATGAATACCCAAGAACTTAAAGTCAACTACAAAAAGCTTTTGAATAAAGCTGCCAAAGCAAACGGTCGTAAAGAAACTGTTTCTTACTTAAATCGTGCTGCTAAAATTAAATCAAAAATCTATTCAAACACTAAAGTAAATTGCTTTAGATGTAATGGAGCAGGTTTTCTTAGAATTTCATTAGATGAGACTAAAACATGTCTATCTTGCTATGGGAAGGGTTTTTTAATTAAAGAAATACAACAGGTTTAAAAAATTTGATTGTTCATGAAGGATCTCATTCAAGCTCACAAAAAATTAATTAAAACAGTAAAAGAACAAATGGGATTTTCTGATTATGGGATGTACTGGTTGGCTTTCCTAGAAGGGGGTTTAACAATATGGTTGCTGGATAGAATATTTTTCCACTGGTTAAAATTTTAAATTTTTATCTATGTCAAAAAAATTCCGCAGATATTAAATTAATTAATTTATCGAAACCATTTGAAAAGTTGTAGGATGGTGAAAAACTAATATGCAATTACTCGGATTAATTCTTCTTCTAGCTAGTAGCTGGTATTTATGGAAATTAACATCAAACTTTCTTGATGAACCAACAAAAAAAGAACTTACTAATAGTTTAAATAATCTCAAAAATAAATTCTCTGAGGGAAAACAAAATTTCTCTAAGGCAAAAATAAGCGAGGCTTGGGAAAAATACAAAGAAGAAGGTGGAGCCTTATCTAATAAAGATGAAAGCTAGTGGCCTTTTTTATTATTACAAGCCTCACGAAAGATATTTCTGGAATTGATCTGTTTGGTATTTTGATTGGTCATTTAATTTTTGGTGTTGCATTGACGAAGCTTTTAGATTGGACGTGGTTGAAAAACCTTATGAGTGAAGAAGATAAAAAAAGGATGCTTAAAAGTTATACATGGAAAGACTTATTAGTTGATGGAGCAATTGTTACGGTTGTTCTAGGAATAATTTTTTTAATAATTAGCATCTTTCTATAAATGAACGTAACTTACATACTTTTAATTTTTTTATTGATATCAATTGTCATTTTCACTCAAATAATAAATTACTCAGACAAAAATCAGAATTAATGACAGAAGTAACAAGCAACTCCTCAACTGGGTGGTATTTAATCGCTTTGGTAAGCACTATATCTTTTTTAGCTTTAATATATTTTGGGCAAAAAAGATAGCATACACTTTGAAAGATTATTTAAATTCATAAAAAAAACTCTGCAACTTTTTGAGATGCAGAGCTTTTATTAAACAAAGTAACTGATTTATATAAATCTATTGATTATAAAACCTTTTTTCTTGATCAAAGAAAAAGAGACCAATGAATGTGATGAAGATATTGAATTCACGGTCTCTTTCATAACCGCATTTTTCGGTAGATACGACAATGAATCACCTCCTTTGCTAATGTATTTTTTTAAAGATAACTAAAAGAATTAAACAAGGAAAGAAATAAGTTAAAAATTTAAAAGTTTTTTAACAAATCTACGATATAAATCTCTTAAAAATAAAAATATAGGTATTACCAAGGTAAAACTTCTCCGTTGGCATGCCAAAACGTACCCGAGTTATTTTTATTTAATGAATCAATACGTTTTAAAAGGCCATTTGCTGATTCTTCAGGACTAATTCCATTTCTTGTAAAGCCAGTCATTCTTGTACTAACTAACCCAGGATGCAAAATAGCTACATAAATATCTTCTCGTGATAAATCTATGGAAAGTGATTTTGCTGCCATAGACAAAGCTACCTTAGACATTCTGTAACCGTAAGAACTTCCAGATGTATTGTCTTCAATAGATCCCATTCTACTTGTGATAAAAGCAACTTTAGAAGATCTGTTCAAAAGATGTTTAAGTGATAGAGTCATAAATATTGGGCTCAATGCATTTACTTCAAATTGACGCCTAATACTTTTTTTATCTATATTTTCAAAAGAATTAAATTCATAAATTCCTGCATTATGAATTAAGCAATCTAAATTAACTCCGGATAGTTTTTTACACAAATTTGTTATCGACTCATCAGAAGAAATTTCTATATTTTCTTCAATTCTCACTCCTAAATCTCTAAGTTCTTTTGAACCTTTCCTACACGTTGCAATTACGATATCTCCCCTCTTTTGAATTTGCCTACATAGTTCTAATCCAATACCCCTATTTGATCCTGTAATTAGATAAGTCGACATCTCTAATGTAAAAAATAAAAAATCAATCTAAATCCAAATATAAAAGAAAACAGACTAGAAAAAGAAAAAATTTATAAAAATCCTCTTTAGATTTTTTTAAGGGTATGATAAGTTGTAGTATTTTAAAAATTTTTATAAAAGCAAGCAAGCATGTAATTTAATCATCAAAATTTAATGTATGGAAATTTTCAATCAAGAATTTATACAAGAAATTATTAGGTTAACGTGGAGAAATCCTGCTTTCATGGCTGTAGCTATTGCATTAGTTTGGCTTATCCCACAATTATTTATCAGAAAAATAATGGCAAAAAAATATGAAAGAAGAAAAATAGAAATTCAGAAAAATAAAATTCAGAAGCTTTACCCAACTAATACTCCTAAATAAGATTTTTATTTATAAGATGATCTAATGAATCAAAAAAAAATACTTTTTGCATCTAAGTAAAATATGGCCTACAAATTAATTAGAATTGATGGAAAAGATGACGAATTAACCGCTCAAAGCTTTGATAAGTATTCAGATGCATACGATTTGTTAGAGGAATTATATGGAGATATATGTTGCTCAGATGCTGATAATGAAGACATAACCTATTACGATATTGTGGAAAATATTTAAAGATATTAATGGAGAATAAAAAATGGGTTCCCTCCCAAGAACAAAATTTAGGGGTAATAACGAGTGTTTATGAATTCATTAAAGAAGAACTTTCAGAACTTCAAAAAGAAACTGGATGTCCCGATTCATTTATATATGAATTTATTGGCAAGATTCAGAATGAATGGCATCCTGAATCTTGCCACTCCAAAGTTAGAAGTAAAAAACGGAAAAATTAGAAAATATTAAATCTTCAACTCAAATTTATAAAACTTCTTTAAGATAATTGGAATTTAAAATATTAAAGAATGATTATTAGAATACTCGGTATCGTACTTATTCTTGGCACGATTGCATATTATGGTTTAGTTTTGACTGGGCAAAGTAACCTTTAGTTTTTTAACTTTTTAAAATTTCTCATGAAATGGCCTCCTACTCTTTGCTGGACAGCACCAAAAACAATTAATGGAAATAGGCATTTTCAGGTTAAAGCTTATGGCGGTAAAAATGAAGATAGATGGGTTGATATTTTCCCTACCAAAAATAAAAAAGATATTAAAAGGATCTTATGGGTAAAACTAAAATCAGAATGGACTTCTGGATGGTTAAGGCTCCCAAAAGATAAAGATTAAATTGTTTATGTAAACAAATATTATTAAGCAGAAAAATGTAAAAAATAATACCTAATACAAAAAAAATAACTTCTAAGATTTTTAAAATGTTTTTTAATATGAAGCCAGAACCAAAGAAAAAACTGCCTAATAAAAAAGTTATAAGTTCAGCAAAATTTGAGGCTAAAGAACAATTCACAAAATCTGCATTAGAAAACTTAAAAACAGAAAATGAAAGACTTGTTAATTCATTAAAAAAATCTGGGGAAATAAAAGATTCAAAAAAAAATAGACTTACATAATTAAAAATTTTTTATTATTATAAGTTTTTATAGATTGAGAAATGATTGAAAAAATTTCTTTAGCAAATTCTCATTTACCTCAACTTATTGGGTTCGTACTTATGTCAATTGGATATACATTAGGCAATAAATTTTACCTTCCAGAGACTAAACAAAAGTAATAATTTCTAGTTGTTAAAAATTATTTTTAATAAATAAAATTTAATATATATTCTTTTAAAAAAAATTTCTATACTCTACTTGATTGGAAGAAATAAGATTTTAAAGCTAATTTTGTATCTCAATTATAAACATTCTTGAGATATTACAGACACATAAATGTAACATTAAAGTCTTTAAAAATGTGAAATCCAAAGAAAAGGTAAGAATTCATACTAATTTTCTTTAAATATGTTACATTCTTTAATAATTAAAGGAATTCTTCCGTCAATAAAGCAGAAATAAGGAACTGTTTGATGCATACAAACCTCATTTGCTCTTTGGCTACCAATTGATCACCTATGAAATTTAAAAATGGATGCTCTTACTAGTTTTATAGTTGTTATCATCGCAATTACAATACAATTCTCTTTATACGCCATCAAAAGGTTACAGGAACCTTTAGAACCAAATTATTTGATAGATAAAAATTCGAAAAAAATTAAAAATTATATGGGTAAATTCTGGAAAAATGCCGAAATAACAAATGGAAGATTAGCTATGATTGGATTTTTGGCTTTAATAATAAACTACGGTCTTTTTGGGTGGATAATTCCTGGGTTTATTTAAGAAGAAAAAAGTATCCCGTTCAAAACAAACTCTCCTTTTAAAAAAAAAATTTTTATTATATGTAAAAAAAGGTATTTGAGTAATTCTGATTTTGATAAAAATGGCATAGACAGCTATGGAATTCATTGGCTTCAATATGTTGCTTTTGCTTTTTCTAGTTTTGCAATATTTACGACCTGGGCATTTTTTTTTGATGAAAGATTCCATAATTTCATAATGAACATTTTTAGGATCATTAACTGCAGTGGTTTTAACTGTAATGGAGCATTTTAAAATTCTATGGCTAATCCAGATCAAAAAACAGTATTAATTGATAATGCTTTTGAGGAGATTCAAAATATTTGTATAAATCTTCAAAAAGAAGCTGATGTTACGAATTTAGAAATTAAAAGTTTACTAAGACTAATTACAAATGAATGGGAAGAAAAGGAAGAACAAAAAACTGGTTTTGGATTCAGGTAAAGTTAGCGATTATCAAAAAAGAGACTTAGCCATCAAATCATTTTGATGTGAACAGATTTTTTACTTAAAAATTTAATATTTATAATTTACATTTCTTAGAAAGAAATTAAAAAGGAATGAATCTCAAATATAAGGTTCATTCCAAATTTAGCATTAGTTTTATTTAGATTTAAATTTTATAATTTAACTCCTCTGGTGGACTGTCAATCATTAGATCCCTCCTATTCAACAAGTTAAACCTAAACGTTACTTATAAAGAAAGTAAATCAGTAAAAATGCTGAATTATTATTTTCTAAAATGTTTGAATTAAAGAAGCCAATTCTGGTGCATCTAATAAAAGTGCAAAAAATGTAAGCACAACTAATAAAAATATGGAAAAATAGAACTGCATGATTCTTCAAAATTACTTAAAAAGAATTTTTTAAGTTGTATAAAATAATGCTTTGTTTACATAATTAAATATCTCTACCTTTAGAAGTTTAATTAGAGAATAATTAAGATCCTTCAGGAGAAAATATCGTCCTATTTCTTTCCCAATACTCGCAGCCTTTAAGTAAATGATCACCCTGTGGTATGCGTTTTTCATATTTTGGACAAATCAAGTTAGTAGCAAAAGTTTCTGTAGTACTGTAGCGAAAGTGATTGCAAGTAATACAAATCTTTGTTCGTTTTCGTTTTAGGGTAGATTCTTTTAGATATTCCCATTTTGACGGATTTACCTTGATCATGATTACTGGAATTTAGTAGTAACAATTTGCCAACCTCCTGAAATTAATTCATTCCATGTTTCGCAAGCACACTCAATAGAATGAAGCCTTGAATTTTTAATTTGGGCTGGTTCACCTAATTCATTTGCATGGAAAAGATGAGTATATACTTTTAAGTTATTAGATACAGATTTCTTATAACTCTCAAAAAAAATTAATAAACCACTTTTTTTGTTAAACAACCAGCCATTTGGGGGGTCAATAAGACTGCCACGATAAAAATAAGTCCGAACATTAGCGACTCCTGAAGTCATAAAGATGATACACTTGTACTATTAATATAAATGTACTACTAGTAGATGTCAAGTATTCCTCTGGATAATTATTTAAATACAAAAATTTCTTTCCAGAAATAATCAGCCGTTAACTTCTTATTTGGTAATAGTGAATACAAGTAAGTCCTTGAAAAGGAAAATATCATTTAAAGAGTATTTTCAAAAGAATGCAATGTATCGAAATCCCTTCTATTTAGGATGGAACAAAGGTTGGTCTTTTTTATTTTTTTTAGAGGGTGGCATTGCAAAAATTGAAGCAAAAGGTTTTGGTATTTCTATTACAACAAAAGTTGAGAAAGGAGAATCGCCCCTAGAATCTGCGGATAGACTAGTCTCGAAAGAGCAAAGGATTAGAAAATCAAGATATTATTCTTGGGTTAAATATATTAATGAAAAAACAATAAAATAAGCAATACTTAATTTTCTAAAGTAATTTGTTGACAGTCAATTTAAAATAGAAAATATTCATTTATTTTTCGTGTCCAATAAATTTTATGAATGGTGGAAAAAACATAGAAAAGTTGTAACCTATGGAGCTTTTATCATCTTGTTTGGTTTTTATTTATCTCCTGTTGTCAAAGAAGCAAAATACAAAAACCAATGTATTAAATACTCTACTAAAGGAGCTTTAACTAAATTTAATAAGGACGATATAGGAGAAACTTTACTAGAAGAAACAGGTTTGAATATTGATGAACTAGCAAAGATTGAAGGTTATAAGAATTGCATTAATTAAAAAGTTCGCAAAAATTACGTTGAGTTTTTAAATGACTAAAGGTATGTTTAAATTTATTTTATTGATATTATTATTTGGATTTATATCAATAAGTCCAAAAACAAAATATTTGGTTGGCATAACTCTAAAAGAAATTTCTTCATTTCTTTTATGGACTGTTAAATATGAAGATAGAGAAAAATGGATTATAGATAAACCAAGTTGGATACCTAGCCAAAAACTTAAGCCATCGTATTAAATGAAGACTTATTTAGAAGAACGAGTTGAATGTTATGACGATAATTATAGAAATGGTAATGCTTTAATTTCTGATAAGCAGTTCGACCAACTTGAAAAAAATTTATCAAGAACAAACCCTAATTGTGATTACTTTAAAAAGAAAAATAAACTAGTTTTGCCTTCATTAGAAAAGGATTCAATAGATGAATTTTTGAAAGGATTATTAGTAGATACCAGATTATTAATTGAACCAAAAATTGATGGTTGTGCTGTTGCTTTGCAATATAGGAATGGTACCTTGGAGAAAGCAATTTCAAGAAAAGGGGCAGACGTTACTAGTAAACTTATTAAAGTCCAAGACATTCCCAATAATCTCCCTTTACAAGGAGTTCTTCAAGTTAGAGGTGAATTATATGCACCCAACCAAATTCCAAATATCTCCCAGAGAATCGCTTCTGGATTTCTAAGAGCTAAAGAAGGATTTTCTGAAAATCTTAGCTTCTGCGCATTTCAAATACTTAATTCAACACTTAACCAATATGAGTCCAAAAAGAGTCTTTCAAAGCTTGGCTTCACAATCCCTCAGGATATTTCATGCAACTTTACGAGCCAAGTTAAAGTTTTTAGAAAACAATGGCTAGAAGGTAAGCTTTTTAGTAAATATCCAACAGATGGAATAGTAGTAAAAATAAATTCTAGAAAATTACAATTGATTAGAGAAAAATCAAATTTAGATTATCCTTATTGGCAAGTGGCAATAAAACGTTAATGGAATTAATTCACCAGATTTTTCCTACTTGGCATATTTACTTGGATATGTTTTTGGTTGGCTTTGCAACTTACGGTTTTCTGAGAATTAAGAAAAAAATAAAAACTAAATAAAGTTTTTAAATCATCCGTGGTCCTTAAGCATGGATTTAAGTTGCTCGGTATCTAATTGTTCAAGATAATTTCTCATTGCCAACCAAGATCTTCTACTTTCTAACTTTCCACTTTGTTTAAATAAATTTGCGGAAACTTGATCTATCAATTCTTTATGAGTCATATTTATAGTCTTCATCAAGTTCAATGACAACACCATTAAAAAATTCTGCTAATAATTTTGATGGATCTTGCATAGATATCTTTCTATCTACTTTTGATAATTTCTTTTTGATTGGATTTAAGTTAGTCATACAGATTCAGGTAATTCAAGTTCTTCAAAAGTCCAACCTTCTAATTGAAGGTCATGCCATTTATCCCAAGCATTATCCAAATACATTTGAGTGGATGATTTAATTGCAATTGGCTCACCAAGATCATTTGCATAATATGTATGAGCAAAAATTCTAATACTATTTCTTGGAGATTTTTTATTCCTTATAAATAAAATTAATCTGTTGCGGTCGGGACTAAGCAACCAACCACTTGGGGACTCATTACGATAACCGTAAGAAAAATTAGTCCAAACATTAGCTCCTCCTAAAGTCATGACTTAGTAATACATGTGTACTACTAATATAAATATATTAGAAGTGGATCGTCAAGTATTTTGGCAAATAAATTATTGACACTTATAGAGAATAAAAACAGCTCAGTTATTCCAAAAAAATAAAATACCCACCAAAAGCCTGTTTTAACAAGCACTTTGATAGGTAACACCGGATCCCCGTCAGTTCTCTGCTGCATCGACCTGGAAATGCCAGAAGAGGATTCAAAGTGGGCTTTCGTTTCCGATTACAAGATCGGTTTACTACCGCATCACGACAGTCTCCTCATGTCGAAAGAGAGTCAGATCAGAGCACATAAAGAAGAACTTAACCAAAGATCCAGTAATCTAACTCTAACTTATTTTTTTATGCATTTGGAGATGGCCAAATGTCTCTTACCATAGTTAATAAAATTTGAGCTTCATCATATCTTTCTGAATGCGTTTTACCATTTAATAAAAATGTGATGTGAGCCATTTTTCTTCCCAGAATTTCGCGAGATTTGCCATAACAATGAATATTAGAACCCTCAATTTCAGATAACATTTTAATTCTGGTTTCCATTGAGATTGGGAAATTCTTTTTTAACCCCAATAGATTTACCATAATTGCACCTTCACAGTTCATTTTAATTTCAGGTGGCATTATCCCAGAAGAAATGCAAACATATTGATCAAACTGACTTGAGGTGCAAGCTTCAATAGAGAAATGAGCTGAGTTATGTGTTCTAGGAGCTATTTCATTAATTAAAAGACCATTATCTCCATAGAAGAATTCAATAGCTAAAACTCCAACGTAATTAAGTTCATTGACTATTGAAGAGAAAATATTTATTGCAAATAAGTTCAAATCGTATTCATTTGTTCCAGGTGCAAGAACCCAATCGCAAACATGGTTTGATTGGAACGTCTCAACTATTGGAAAGAATCTTATCTTACCGGTCCTATCTCTCGAACCAACAAGAGCCAGTTCCTTTTCATACTCTATCCATTCTTCTATTAACCATTCATCAGAATTATTCTCTGTTAAAAAAGAATCTAAATCTTCTTTTGTCTTTATTTTTCTGTTCCCTTTACCGTCATATCCACCTTTGTTTGATTTTGCCATTAGAGGAAAAGTCCAATTATTAATTTCCTCATCCGAGAGATTTTTAAAATCTTCAATACTTATCCATTTTGGGCAGGGAATATTCATTCTTTCTATTAATTTTTTTTGAGAAAACCTATCTACTAATGGCTTAATTGCATTAAGGCTTGGAACAAAAATATCTTTATTGTCAATCAAATTTAATTTATCTATTTTTATCCATTCATTTTCAAAAATTATTTTTTCACACTCATTAATTAATGATTTATTGCCTCTTATCTTTAAAGGATCAGCTTCTATGACATGATCTGCTTTTAAACCAGCAGGATCATCACAAGATTTTGTTTGCACACATACTTCTAGATCTCTTTTTTTTGCTGCCTCGGTTAACATCAAAGCCAGCTGACCACCTCCAATTATTCCTAAGGAATAATTTTTCTTAATATCGTTTATATTTTTTTTAAAACTCATAGCACGATTTTATTACCATTTCTAATTCTTAACAACTGAATTTTTAAGGATCTAGAGCTTAGATTTTGCTAATATATAAAGTATTTAATACCAAATATTTATAAATTTTAAATAGGTAATCAATTGTGAATAAAAGAAAAATATTAGTCCCATTAGGTGATAAGTCATACGAAGTAACTCTAGAAGCAGGGATACTGAATAATATCAGCGAAGAACTTTTAAAAATTGGAATAACAAAAAATAGAAAAATACTTGTGATTTCAAATGAAGAAATATCAAATTTGTATGGAGAAAAATTTTTAAATAATTTAAACGATAATAAATTTCAGGCCAAAATGTTTCTTATCAAGGCTGGGGAATCATATAAAAACTTAAAAACCTTAAGTGAAATATATGATATGGCATTTGAATTTGGCTTAGATAGAAATTCAATAATTATTGCCCTTGGAGGAGGAATTGTTGGAGATGTAAGTGGTTTTGCAGCTGCGACTTGGCTGAGAGGTATCGAATATATTCAGATTCCCACAACATTATTATCAATGGTTGATTCATCTGTGGGGGGGAAAACAGGAGTAAATCATCCAAAAGGTAAGAATTTAATTGGAGCTTTCAATCAACCTAAAGCAGTTTTTATTGATCCAGAAACTTTAAAAAGTTTGCCCAAAAGAGAATTTAGTGCAGGCATGGCCGAAGTAATAAAATACGGAGTAATAAGAGATAAAGAACTTTTCGAATACTTAGAAATTGAAAAAAACAAAAATGAACTTATAAATCTCAAAAATGAATATCTAATTAAAGTAATTGATAGTTCAATTAAAACAAAGTCTCATATTGTTTCACAAGACGAACATGAGAATGGTCTTAGAGCAATATTAAATTATGGTCATTCTTTTGGTCACGTTATTGAAAATTTATGTGGATACGGCAAATTTTTACATGGTGAGGCAATATCAATTGGTATGAATATTGCGGGGAAAATCGCAATTGAGAAAGGGTTATGGTCTAAAGAAGAATTAGAGAGACAGAAGAATCTTTTGAAGAGTTACGATCTTCCTACCGAGATCCCCAAAATAAATAAAGAAGACGTTCTAACAATACTTATGGGCGATAAAAAAGTTCGTGATGGCAAAATGAGATTTATATTACCGAAAGAAATTGGTGTAGTTAATATATATAATGACGTAGAAGATTCATTATTTTTAAAGTTTTTTTCTTAACGCAAATAGGTTGAATTTATATTCATTTTCTTATCATTAAACTTTTTAAAAACAAACCACTTAAAATCACCTAAACAAACAGGATCAACGAGTCTAAGTAATGCCTCTCTTCTAAGAAGGGCATTTGATAAATCCTCTTTAATTTCTTTCTGAATCCCATAAAGTCTCTCTGCTAATCCAAGTGCCAACAAAGCCTCTCCTTGTTTAGTTATTCCAACAGTATCAAATCCATAAGTCTCAGCATCATTAATTAAAGTTTCTATGCACACATGAGATGTTAAATCGCAATTTCCAGGAGAATCTAGGACATTACTCGTCATTTTTTGATTTTCATAAGAAACTATCGTCCCATCAGAATTCTTAGAGGTGTAGTATTTTTTAGCTTCTTTAGCGTAATCAATTATCAATAAAATACCATTATCAATTTTCTGATAAATAGCTTTTAACCATTTTGAGTTATCTATATGCCATTCTGTGGTCCATCCTTCAAGAGCATCTTCAGGTGGGATAGTAATGCCCAACTCACTTTTAGCAAGTTCAATACTTTTTCTTAATTCACTTGTAATTGGCATTTCATCAAAATATAATTTATGAGATTTTTTGTCTATAGAAACTGCTTGTCGAAGTAATTTTCCTTTTGAGAAGGTAATTCTCTCTACTGGCAAAGCATCCAAAACCTCATTTGCAAGAACTATTCCATTTATATTATTTTCCTCTACTTCTTCCAAACCTTTCCATAAAATATCAATGCCTAAGTTTAAAAATTCTTCCAATTTATTTTTTTGTTTTTCTACCATCCCTTCATTAGGTTCAATAATTACAAAAGAAACTCCTTCCAAAAAATTCTTGTTATTTTCTAAAAAATATTTAATTAATCCACTCATTAAGCTTCCATCTCCTGCTCCAAATTCAATTACAGCTAATTTCTGATGAGATAAAAAACTATTTTTGAACTGAATCAACCAATCTTTTATTTGTTTACCAACCAAAAAAGCAAACTCATCAGATAAAGAGGGTGATGTGACAAAATCTCCTCGAACGCCTAACTCAGCTTTACCGCTGCCGTAGTAACCATAATTAGGATCATTTAATGCAAAATTCATAAAGTCATAAAAACTTATAGTCCCACCCATTTTTATTATTTTTTTTACTAACCAATCTGGATTATTCGCGGGTAAGCTATTCATCGGCGAAAATATAAAAAGACAGAACTTATTTATGCCTTCAAAGATTAACTATTTATTAGGAATATTTCTATCTATATTAGTTTTAATTTCACATAAACCCGTTTTCGCTATAAATAATCCAAATCTCTTACCAGAAGAAAAAACACCAGTAATTGATTTAGCTAAAACATTAAGCCCTAATCAGAAAAAAACTTTAGAGGAAAAGCTCAATAATCTAGAAATTGAAAGTGGGTGGAAAATTAAATATTTATCTCAGTTTGATAGTTCTCCTGGTAGCGCAATAAAGGACTATTGGGATTTAGATGAGACAAGTTTGTTGATAGTTGCGGATCCTAGAGGGGGGAATTTGCTGAACTTTAACGTCGGAGAGGCTTATTTTAATTTTATGCCAAGGTTATTTTGGGTTGAACTTCAAACAAGATTTGGCAACCAATACTATGTTAAAGATCATGGTGAGGATGGGGCAGTATTAGATGCAATTGATTCAGTAAAGATTTGCCTCGAAAGAGGAGGATGCCAAGTTGTCCCTGGCCTACCCAAAGAGCAATATATTTGGACTTTATGTACATCTATTCTTGGAGGTTTAGTAGCAGGTTTTGCATCTGCTCCAAGAAAAGAAGGTCAAGTCATATCAATTGGATTTTTAGCTCTTCTTTCTCCCTTATGGGGAATGTTATTTGGAATTTTTGGTTTGGCACCGATAATATCCAGAACAAATGATTTATTACCTTTATTTAAAAATGGTTTAGCTTTTACAGCCGCAGGAATTGCAGGTTATATCTTGTCTCAAACATTATTTTCAAGATATGAAAAGCCTAAAAATACTTAAAAAATAAACAAAAATATCAAATCCTAAAAAAATTTATTTTCTTCACAAATTTCACCAGACTCTGAATACCATCTGTGAGAGACATTTCTTAATTCCTTTTTTTCAAACTCAATCCAAGAAAAGTTAATAAGTAATTTCCCATCCTCATCAGTTTTATATCTTGGCACTACAGCAGTATTGAAATAAATTGTCCCTTTGCTATCAATTTTAAACATCTCTCTTAAACCAAGATTTCTTTTAAGCCGATTGTGCATATGACCAAAAATTACAAGATCAACTTTTCTTCTTTTTTGTATTTGAGAGATAGCAACAGACAAATCTCTATCTCCCCAATCTAAAGAGGGTAATTTCCAGTCTTTCCCACAAATGCTTTTAGGTTCTGAACCTAAACCCGAAGGGCCAGCATGAGACATAATTATTAAAGGTATATCTTCTACAGTCTTTTCCGAACATTTGATAATTTTATTTATTGAATCTTGTTCGGTGATGGGTCCATAAACACCTTTAACTTCTTTCGAAAGATAATAGCCGCCCCCAGAACTACATGGTCTAGCAGACAATAAATTTATTTGATTATTAAAAACTTTCAAATCCCATGCACAATATTTTTCACCAAGGACACGTATCTGTTTTGAGAGAGTTTCCCCTGTAGAATCTTTCCCTCTATCATGATTTCCTAAAATCACATAAGTAGGAATTTTGATCTCATTGATTTTTTTAATTATTTTTACACTTCCCTCAGAAATATCACCAACAAACAAAACAACATTTGGTTTGATAATCGATAAAACTTTCAAGTCTAATTCAGACCATTGACCATGACAGTCACCAACAATAGCAATTTTTAAATTTGTCAGAATTTTTTCTGTTTAAAGGCATATAATCTATTTAGAGATATTCTAAATCCTGACCAGTATAACTTCTACTGCAAAACAGAAATCAGTTCAAAATGAAGAGGATTTGATTTCTGAAATAAAGGAGCGTTGCGAAAAAGCTAATGCAATTATTCTTGCGCACTATTATCAAGCTCCAGAGATTCAAGAAATTGCAGATTTTATTGGCGATTCATTAGATCTATCTAGGAAAGCTGCAAATAATGACGCAGATATAATAATTTTTTGCGGTGTGCACTTTATGGCCGAAACTGCAAAAATACTTAGCCCTAATAAAACAGTCTTATTGCCAGATTTTGACGCAGGGTGTTCATTAGCAGACGATTGTCCCTCAGATAAATTTCAAAAGTTCAGGGAAGAAAATCCAGATCACTATGTCGTAAGTTATATAAATTGTACTGCAGAAGTAAAAGCTCAAAGTGATCTGATATGTACAAGCAGTAATGCAGTTTCATTAATTAAAAAGATACCTGAAGAAAAAAAGATAATATTTGCACCAGATCAGAACCTTGGGAGATGGGTACAGAAAAATTCAGGAAGAGATCTTAAGTTATGGCCTGGCAGCTGTATTGTTCATGAATCGTTTAGTGAAGAAGCACTTCTAAAATTAAAATATCAAAATCCAGGATCAAAAGTCATTGCTCATCCTGAATGTAGTCAAAATTTACTAATTCTCTCAGATTTTATTGGATCAACAAGTAAGCTGCTTGATTTCGTGAGTAAAGATCCATCTAAAACTTACATGGTACTAACTGAACCTGGAATAATTCATCAAATGAAAAAGAAAGAACCTAACAAAATTTTTATTGAAGTCCCAGATGTAGAAGGTTGTAAATGTAACGAGTGTCCTTATATGAAATTAAATACTTTAGAAAAAATTCTAGATTGTTTGAAAAACAATTCCCCATCTATCGAACTAGACCCAGAAATAATAAGAAGAGCCTATGTGCCAATAAAGAGAATGCTGGATATGAGTAATTAATTTAATGAAAATACTTTATCTTCCTTATAAATTTTAAGGAATGCATTAAGGTTTGTAGTGTCGGGCTTAAATTCGCTTATCTGACTCTTTCTATTAATTATATTTATTAGCTCTTTTTCACCAGCTCTATATTGTTTATCTTTTCTAGTTCCTATCTCTCTTTGGAGTATAGGGTTTATATTCATTTTTACTTCTATGTCTGGAATAATTCCAGATTTGTTTATATCAGTGCCGTTCGGAGTTAAATACTTAGCGACTGTAACAGTTAGACCTGAACCATCAACTAATGTTCTCATAGATTGAACTAAACCTTTACCAAACGTTTTCTTCCCAACTAATTTTCCTCTTTTGTTATCCTTTATTGCACCAGAGACTATTTCACTAGCACTAGCAGATCCTTCATTAACTAATACAACTAAGGGTTTTTTTGTTAGAGCTTGACCGTTTCCTTTTTTGGTTTCTTTTAAACCATTTTTACTTACTGTACTTACTATTACTCCTTTGTTAATGAAGTGCCTTGAGATATCAATGCTTGATTCTAATAAACCTCCAGGATTACTTCTCAAGTCAAGAACATATCCTGCTACTTTTTTTGTTTCTAAATCCTTAATAGCATCTCTAGTCTCTTTTGATGCATTTGCATTAAATTGTTTAATTCTTACATAGCCAATTGATAAGCCGTTTTTGGTTTGATTGACTTTACTTGATACAGATTTTATTTCAATTTTTTCTCTTGATAAAATCTTAAAAAAGGATTTAGAACCTCTAAGAATTTCAAGCTTTACTTTAGTACCTCTTTGTCCTCTAATTAATTTCACGGCCTCCTCAATATTCATACCTTCAGTAGAAATATCATCTATGGATAATATTTTATCTCTAGCTTCAATTCCAGCATCAAATGCAGGGGTGCCCTCTATGGGAGAAATAATTATTAAATCATCAGATTCTTTATCTTTAACTATTTGGATACCAACTCCAGTTAATTCACCAGAGGTATCGATTCTCATCTGATTAAATTCCTTAGGTTCTAAAAATCTTGTATAAGAATCATCTAAGTTAGAAAGCATATCTCTAATCGCATCATATGCTTCATTGCTATCTGAATATGTTTTTGATAAAACTTTTTTTCTTAGATTAATCCAATTAGACTTTTGAAATTTGCCGCTTGAATCAAGAAAATCTCTATATACAATTTGCCAAACATGATCAATTACTTCCTTATAACTATTATTTAAAACTGTCGCCTCTGCAAAATTATTTAAAAACAGGCCAGAAAAGGATGTCGCAAGCAGAAATATATATTTTTTTTTAAGCAATTTTTTTATCTTCAAATAATTCGATATTTTTTATTATAAAAAGAATTTATTAATAATTCAAAAATTTGACAAATCCTTAAGGATCAATCCACTTTCCATCATCTTTAATAAGTTGGATTAAAGCATTAACCCCCTCATCTTCAGGTACTCTTTTTATCTCTTCTTTCCTTCTATATAAGGCAATAGTTCCTTTACCTTTCCCAACATAACCATAATCAGCATCTGCCATTTCTCCTGGCCCATTAACAATACATCCCATTATTGCTATATCTAGGCCCGTTAAATGTGAGGTGGCGTTCCTAACTTTATCTACAACTTCTTCTAGATTGAAAAGTGTTCTACCACAACTAGGGCAACTGATATATTCAACCATTGTTTTTCTTAATCCTAAAGATTGCAAAATTGAATAGCACACTGGTATTTCCTTTTCTGGAGCCTCTGTTAAGGAAACCCTGATGGTATCTCCTAATCCCTCTGCTAAAAGCGTTCCAATTCCAGCAGTACTTTTAATCCTTCCATAATCACCATCACCAGCTTCGGTCACTCCTAAATGTAAGGGATAGTTATATCCTTCTGAGTCAAGCCTATCTGCAATCATTCTGTAAGCTGCCATCATGACCGGAGCCCTAGAAGCTTTCATAGAAATAATTATGTTATGAAAATCAAGCTCATCACAAATTTTGACGAATTCCATCGCAGATTCTGTCATTCCTAATGGCGTATCTCCATAAGTAAAAAGCATCCTCTCAGATAGAGACCCATGATTAACTCCAATCCTTAGAGCTTTGTTTTCAGCCTTTAAAACTTCAACTAAAGGAGTAAATCTTTTAAGTATTGTTTGCTTAATAGTTTCAAATTCCTCATCTGTATATTTAGTTCTTGTAGGGTCTGATTTTTCAAAAACAAACAATCCAGGATTAATTCTTACTTTATCAACATGTTTTGCAACTTCCATTGCAATTTTCATACCATTATGGTGAACATCAGCCACCAAGGGGGTATTGATATTATTCTCTAGTAATTTTGCCTTTATATCTCCTACCGCTTTGGCATGTGCTAAGGAAGGGACAGTTAACCTTACTATTTCACAACCCACATCATGAAGCCTTTTGATAGCTAAGTAAGCATTTTCGACATCCATCGTATCTTCATTTATCATCGATTGAACTCTTACTGGATAATCACTTCCAATAGCAACATCACCCACCATTACTGTTCTAGTTATCCTTCTCTCAATATGAGTTGAATATCTTTTGGAGATACTATTAACCTTTTTTGATTGAGTTAATGACATTAAAATTCTTGATATTCAAAAAGGATTTCACTAAATTATACGGCATATAGTTTACCACTTACATTCTCTAGGTCTTTCAAAGTTAGATGGTAAGGTTTATTGATTTCTTTTGAAGGAAATCTCAACAAATAAGATGGATGAAAAATTACCATAATTTCTCTCCCATATTTTTTAATCCATTGACCTCTTAAATTACTTATAGGATCTTTAACTTCTAAAATAGCTCTCATAGCAGTTGAACCAGTAAGTAATATAAATTTCGGATCAACTAGCTTTATTTGCTGTAATAACCAAGGTTTATGAATATTAATTTCTCTAGCAGTGGGTTTTCTATTATTTGGTGGACGACATTTAATTACATTACAAAAATAAACATCCTTCTTATAGTGAATTCCAGCTTGTATTAATAATTCGTTTAATAGCTTACCAGATTTACCTACATAAGGTTTTCCTTCTAAATCTTCCTGTGCCCCAGGTGCCTCACCAATTATTAACAAATCTGCAAATACACTTCCTCTACCAATTACTAACCTTTTCACCGAAATTAAAACTTTAAAATATTTTTATCTTAAGAACTCAAAACATGAAAATAAAATAGATTAAGAAAATGAACTAAATTAAACCATAGTGTGATAGTTTTATTTATTCTTAATTTATGCATTTGTCATTATTAAAAGTCATATTTGAAAAGTCATAGATCAATGAGTCAAGTAAATTTATCTGATCGGGCACTTTCAATTGAGCCTTCTCTTACATTGCAGATAAGTGCTAAAGCAAATCAATTATCTGCAGAAGGAGTAGATATTTGCAATTTAAGTGCAGGAGAACCTGATTTTGATGCCCCAAAAGAAGTTATAGAGGCCACAAGTAAAGCAATATTTGATGGATTCACAAAGTACGGGCCCGCAGCGGGGAATTTAGATCTCCGAAAAGAAATTGCAAATAAACTTCAAATTCAAAACGATTTAAATTATGAATTTGAAAATGTAATGGTCACAAATGGTGCTAAGCAAGCAATATATAATCTTTTCCAAGTCTTGTTAAATACTGGAGACGAAGTTATTATTCCTTCTCCATATTGGTTAAGTTATCCCCAGATGGTTAGATTGGCAGGTGGGAAGCCAATTTTTACAAATTCTTCTGCAGAAGATGGATTCAAAATAAATATAGATGATTTGAAGTCTAAAATCTCTTCAAAAACTAAATTTATAATTATCAATTCTCCTAATAATCCTACTGGAAGAGTTATGTCAAAGGAAGAATTATTACAAATTGCCGATTTAGCTAGAGAAAATCCTAATATCAATATTCTTTCTGATGAGATTTACGAACTAATCCTTAAAAAAGAATTTAAACACTACAGTTTATCTTCACTAGCAAATGACTTAAAAGATAGAATTTTTATAATAAATGGGTTTGCGAAAGGATGGGCTATGACTGGCTGGAGGATAGGTTATTTAGTAGGTCCCAAAGATGTAATCAAAGCATCCTCAGCATTACAAAGTCAAAGTACAAGTAATGTTTGCTCTTTTGTTCAAAAAGGTGCTTTAGAGGCTTTAAAAATTAATAATGAGTTTTTCTCAATGATAAATAGCCATTATGATCAAAGAAGAAGACTTCTCTATGAGGGCCTTAATAATATAAATGGGATTTATATTGAAGAACCTAACGGAGCATTTTACGCATTTCCAAAATTACCTAACTCCTCAATTACTTCTGTTGATTTCTGCAATAAAGCTCTTCAAGATTACGGATTAGTTGTTGTACCTGGAAAAGCTTTTGGGGCTGATCAATGTATAAGAATATCTTGTGCAGCTTCAGAAGTTAAAATAAAAGATGGATTAC
>CACBAW010000010.1 GCA_902537275.1 uncultured Synechococcaceae cyanobacterium
GGAACTTTCAATAGCTTTAGAGTTCATGATGATATTAAGAGCATCATCTAAATCATCTTTTTCAGCGAGTTCTCTGTTTATAAGAACTGACAATTGTTTATTTTCTTCTAAAGCATATAATACTGGGGCGGTAAGATAACCACTAGCAAGATCACTTACAGCAGGTTTTCCAAGTTGTTTATCATTTCCAGTAAAGTCAAGAATATCATCTACAACTTGGAATGCTAAACCAATATTTTTGCCAAAATCGTACAAAGAGGTTAAGTTTTTGTCATTAATCCCACTCAAAACTCCAGCTGCTTTGCAACTATTGGCTATTAATGATGCTGTTTTACAATAACTTTTGTTGATGTATTTAGGAAAAGATTGAGCCGAATCAAATCTATTTAAATTTTGTTTGATTTCACCCTCTGCTAAATCCATTATTACTCTACTAAGTAATTTAACTACATGTACATTATCAAGATTTGCTAAGTGCCAACTTGCTTGAGCGAATAAAAAGTCACCCGCCAAGACAGCTACTCTGGTATTAAATCTGCTGTGAACTGTATCTACGCCTCTTCTTGTAGACGCCTCATCAACAACATCATCATGAACTAATGAGGCTGTATGAATCATCTCAGTTATTTCAGCAAGCCTTTTATGTTTGGTAGTCAAGCAAAATCCAGGAGATATAGCTTTTGAAATCAGTAAAACTATACCGGGTCTTAACCTTTTTCCCCCAGCACTAAAAAGGTGTTCCGCTGCGGCTTGAAGAATCGGATGACCAGCTCCTATTAAGTTTTTCAGTTCTAAAATAAGATCATCAAGATCATTTTCAACTGGTTGTAGTAGCTTTGTAACTGTATTCATGATTGTCCTCTTCTATATCTTAAGGAATCAAACATTACTTCGGAGGTTAACCAACCTAATTTCTTTATTAATTCCAAGCCAAAATTTTACTTTATTGGAAAACTCATCTCTTTCTGAAGTAACAAAAAATTTTACATTTTTGGAAGAAATACTCTCATAGCGGTTAGTTTTTGGAATAGCAAAAGATTCATTAAATCTTTTTATTAATGCCAACGATGGATCAATAATTTTTATATTTGAATCTAATTTTTTTCTTAAAAAGTCATAAATTAAAGGATAGTGACTACATCCAAGTATTAATTCTTCAATATTTTTGTTTATTAGTGGTCTTAAATATAAGTCTGAAAGACTATTTAACTTATCATGATTTAATTTTTCTTTTTCAATTTCTGATACAAATTCTGGACATTCTTGCTGAAATATTATCGTATTCTCTTTTTTATCATTTATAGCTTTCTTGTAATACGATGATCGAACAGTTGTTGGTGTTGCTAGGACACCAATTATTTGTTTATCAACTATTTCCGATACTGAGTTTATAAGGTCAAAACAAGGGACCTTTAAATTATCTTCTAGAATATCAAGCGCACATGCATTTGTAGTGTTACAAGCAATTAAAAGTGCATCCAAATTCTTATTAACAAAAAAAGTACAAATCTGCTCTGCAATTAATCTTATCTCTTTAGAATTTTTGTTCCCAAAAGGTATTCTTTTTGTATCCGCCAAATAAAAAACTTCTACATCTTTACGCGTTTTTAGTAAAGAATTAAGAATAGTAAAACCACCTATTCCGCTATCAAATATACCTATTTTAAGTTTCACCCTACTTTATCTAGATATTCGAGGATGCCCTTTGCAATTGCATAGGCTAATCTTTTTCGATGTGTTATTTTTTCTAACCTTCTTGCATCTAATCTTCCCGTTAAAAAGCCAATTTCAACAAGAACTGCAGGCATCCTAGTATTTTTAATAACATAAAATCGACCTTGTTTAACTCCTCGATCTGGACTCCCAGGGGAAACTCTTAAAATTTGTTTTTGAATTCTTTTCGCGAGTAATCTTCCTCTCCACCCTCTGTAATAAAAGGTCTCCAATCCATTTATGTCTCTTCTTTTACCTCTTGAGGCATTTGCATGAATACTTACAAAGATATCTGCATCCGTTTTATTAGCAATGGAAACTCTTGGAGGTAAATCCAAATCAACGTCATTTGTTCTAGTCAACCTTACTTTGATACCTTTCTCAGAAAGTAAATTTTTAATTATTTTTGAAACCTCTAGAACAACATCTGTTTCTCTAATGCCACCAATACCTATTGCTCCTGGATCAGGTCCTCCATGCCCTGGATCGATTACAACCTCATACTTGTTTCGTTTTACCTCTGGGAGTTTTAAGTAACCATAATTGTTTTTCTTCTTATAAATTAAATTTTGATTTGATTTGATATTTCCTCTTTTCTTTTCAACTAAACCTTCACCAATCTTTTTAAATGAATATTTTGGCTTAAATAGTTTAATTCTCCATCTATTTTGATCTAAGCCAACCATTTGCCAAGTCAACGGTTTCAAATAAGTCTCTTCCTTGAATTCAATTACTAATCTTGTTTTGCCCTTATCTGGTTTACCTAATCTAATTTCTTTTATTGGGCCATTACCTTTTATTGTTCTGGGATTTTTTAATTCTCCTGGAAAATCTACCCAGAATCTATCTCCCGATATTTGGTTAGCCTTCTGAAAGTATGCTTTTAAATTTGTATTTGATTTAGTTCTTAATTCTAAAACCCCATTAGTTTTTATAGCCCATGCCGCAAGAGCACTCGAAGATTTAACTGGAAGGATTGAAGAATTTAAAAATAAAAAAACGGATAAATAACGAGAAAGTTTATTATCTAAAAACTTTATCATTAGTTTGGAAACAATTTGTTTTTTCTATGTTTAAGGCTTGGCATCTGCTCCCTAATTTTCTTAACTCTTTCTTTATCAGCAGGGGCTATTGCAGCTCCCTGAGTTTTTCCAGCATCAGATAAAACTGTACCCCAAGGGTCAATTACCATTGCATGGCCATGGCTTTGCCTTCTTCCATAATGAATACCAGTTTGAGCTGGAGCGACTACATATGCTGTATTCTCAATTGCTCTTGCTTGTAATAGGATTTGCCAATGATCTTTTCCAGTAAATGCTGTAAAAGCTGCGGGAATCATAATTAGCTCCGCACCATTGGAAGACAAATATCTATAGAGTTCGGGAAATCTAACATCGTAACAAATCGACAATCCTATTTTGCATAAACCTGGAACATCTACAACAGGTGGATAATCTGCTCCAGATAAAATAGTGGAAGATTCTTTATATAAATTTCCATCTGGCAAATCAACATCAAACAAATGAATCTTGTCGTATTTTGCCAAAATTTGTCCATCTTTCCCAAACAAGGCTGATCTATTAAAAGTATGACTATCATCACCAGCAGGGACGGGATACCCTCCTCCCAAAAGAAATACTTGATATCTTTGTGACATAGTTTTTAGGAAATTTGCACACTTCTCAGACAATTCAGAAGCTAATCTAAGTTTTTCATCATCTCCTCCCAAAAAAGCAAAATTCTCAGGCAATCCTATTAACTCAGCACCTCTTCTAGCAGCTAATTCAATCTGTTCTTCTGCTTCAGTAAAATTTGCTTCAACATTTGAAGTACTTGTAATTTGCAATGCAGCTACCAAAAAATCAGTCAAGACTTTACTCCTAATGAACCAATCCGTAAATCATGAGGCACGAATCACACCTCTTTCAACTTGAGCTGGAACAATATCTAAGCAATCAAGTTCAGAGCAACATTTAAAATCATCCTCATAATCTCCAAGACTTGTCAATCTTTTGCCATGGGTTGCTGTTTTTAAACATTTCAAAATATCATTTTTCCAGACATCCCAAAGTGCCAAAGCAGCTTGTAATTCGTCATTCAGAATATTAATTTCGAAATCACAATTCTGTTTAAGGTATGAGGCCAAAGCACCAGCAGCTAAGGAATCCTCAAGTGAATAAGAGCCTTCCCAACCACTACCAAGTATTAAAACATTTTTACTTTGTAATGAAATGATTTTTTCGGCAACTGCTTTCCTATTTGGGAGCCCCATAGCAAATAAATGCTTAGCATTTTGAACTTTTTGCAATGATTTAGTCCCATTAGTCGTACTCATAAATAGTCTTTTACCATGAACAACTTTTTTTGTAACTGATAAAGGAGAATTTCCTAAATCAAAGCCCTCAATCTTCTTTCCGCCTCTCTCTCCAAGCATTAGTCTCTTTTCTGCTTGCCACTTAATTGCCGATTCTTTTAATAAATTTAAATCAGCAAAAACTTGTATTGAATCAGCTCCATTTTTTAAAGCCCAAGAAATTGTGGTTGTAGCTCTTAAAACATCAATGACTACTGCGATGTCTAGACTATTTTCAGGAACATCCTTTGCAACGTGATAATAAGTAAGATTAATAATCAAGTCCTTTTTCTGAATTTATTATAGAAAACAGTTACTTAATTTGATTATTTTTTTTTTAAAAACAAACTTATTGATAATATAAAACTAATTTGTTTTTACAGAAATCTTATCAAGTAATTAATTTGAAAATGAATAATATCCGCACAATAAAAGGTGGAGTTAATTTAAAAGGAAAAGTAAAAGTACCTGGAGATAAATCTATTTCTCATAGAGCTCTAATAATTGGAAGTATTGCTAAGGGTGTTACGACCATTGAGGGGTTCTTACATTCTGAAGATCCACTTTCAACTGCTGATTGTCTAAGAAAGTTAGGTGTAAATATTCCAGAAATAAAAAAAAATGAGCCTTTTACGATTTCAGGATTGGGTCTTGATGGATTAAAAGAGCCAAAAGAAATTCTCAATTGTGGAAATTCAGGAACCACTATGAGGTTATTAATGGGTTTATTAGCCGCACAAGAAGGTAAAAATTTCATCTTAACCGGGGATGCTTCTCTTAACGAAAGGCCAATGCGAAGAGTTGGCAAACCGTTATCTTTGATGGGTGGCAAAATTTATGGAAGGGAAGGCGGTAACAAAGCTCCAATTTCAATTAATGGGAAAAAACTTAGGGGATGTGTTATTGGAACTCCAGTGGCAAGTGCTCAAGTGAAATCGGCAATATTATTGGCAGGCCTCAATGCTTCTGGGACTACTTCTGTAATTGAACCAGCATCATCGAGAGATCATACTGAAAGAATGCTAAAAGCATTTGGAGCAGACATCAGTATCAGAGGAGAATTAGGAAGGAATGTAGTTATTAAGTCAGGAAGCAACTTAATTGGTCAGAGAATATTGATCCCTGGAGACATAAGCTCTGCTTCTTTTTGGATGATTGCTGCATCTATTGTTCCAAATTCAGAGGTTTTAATTCAGAATGTTGGATTAAATCCTACTAGAACAGGGATTTTAAATGTAATGGATTCAATGGGGTGCAATTATGAGATTTTAGATAAATCGACTATTGCAGGTGAACCAATTGGATCTATTAAAGTAAAAACTTCAAATAATTTAAGATCATTCACTATTGAAGGAGATATTCTCCCAAAACTTATAGATGAAATTCCTATCCTTACTGTTGCTGCCTGTTTTTGTGATGGAATTTCTGAAATTAAGGATGCACAAGAATTAAGAGTTAAAGAGACAGATCGATTAAAAGTCATGGCACGACAGTTACAAAAATTTGGCGCTGAAATAACAGAAAAAGAGGATGGGTTGATTATTAATGGGCAATCAAAATTTCATTCTGCGGAGGTAGATAGTGAGACAGATCATCGAGTAGCAATGAGTCTTGCTATTGCTTCACTTCTTGCTAAAGGTACCTCAAAAATCATGGGATCTCATGCTGCTAGCGTCTCGTATCCCACTTTTTGGGAAGAGCTGGCTAAACTAACTAACTAGCCCAAAAAGTTTTTGTCTGAATTAATAGAAGTTTTAACTAAAGATGGTAGTTACTCACTAAGAAGTGTGTTTTTTCAAGAAAACTTCCATAGTTTATTGGGCGCATTGGAGGAAACAAACTCAAAGTTTACAGCTACTTCTAATTTGCAAAGATTTAAAGGCAAATCTCTTAATGTTTTGGATATATGTTTTGGTTTAGGATACAATTCGGCCTCTTTATTAAATAAATTAATTAAACAAAAATCATATTTAAATTTGTATGCATTGGAGATTGATAAAAAGCCTCTTGAATATTCAATTAGAAACGAATCTTTCCTTAAATTATGGGATCCAAAAGTCAAAAAAATATTTGAATCACTTTATCGAAAAGATTACTTTGAGGATCAATTTTTTAAATGCAGTATTTTGTGGGGTGATGCTAGAGAAAAAATCAACATTATTCCTTCCTCTATTAAATTCGATCTGATTTATTTAGATGGTTTTTCTCCTCAAAAATGCCCACAAGTATGGACAATTGAATTTTTATCTAAAGTCACAGAAAATCTTAATCCTCAGGGTTATTTAATAACTTATTCTTCATCGGCGGCAGTACGAAAAACCTTAAGAAATCTTGGATTAGAAATTTTTACTATTAAGCCAAGTTCTAAAAACAGACCTTTTTGGAGTCAGGGAACTGTCGCAATATCAAAATTTGATAAGAATAAATTGAAACCTAATTTTAATTTTAAAAAATTATCTTTAATGGAAGAAGAACATCTCTTAACTAAAGCCAGTATTCCATATAGAGATCAAGATTTGAACTCTAGTAAAGACTATATAATCAGAAGAAGATTAGATGAGCAATTTTTATCAAATCTATTATCTACTAATAAATGGAGAGAGAAGTGGGGAATGACGAAGTTATCCTTTAAGAGTTAAATTAAAATTAGGATTTCAAATAAACATGTTAAGTGTTGCCATATTAGCAGCAGGCAAGGGCACTAGGATGGAAAGCTCATTGCCAAAAGTTTTACATAAAATTTCTGGCAAAAGTCTTCTACAAAGAGTAATTGATTCTTGTGTTGAATTAAAACCTGATAAAATTTTTGTAATTACTGGACACAAGTCAGAAGAAGTACAAAAGTCAATCCCAAATGATAAAAAAATCCATGTTGTAGTTCAAGAACCTCAATCAGGAACTGGTCATGCTATCCAAGTACTTTGTCGAGAAGTAAAAAAACATAAAGGAAAACTTTTGGTACTTAACGGCGATGTACCACTCATTAGGCCTAGCACTCTAAAAAGACTTTTAAATTTACACGATTCAAAAAATGCTGATGTTTCCTTAATTACTACAAAGAAAACAAATCCTAATGGATATGGCAGAGTTTTTTTGAGGGGGGATTTTATTGAGAGAATTGTTGAAGAAAAAGATTGTAATAATCTAGAAAGAGAAAATCCATTAATAAATGCAGGTGTTTACTGTTTTAACTGGGGTAAATTGTCAGAAATAATTAATACTTTGCAAAGCAATAATAATCAAAAAGAGATTTACTTAACAGATACAATAGCTTTGCTAAAAAATTCTTTAAGCCTTGAGGTAAAGGATAATGGAGAGCTTCAAGGAATTAATAACAGAATTCAACTTTCAGAATGCGAGGAAAGTATTCAGAATTTAATTAAAGAAAAGCATATGCTTAATGGTGTAACTTTTATAAATAAAACAAGTTGTTCAATTAGTGAAGAAGCTGAAATTGGCAAGGACGTAATCATAGAGGTTAATACACATATAAGAGGAAATACTAAAATAAATAGTCATTGCATTATCGGACCAAATACTTTTATTGAGAATTCTAACGTGGGATTAGGTTGTGAAATTTCAAACTCTACTGTTTATGCCTCTCAGATAATGGATTACATAAAAATTGGCCCTTACAGTCATATAAGACCTAATTCCAAAATATCTTCCTTTAGCAAAATAGGTAATTTTGTTGAAATCAAAAATAGTCAATTAGAAGAAGAATCAAAAGTAAACCATTTAAGTTACATTGGCGATTCTATTATTGGAAGATCTACAAATATTGGAGCAGGTACTATTACTGCAAATTTTGATGGTCATAAAAAACATCAAACAAAAATTGGTAAAAATTCCAGTATTGGTGCAAATACAGTTCTTGTAGCGCCAATAAATCTCGGGGAATCAGTTACAACAGGGGCTGGTTCAGTGATCACAAAAGACTCCAAAGATAATTCATTAGCAATTTCAAGAACTAAGCAAGTAAATATAGAAAATTGGAAAAGAAAGAAATCCTAATCTAATTGATTAATTCAACAATTTTTTCAAGTTGCCAACTTCTGCTCCCCTTTATAAGAATAGAATCACCTTTTTTTGTAGATTTGTTTATCTCTTTAGGTATATCTTTGATATTATTTAAAACTAAAAATTTTTTCTTATCTTTTAAATAATTGGTGTAAATTTTTTCATTTTTTTTATCGCAAATAAATAAACACTTTTCTATGTCTGAATTATTTATTAATTTGAATATTTCTTTATGATATTTTTCAGATTCTTCTCCCAATTCTTGCATACTTCCAAATATGAAAAATTTATTTCTGGGTTTTTCAAGCAAGTTTTTAATACATGCTTTTACTGACTCTGGCGAAGCATTATATGATTCATCATATATTGTTGTTTTTACTGATTTAAGAATTTTATTCCTTCCGCCTATAATTGCAAAATCAAATTTATTAAAACTAGCAAAATCAATGCCTAGCTCTTTAGCAACTGCATAAGCAAATAAGAAATTCGAAGCATTGTGAAATCCCTCTAATGAAATTTCAAAGATATTTTCTTCAATTAAAATTGTTTTATTCGAAGGATTATAAAATCCGCGCAAATTATCATCTTTCTTGAAACTCTCCTTTTGATTTTCTATATTTAATAGTTTCACTTTTATAATTCTACCTTTCCAAAATTCTTTTAAAGTTTTTTCTAATAATAGATCATTTGCTGGAATTATTACAACTCCCTCGGGATTTAAGAACTTACTAATTTCACACTTTGCATAAGTAATATTTTTTTTTGTACCTAACAATCCAATATGAGCTGTTCCAATATTAGTAATAACTGCAATATCGGGTTCACTATATTTAGATAAATTCTCGATCTGTCCAAGACCTCTCATCCCCATCTCAAGAACTAAAGCTTTATCTTCTATATCTGTAGCAAGAATAGTAAGACCAACTCCAATCTCATTATTGAAATTTGCATGAGATAATTTAATTCTTCCAAGTTTTTTTAAAACTTCACCAATCATTTCTTTTGTCGTTGTTTTACCCACTGAACCAGTTATTGCAACAATAGGAATATTTAATTTTTTTCTTTTTAGCAATGTTAATTTTTGAAATGCCTCTAATGTGTCATTTACTACCCAATATGGAAAATTATTAGGAAGTAATCTCTGCATCCCTTTTTTAATTACTACTGATTTAACTCCTTTATCTAAAACATCTGGAAGAAAACTATGTCCATCAAAATTTTTACCCTCAATAGCTATAAAAAGATCATTATTTAATACGGTTCTACTATCAATACTTATATTTTTAAAATTCAAAAAATCTCTTTCCCCCTTGCTCAGATTTTTAATATTCCCCAAAACATTGTTTAATTCTGATAAAGAGAATTCCATTAAAAAATTAAGTCATACTTTTTTTAAAGATGGATCAGCAGCTTGCCCATAAGAAAATTTTTCAACTTCAGCAAAATCTGGAGATGGTTCTTTTATTCCACATACGTCTTTATACATAATTTCGTATTCGAGTGCGGATCTTTGCCAACTAAACTCTTGGCTCATTGCTCTTTTTTGTAATAATTCCCAACTATCTTTATGCCTAAAGGCCTCCCAAGACCTTACTAAAGATGTATAGAAATCTATAGGTTCAAAGCGATCGAAGCAAAAACCAGTGCCACTATTATTTTCTGGATCATGAGGTAAAACTGTATCAACTAAACCTCCTACTCGCCTTACTATTGGAATTGAACCATATCTCATAGCAAGTAGTTGACTAATACCACAAGGTTCGAATCTACTTGGCATTAAAAATGCATCAGAGCCGCCGTATATAAGTCTTGATAAAGAATCATCATATGTAAGAAAGACAGAAAATCTTCTTGGGTAATCCAATGCAAGTTGCCATAATCCTGACTCTAAATATCTATCTCCAGTACCCAAAACAACTATTTGCGAATCTGTATATGCTAAAAGTCTTCTTGAAACTTGTAGAAGTAAGTCAACCCCTTTCTGATCAACTAACCTACTGACCATACCTAAAAGATATTTTTTAGGATTAACTTCGAGACCCATTTCTCTCTGAAGAATTTTTTTATTTTCTAGCCTATTTTCTAAATTCTTAATACTAAATTTTGCAGGTAAAACTGGATCTTTGGCTGGATTCCATTCATCAAGATCTATGCCATTAAGAATTCCCCTTAATTTACCTGAAATGTAATTAAGTAATCCTTCGAGGCTTTCCCCGTATTCATGGGTTTTAATTTCATCTGCATAAGTAGGAGAAACAGCATTGACTCTATCTGCGAATAACATTGCTGCAGCCATCGTGTGGTCTCCATGCATATACCAAGGACACCAAGTCATTTTCTCTAGTTTCCATCTCCAAGGTCCTTGGTATTTTAAATTATGAATTGTGAATACAGTACTAATTTCAGGGTCTTGATGCATCCACACAGGAATCATTCCAGTGTGCCAATCATGGCAATGGAGAACTTGAGGTTTCCAACAATTCCAGGCAAATTCTGCAGTGGCACTAGCAAAAAATGTAAAGCGCCAGTCCTCATTTTCGCCTCCGTATATTTGGTCAGAATCAAATGTTGGATGACCCACTAGGTAAATAATATAATTATGAATGGGATGTTTTGCTTCATATACGGCGAAGTCAGTGCCCATTGTATTTGCTTTAAAGACTGGCTCATTCGATACCTCTAAAAGACTCCACAATTTTCCATATCCTGGAATTATTACCCTTACATCGTGACCAAGCTTTATCAAAGATGGAGGTAACGAACCAACCACATCTCCCATACCTCCAACTTTGATCATTGGAGCACATTCAGCAGCGGCAAGAAGAATTCTCATTGATAATTATTTAAAAAGTTCTTTTGAAAAATAAACTAGGGTGTCCACTTATAGTCAGAAAAGTCTGGTGGACGCTTTTCAAGAAAGGCATCTCTACCTTCTTGAGCTTCTTCAGTTGTATAGAATAATTGAGTTGTGTATCCAGATAATTCTTGAATACCCGCAATCCCATCATTCTCCGCGTTGAATGAAGCTTTAAGAATACGAATAGCGGTTGGACTATTTCGTAAAATCTCTCTTGCCCAGATTACACCCTCAGCTTCTAATTCTTCAATCTTTGTAATTGCATTTATTAAGCCCATCTTAAGAGCTTCTTTGGAATTATATTTTCTACATAAAAACCAAATTTCTTTTGCTTTTCTTTGACCAACAAGTCTAGCCAAATAACTAGATCCAAAACCCGCATCAAAACTGCCAACTCTTGGACCTGTTTGACCAAATATTGCATTTTCAGAGGCGATACTGAGATCACAAATTAAATGAAGTACCTGGCCTCCTCCAATTGCAAAACCAGGAACTAAGGCAATAACCACTTTAGGCAAACTTCTTATTAATCTTTGAAGTTCAAGTACATTTAATCTCTGCTTCCCCTCATCATTTTTATATCCATTTTCACCTCTTACACTCTGATCACCTCCAGAGCAAAAAGAATAAATACCTTTTTTGTCAGGTCCCGCCCCTGTGAAGAGAACTACACCTATAGTTTCATCATTTTTTACGATATTAAATGCGTTAATGAGTTCATCTACAGTTTTTGGCCTAAATGCATTTCTTTTTTCAGGCCGATTAATTGCAATTCTCGCAATTCCTTCTTCTGATTTGTGAAACAATATATCTTCATAAGATTTGCATTCTGACCAATTTAAAGTTGTTTTACCTGGTAATACTTGCATGAAACCTAATTATTCAAAAAAAGAAAATGATGAATTTAACTGCCAATTATTTTTTCTAGCAGGGCATTTTTTTCACAAATTTCACTTTCTGGATCAACATCAACTTTAATTATTACAGATTTCTGGATAGAAATGCTCCAATCGAATGCCTCTCGTAATTTTTTAAAATTTGCCACACTCTTAAAGTTTACTTGATAACCCTCTGCAAGTTTTGACCAGTTTATTTCTTTTGGCATAAGAAAAAGTTTTTTTAATTCATCTTCTTTTAAATTTTTTTTATAAATACGATTAAATATATTTCCGCCATTATTATTTATCAAAAGAATTGTTAAATTCAAATCGATTGAATTTTCAATCAGCCAACCGTTTATATCATGAATAAAAGCCAAATCTCCAGTCACAAGAAGTAAAGGATTTTTAATTCTAGAAATACCTAATGCAAGAGATAAAGTACCATCTATGCCGGAAGCTCCCCTAAAGCTGAAACAATTTCTTGTTAAAGTACCATTTTCAGAAAATGTAAGCCAATCTCTAATCGGGCTACTCGCGGAGAGCATTATAGGATTTTCAGCTGGCCAAAGTTTTGGAACAAGATTTGCAAGCATATACTCAGTAATTTGATTATCTTGAGTAATTTTCTTTTTTAAAATTTCTTTAATTTGCTCGCCTTCCTCAATTAAATCTAAAGCCATCGGAGTAAGAGACTTTTTATTTTTTTCGTTAATTGATAATTCTTCTAACAATAGAGTAGTAAAATTTGATAGCCCAAAATCATATTCAAATGATTTTTTGATAGGGTCCAATTTTCTATAGTTTTTTTCTTTTATAAGAATTTGTATCCCTTCAAAAGTTGTTAAAAACTTCTCCAAATCAACTGAGGATGACATAGGGCCAAGCCTCAAAAGTTGATGACAATTTACTAAATTTTTATTTTTTCTTAAAACTAATTCCCAATTAACAACTAAACCTCTCAAATCAGAACAAACGCCGGAAACAGGATCAGCAAATACTGGCCACCCAGTAATTTCTTGTAATTGCTCTAAAGATTTATTAAAAGAATTTAAATCATTTATGGAACCTTGATAGGGACCTACCAAAATAATGCCGGATTCATCTAAATTTAAACTTTTTGAAATTTCTAAGAATTTATTTACATCAGACTTTATTTCAACTTCTTGAAATATGTATTTTTTCTTTAAATAAATTCTCTCAAAAACCTCTAAAACATTTTTTTTATTCAATAATGAAATATCCAAAGGCTTATCAATAGGAATGTTTAAATGAATAGGACCCGGGAAAGTTGATATTTGTTTCTCAGTAATTCGAACTAAATTTAAGATTTCATTTTCTTGTGTTTCATGAAGTCCATTTAGATTTGTACTTAAAACTCTTCTGCAGACTGAACTCAAAAAATCTTCTTGATTTACTGTTTGATTAGCGCCACAATCTTTTAATCTTAAGGGTCTATCAGCAGTAAGAAAAATAATACCTTTACAAGATCGATCTGCCTCAACTGCTGCTGGCAATAAGTTACTTACGGCAGTCCCAGAAGTGGTAATAACTAAAGAAAGATTGCCTGATGCAGCAGAAATTCCAAGAGAGTGGAATCCTGCAGATCTCTCGTCTATTGAATTAAAAATATTTACCAGTCCTAATTTATTTAATTCTCCAGCAGCTATTGCTAAAGGTGCTGATCTACTACCGGGACATAGTATTAAATTTTTAACTCCTATTTTTATAAGAAGATTCAAAAGTTGTAAACTTCTAAGAAAATTTTTGCATTCAATAGATGATGTCATAATTTATATAAATGCTTTGGGATTTTCCTTATAACTGAATTAAATAAAACATGTCTACATCACAAGAAAAAAGAAATTCAATACTAAAGGATTTAAAAAATCTTTTAATCTGGATATCTATTGCTTTAATTATACGATGGCAGGTTATAGAGCCAAGATGGATCCCATCCGGTTCAATGCTTCCAACCCTTCAAATACAAGATAAAATTCTTGTTGAAAAAGTCACACCCAAAATCACATCCAAATCAAATCTTTCAAAATTAAAAAATAAAATAGTTGTTTTTAACGTTCCTGAACAATTAATTAATGCTGGTTATGAAGCAGATACTGCACTAATTAAAAGAGTAATTGGAATACCTGGAGACAAGGTAGAAGTAAGAGACGGTAACCTTTACTTAAATGATATCGCTCAAAAAACTTATGTTTTTGACAAAAACATTAATTATTCTATAGGGCCTTTTATTGTCCCAGAAGAGTCATTATGGGTGATGGGAGATAATAGAAATAATAGTATGGACTCACATATTTGGGGATTTTTACCCTATGAAAAGGTAATTGGTAAAGCTATTTTTAGATATTGGCCGTTTAATAAAATTGGACCTATTCGGTTCCCTGCCCTTAATAATTTAGATTAATGGGTACGTAATGTTGTAAGGTTTTTATATCTTGAAGTTGTAGAAATGTTTAATCCAGAATTTCTTGCTACTGAAAATAATGATCCAAATGACGAGAATGACTTAATCCAATACTTACAAAAACAATCTCCTGAAGTTTTGCAAAGAGTAGCAAAATCAGCTAGTGAAGATATTCAAGAAATTATTAGACATAATGTTCATGGTCTTCTTGGAATGCTTCCTTCAGATCAATTTGATGTAAAAATAACATCTTCAAAAGATAACATTGCTAATTTATTATCTTCTGCAATGATGACAGGATATTTTTTAAGACAAATGGAGCAAAGAAAAGAGCTAGAACAAACTTTTAAAAATGATGAAAACATGTCTATTGAAGAATAATAGTTTTAAAGATTTACTTCTTCAGGAATTATTCCTAGTTCAAACAACTTTTTGTATAAACCCATCAAAAATTTATTATCCTCTTGAAGTTTGTCCCACTTTTGGGAATTAATTTCATTAATTAATTTTTGACAGTCTTCTATTGTAAACTTTATAGGTGCCGTAAAATGAGCTGGAATTACATATTCCATATCTTCAAAAGTCTTTATATTATCTAGCCATTTAAGTAACACTTCTTTTGAACGGGGAAAAATTAGTTTTTGTAAAACTGGTGCCACTTGAATCTTAGGAGTATCTTCACCCATTATTTCAACAAGAGAGGATTCCCAATCTTCGTCCCATAAAAAGGGGTATATACCGAAATGAGATCTACAATTTCTAAGATCTTTTTTAAACGAATACTTTAATATTTCTTTTAAAGGCGGAATATTTAATTTACCTGGTTTCAAAAAAGATGAAAATAAGACTAACCTTTTCCAGCCTTTTTTTCTTTGTTCAATGGAGTCGATCAAAGGTTCATCTCCTCTCTCTCTAGAATGAAAAAGAAGTGGAGTTGGATCAAAATTAAATATCCCAGGTGGAGTGGAGTCTATTCCAACTATTGCGTCTGTTACATGAAGAGTTTTCGTAGAATAATGGAAACAGCTTATCTCCTGATATCTTCCAAGTCCTAAATTCAGTGGACCTAATGAAAACCATTTAAAGGAGTTTGTATGTGGAGTACCTTCCTCAAACAGTATTCTTGATCTTTTTGATGGAATTCCTAAAAAATCTAGTGGAAGATTGATGGGAAAACTCCACTGTCCAGGACAAAGCCAAATTTCTGCATCTTTAAAAATTCTTGAAAGAGCTGGCAGTCCGATTTTATGTTCTAGCCCGGAGGCACTTGGGAGAATTATTGTTTTTACTTTGCCGTGAATCGCAGTTAATTTTTCTAACTCATTTATTAATTCTTTTGTCGGAGGCAGTGGGTTTATTAGCATTAAGCCATTATCAACCTTTATTACCGTCATTCTTATTGGAACCGCAACATAATAAAGTCCCTGTATTTGTTCCAAGGACCATATTTGATCAGGAATTAATTCTCTTAAAATTGTTTTCTTTTTCCCATAAGGATATAAGGGAAATAATGGCCACCAATACCACTTTTTATTTAAAGTTTCTTCCACCAATATCATTTATAACCAGCAAAAAATTTCTTTAACTTAAATATTCCGTATCTTGGAGCGAATAAAAAAGCGAATAAAAATATAAAAGTTTGTGCCAAGACAATTGATCCCCCCGTTTCAAGGTCAAACCAAAAACTAATGTAGATTCCTATTAGGCTTGAGATAATTGCACTTAATACTGAAATTATTGTCATATTATCAAACTTATCCGTAAGTAAATATGCTGTAGCCCCTGGTGTAATTAACATCGCAACTACCAAAATAATTCCAACAGATTGTAAGCCCACAACTGCTGCCAAAGATAAGCAAGTGAGGAGTAAATAGTGAAGAAAAAATACGTTAATTCCAACTGTTTTTGCATGCCTAGGATCAAAACAATAAAGCATTAAGTCTTTTCTAAAAATTGACAAAAGGATTACTACCAATAAAGAAATGAATATGGTTTGTTTTACATCTGAAAGAGATATTCCTAATGGACTGCCAAAAAGGATAGAGTGCAGATCAATATTACTTTTAATCTTAGAAACCAATACGATTCCAAGAGCGAAAAATCCAGTAAATACCAACCCAATAACAGTATCTTCCTTAACCCTAGATTTCTGCTTAATAAACCCTATCAATGCAACAGAACCAACTCCGAAAATAAATGCCCCTAATGAGAAAGGAAGACCTAATGCATAAGCAACCACAACACCAGGCATTACTGAATGTGACACTGCATCTCCCATTAAAGCCCATCCTTTAAGAGTTAAATAACTAGATAGGAAACCACAAACAGCTGCCACTAATGAACTCATAAGAAGTGCTTTTCTCATAAAGTCATGAGTTAAAGGATCTCTTATGAATGAATCTAAAGTTAAAAAAGAAAAGATCTCCATATAATTTAAAATTTAGGATTCAGGTCCAAACAAGAAATCAGGTGAAATTCCCCCAAAAGTAGTCGTAATATTTTCAGGGGTAAACACTTCAGAGGTCTCGCCATAAGCTACAACAGTTTTATTTATTAAAAGTACTAAATCACAAAATTCTCGGACATGAATCATATCGTGCGTTGATAATAATATAGTTTTCCCTTCATTTTTAAATTGGATAAATAATTCCGAGATAAGTTTCTCTGTTCTTATATCGACACCAGAAAAAGGCTCATCAAGAAGTAATATTGACGCTCTTTGCGCAATTGCTCTAGCTAAAAAAGTTCGTTTTCTCTGCCCTCCAGATAAGTTTCCAATAGGTGTTGAAAAATGATCAGTAAGATCCACTCTCTCAATAGCATCTTTAACCGCCTGAATATCAGACTCTCTAGGACATCTAAAAATATTCATCGAACCATATCTTCCCATCATCACTACATCCCAAACACTTATTGGAAATTGACTATCAATTCCTTCATTTTGAGGAACGTAAGCAATTGTCTGATCTTTTTGAGCAGATCTTACAGACTCTCCATTTATTCTAATTTTTCCCTTTGAAATATTTACAAAGCCAGTTAAAGCATTAAAAAAAGTTGTTTTACCAGCCCCATTCATCCCTACTAACCCACAAATCTGGCCAGGTTTCAATCTTAAATTGGCATCATACAAAGCCACCTTACCGTTGTAATCTACGCAAATATTCTCTGCCTCAATCCTAAAGTTTTGATAATTGATTGTTTCCATAATTCAAAAAAGCCCTTTTTTTATCAAATCCAAATTATGCTCAAGCATTTTTATATAGGAACTAGCAGGCCCATTATCATCAGATAATGAATCAACAAAAAGATTTCCTCCAAAATTAGCTCCTGTTTCGTTTGCAACAACCATTTGAGATTCGTTACTTACAGTACTTTCGCAAAATACAGATGGAACATTTTTTTCTTTAACTAGTGAGATTGTTTTTGCCATTCTTTTAGGAGTAATTTGACTCTCTGCATTAACTGGCCACAAATAAACTTCCTCTAATCCATAATCATTTGTTAAATATGAAAAAGCACCTTCACAACTTACTAGATACCTCCTATCTTTATTTAATTTATTAATAAAAAGTGAAAATTCTTTATCTATTTTAGATAGTTTTTCTTTATAAATTTTTCCATTTTCTTCAAATAATATCCTTTTGGATGGTCTCAATTCTGATAAAGAATCCACGAGAATATCTACGTATAGGATCCCTCTTTTTGGAGAAATCCAAGCATGAGGATTGGGTTTCCCTTTATAAAAATCTTCACTGATAAAAATAGGATCTAAATCTTTGGCGACAGTAATTCTTTTAACTTTTAAATTAGAAACAAATTTTTCAGCCCATAATTCAAATCCAAATCCATTATCAATAAAAACAAAAGCATTAGAGGCATTTACCAAATCGCTTGGTGTTGGTTGGTAACCATGAACTTCAACTCCAGGTTTCGTTATTGATCTAATAATAAAATCATCTTTAGCGACATTACTAATTATGTCTGCTAAAACAGTGAAACTTGCTAAAATTACTTCTTTAGTTTCATTTTTATTTGATATTCTCTTACATGATCCTGAAGCAAGAGAAAGCAAAAGTATCAAACTTAAAAAAATAATATTTTTTCTCATATTTAACATTCATCCCTAGATTATGAACTAAAAGATAGTTTCATAAGTGGTTTTCTAAGATCAGAAATGAATCCTTTCCAATTTATTTTTTCTTTTTCAAAAGCTTTTTCAACAATTTTCTCAGAATTTTTCTTTATAAAATCCAAATCAGGTTCTTCTACCCCTTTTGTTATTGCCATAAAATCAGCCAAAGAACTTGATACTACTCTTGTTAAGTAAGCAGCACTGACAGCCTGAAATGTTCCAGAGACAAGCCAATTAGGGCCATGTAATTTTGTTATGCCAATTATAGTCTGTCCACTCCATTCAACAACTCCCTGAGCAATTGCAGTTTTTAAAATCTCTTTGGATACTTTATCTAAAATTTCAGGAGACCAATTACATCCCCAGATTGACTTAATTTCTTTAATCATTAAAGAATTTAGTACTGTCATTGCCATAACATCAATTGATGGGATAGGAGATAAAAAAACAGTTGTTGCGACAAGAATTTGATTTTTTCTTTGTATACCTTTTAACTGCATTCTTCTTATCCCTTCAATTTCAGATTGCCAGGCAACATGAAGTTCTTTCAGAAGCCTTTTTTTTGTATTTACAATATTTTTAGATGAACTTATAAAAAACTTCCTTAACGATAAAGGTATATATGTTATTTCATTCTTATTCACATCTAAAGTAATAATTTTATTTATAAAGTCACTTGAAATTTGGGACTTTAGATCTTCTATCTGATTTTTGGCTACTATTTCGTTAGAAGTTAAAGCCACCAACCAGATTGGCATATTTTTAGGAAACTTTTCCAGCCATAAAAAATCATTTGCCGACAAAGGCAAGTTTATAAAATATAAGATTGCATCACTCTTCAAAGCTTCTTCTGGAATAACTTGAGAAGAATTGTATTTAGGCAGTTTTTCGTATAAATCAAAGTCAAACTTTTCTTCTTTAAAATTACTTTTCAAAACAGATTGAAAACTTTGATAATCTTTTTGTCCAATAAAACTTATTTTTTCTTTTTCACATCTATTAAGGATCGATTCAAGAATTTTTTGTCTTTTTGAATTATGTTTTTCTAATTCATTTGTTGCTTCAAGTTCTTCAAAAAAATTTAAATCTTCATTACATAGATTTATCCAACCATCTAAATTATTTGGCTCATTAAATTTAGGCTTATCATTCTTCAAGTAAAAATATCCCCCCAAACACAAGGCAAAAAATCCTATTGAGCCTCCTGCAAAATGAATTAAGTCACTAACAAACCATTCCCCAAAACCTAGCAGTAATAAAATTATAAAAAGATTTTTTTTTGGAGACTTTATAAAATCCCTTAAAAGGTTGTCTTTACTAATATCAAACACAATACTTTATTTTTCTAATTTTATTTTAATGCAAGTTGTGAATGAGAAAAGGGAAATTACATAAGTCGTTAATCAAAAGATAAAAATTTAAGGCTTTTAAAAAGACTTATTGCGTAACAAGATGCTAAGTTAATAGACTATTTAAATAACTTAATAAACATCGAGATGTCTAATTCAAATTTCAGCAATAATCCTGGACAAGAAAATTACAGAGTTCGTTCTAACAATGAAAGATCTAATTTCAGAGATAGATCAGGCGGGAGAAGAGATGGAGGAGGATTCCGTATAAGATTGAGTGATAACGAAATGAAAGCTGTCAAATCAATACAAGAGACCTTTCAATTAAGGTCTACCGTTGCAGTTCTAGGTTTCTCTGTCAGAACACTCAGCGAAATGATCAAAGACGAGAAATTGATTGAATCAATCAAAGAATATGCAAAAAACAATAAAAACTCCTCTCCGAATAGACAATCACAAATTACTTATGAAGAAAAAACAAAAACGGCTCCTGATCCCTTTGCAAGACCAGTAAAAAGTACATCAACTGAGGAGGCCCAATCTAGCGAAGTAGAAGAGGATGTCAAATAAAAAAAGAATTCTTTCAGGAGTTCAACCAACTGGTGATTTACATATTGGGAATTGGCTTGGGGCAATTAATAATTGGGTTAAGCTTCAAGATCGATACGAAACATTTCTATGTGTAGTTGATTTGCACGCAATTACAGCTTCATATAATCCCAAAGAATTATCCAAGAACACTATCTCTACTGCGGCTTTGTACGTTGCGTGTGGAATAGATCCTAAAATATGCTCAATTTTTGTTCAAAGTCAGATTTCAGCACATTCAGAACTTTGTTGGATATTAAATTGCATGACACCAATAAATTGGATGGAAAGAATGATTCAATTCAAAGAAAAATCCATACAACAAGGTAATAACGTATCTATTGGATTATTTGACTATCCAATACTGATGGCTGCAGACATTCTTCTTTATGACGCTGACTTCGTCCCAGTAGGTGAGGACCAAAAACAACATCTTGAACTTGCCAGAGATATTGCACAACAGAGAATTAATGCCAGATTTAGTAAGGATAAAAATATTTTAAAAATCCCTCAACCAATCATCATGAAGAACGGTTCAAAAATAATGAGTTTAATTGATGGTAAAAAAAAGATGAGCAAAAGTGATCCTAATGAGGGCAGTCGTATTAACTTGTTAGATCCTCCTGAAATAATCGCAAAAAAAATAAAAAGAGCAAAAAGTGACAGTTCTATTGGAATTGAATTTAACAACCCGGAGAGACCAGAATCTAAAAATCTTTTGATGATTTATTCAATATTATCTGGTAAAGAAATTTCTCAATGTGAAAATGAATTCTCAGAGACTGGGTGGGGGATATTTAAAAAATTAATTACTGAACAACTTATTGAATCACTAGAACCTATTCAGAAAAAATATAAATTATTAATTAATGATCCCTATCAATTAAATAAAATCCTTGATGAAGGGAAGGAAAAAGCTGAAGATTTGGCAAATGAGACTTTAAAAAGAGTTAAATCAAAATTGGGATTCTTTACAATGGAGAATTAAAATTATGCCAATAATTACCTTACCTGATGGTTCAAAAAAGGTTTTCGAAAAATCTGTAACTATTCTAGAAATTGCTCAGAGTATAGGTGCTGGATTAGCTAGATCAACAATCGCTGGGAAAGTAAATGATGTTCTTCTTGATGCAACAATTCCTATAAATAAAGATTCCAAAGTTGTAATCATCACATCAAAAGATAAAGAAGGAATTGAAATAATAAGACATTCCTTCGCTCACCTTATTGGTCATGCAGTTAAACAAATTTACTCTGATATTAAAATGGCGATTGGGCCTGTAATTGAAGATGGTTTTTATTACGATATTTTCTCTGAATACAGATTTACTCCTGAAGATTTAATAAAAATCGAAAATAGAATTAATAAATTAATACAAACAAACTATGACGTTGAAATTTTACAAGTTTCTAAAGAAGAGGCAATTAAAACTTTTAAAGAAAGAGATGAGACTTTTAAATTAAGAATAATTGAAGAAATTCCTGAAGAAGGTCTCATCAATTTATACAAGCACGAAGAATATATCGACATGTGTAGAGGGCCTCACGTTCCTAACACTAGACATTTGAGATACTTTAAATTACTTAAATTATCAGGTTCATATTGGAGAGGTAATAGTGAGAATGAATCATTACAGAGAATATATGGAACTGCATGGGCAAAAGAAAAAGAACTCAATGACTACCTTACAAGAATTGAAGAAGCGGAAAAAAGAGATCATAGAAAACTTGGTAAAAAACATTCACTATTTCATATACAAGAAGAATCTCCAGGAATGATTTTTTGGCATCCAAATGGATGGACAATCTACCAAGTACTGGAAAAGTACATAAGAGAAATACTCAAAAAAAATGATTATTTAGAAATAAAAACCCCACAAGCTGTTGATAAATCTCTTTGGGAAAAATCCGGTCATTGGGAAAAATTTAGAGACGATATGTTCACTACTGCATCAGAAAATCGAACATATGCAATTAAACCAATGAATTGCCCATGCCATATTCAAGTATTTAATCAAGGTTTAAAAAGTTATAAGGATTTACCTATTCGTCTTGCTGAATTTGGTTCTTGTCACAGAAATGAGCCCTCTGGTGCACTACATGGCTTAATGAGAGTAAGAAACTTTACTCAAGATGATGCGCACATATTCTGTACAGAAGATCAAATTCAAGAAGAAGTATCTACTTTTATAGATCTTGTTTTCGAGGTTTATAAAACTTTTGGTTTTGATGAAATAATTATCAAATTATCAACTCGTCCTGAAAAAAGGGTAGGTAGTAAGGAGATTTGGGATAAATCAGAAGAGGCTCTTACCAAAGCTCTCGATAATAAGAATCTAAAATGGGAACTACAACCTGGAGAAGGTGCTTTTTATGGTCCAAAAATAGAATTTTCGTTAAAGGATTGTCTTAATAGAGTTTGGCAATGCGGAACTATTCAGGTTGATTTCTCAATGCCTATTAGATTGGATGCAACTTATGTAGATATTGATAATGAAAAAAGAAATCCAGTTATGTTGCATAGAGCAATTTTAGGATCCTTTGAAAGATTTATAGGAATCTTAATTGAACAATATGAGGCGAAATTTCCAATTTGGCTAGCGCCTTATCAAATAGTTTTATTAAGCATTACAGATAGAAATATTGAAAAATGTTTAAAGTTTAATGAATTAATTAATAATAATGGTTACCGATCAAAAGTTGATATAAGGAATGAAAAAATAGGATATAAAATACGAGAGGCAACTCTTGGAAGAGTTCCTTTAATTGCAGTTATTGGTGATAAAGAAGAGGAAATTAATTCAGTCGCTCTAAGAGCCTTGAATGGAAGAAATTTAGGAATTTTCAATTTACCAAATCTTTTCAAATTAATGGATGAATTAATAGAAAAAAAAGGGAGAACAGAATAATTTCTAAAATATGAATTTTCTCGCTTGTGATTTAGGAGGTACAAAGGTTCTATTAGGAATTTTCGAAAAAGAAATAAATAATAATTCGCCTAAGTTAATTTTCAAAAAAAAATATATATCGTCTGATTGGGATTCTTTTGAACTAATCCTAGAAGATTTTCTCAAAAAAGAATGCGAGAATATTACTCATCCTTCTTCTGCATGTTTCGCCGTAGCTGGTCCTTTATTCAAAAACAACGCAAAAATCATTAACTTGTCATGGAATATTTCTGGAAATGATTTACAGAACAAATTTAATTTTAAAAGCTGCGAGCTAATCAATGATTTCGCTGTACAAATTTATGGAATACCTTTTTTAAAAAAAAATCAATATTCTACTATCCAAAATGGATCCAATTATAAAGGTGCTAATAATGATTTGCATGCCATTGTTGGAGCAGGGACTGGCTTGGGGATTGCAAGAGGAATAATATCAGGAAAAAATGTAACAGTTTTAGCTAGTGAAGGTGGTCATGTTGAGTACTCCCCAAAGTCAAAATTAGAATGGGATTTGAAAATTTGGCTTAAGAATTACCTAAAAGTTGAAAGGATATCTTGTGAAAGAATTATTAGTGGCACTGGTTTATCAAGAATTGCCGAATGGAGACTAAGCAAACCTGATGCCCAAAACCATCCTTTACAAACATATTTTAAAAAAATTAAAATTTTTGATGCTGTGAGAAAAGAACTACCTGAAAAAATTTGCAATCTTTCTAAAGAAGGTGATCCGCTAATGATTGAAGTTGAGAGGATTTGGTTAGGTGCTTATGCCTCTTTATTGGGAGATGTTGCTCTTCAAGAATTGTGCTTTGGCGGGTTATGGATTTCTGGAGGAACAGCATCAAAACATTTCAAAAACTTTAAATCAGATTTATTTTTAAAACAATTTTTCGATAAGGGAAGATTAAAAGATATTCTTAAAACAATACCTATGAAAGTAATCTTAGATGAAGAGTTTGGACTTTTTAGTGCAGCCTGTAGAGCAAAAATGCTTTTAAAAACTTAAAAACAAAAAATGTCTATTCCCGAAGTAGGTAAAAAAATAAGGGTAACAGTGCCTTCCACAACTGCCAATTTAGGGCCTGGATTCGATTGTCTTGGAGCAGCATTAGATTTGTATAATGAGTTTATTTTTACAAGAATTGAAGGTGGTGGAGATAGATTTGACTTAATAATGGAAAGTACAGATGGTAACCATTTAAGAGGAGGACCTGAAAATTTAGTTTTTAGAGCAGCTCAGAAAGTATGGGAGAGCGCAAATATGGATCCTTTCGCACTTGAAGCAAGAGTTAAGTTGGCAGTGCCGCCTGCACGCGGGCTTGGAAGTAGTGCTACAGCAATAGTTGCTGGATTAATCGGAGCAAATGCAATAATGAACTCTCCATTGTCTAAAGAAAAACTCCTTGAACTTGCCATTGATATAGAAGGTCATCCTGATAATGTAGTTCCCTCTCTTCTGGGTGGGCTTTGTTTGACAGCCAGGTCTTCCTCTCAAAGATGGAGAATCATTAGATGTGATTGGCACGATTCAATTAAAGCTGTTGTAGCAATACCCGCAATTCGTCTAAGCACAAGTGAAGCAAGAAAAGTTATGCCCAAGAATGTTCCCATATCTGATGCAGTTACAAATATGGGGGCACTTACTTTGTTATTAAACGGCTTAAAAGCAGGTAATTCGGAACTTATAAGAGAGGGAATGTTTGATAAGTTACATGAACCCTACAGATGGAAACTTATTAAGGGTGGATTAGAAGTTAAAGATGCCGCACTAAATGCAGGTGCACTAGGATGCGCAATTAGTGGAGCTGGACCAAGTATCTTAGCTTTATGTAAAAAAGAAAATGGTAAAAACGTCAGTCAAGCCATGGTGAAAGCATGGGAGAAGTCAGGTGTAGCTAGCAGAGCACCCTTCTTAAACGTTCAAACAACGGGCAGCCAATTTAGCACTATCTCTGGTAAGTAGTTTTACTTAGGCATTTTTAATGTTATAGTCTCAAGCTAGTACAACTTCAACTAGAATAAAAAAATTATTCATTATATAAATGAATTTAGAATCTTTTCCTTGGCTATCATCTATTGTTTTACTGCCTTTAATTGGGGCATTAATAATGCCTTTCTTGAGTTCAAAAGAAGGAGAAGATAATTCACTCCCTAGAAATATCTCATTAAGTTTTTTATTTGTAGATTTTTTATTAATAATCAGTGTCCTTTTTCAAAAATTTAATACTTCAGATAGCTCTTTACAACTGGTAGAGAGAGCTTCTTGGTTACCATCTATAGGCTTAGAGTGGTCTCTTGGCGTAGACGGGTTATCTGCCCCTTTAGTAGCTTTAAGTGGGTTAATTACATTTTTATCGGCTGCGGCTAGTTGGAAAATTAAGAAAAAATCTAATCTATATTTTGCTCTTTTATTAGTACAAGCATCAGCACAGGCACTAGTTTTCCTTTCTCAAGATTTCCTATTGTTTTTCTTAGCATGGGAACTTGAATTAGTTCCGGTATATCTTCTTATTGCGATTTGGGGAGGGAAAAAGAAATTATATGCGGCAACTAAATTCATTCTTTATACAGCTTTAGCTTCTTTATTAATACTCATAAGTGGGTTAGCACTCGCCTTGAGTGGTGATACTTTTACTTTAAATATTACCGATTTAACCAATAAACATGTTACTGGCAATCTAGCTTTATTATCTTATTTTGGATTTTTAATTGGTTTTGGAGTAAAACTTCCTATATTTCCATTACATACTTGGTTACCAGATGCTCATGGAGAGGCTAATGCTCCAGTTTCAATGTTATTAGCTGGAATACTCCTAAAAATGGGAGGTTATGCTCTTTTAAGATTCAATGTTCAAATACTACCTGAAGTACATCTTCAAATTGCACCTGCGTTAATTATCCTTGGAATTATTAATATAATTTACGGAGCTTTAAATGCATTTGCACAAGATAATGTCAAAAGGAGAATTGCATGTAGCTCTGTAAGTCATATGGGTTTTGTTCTGTTAGGCATTGGAGCAGTAGATGCTCTCGGGATTAGTGGAGCAATGCTACAAATGATCAGTCACGGGCTTATAGCAGCAGCTATGTTTTTTGTTACGGGCTCTTTCTATGAAAGAACAAATACTCTTTCAATACCAAATATGGGGGGCTTAGCAAAAGTCTTGCCAATAACTTTTGCTTTTTTCTTAGCAAGCTCATTGGCCTCTCTAGCACTTCCTGGTATGAGCGGTTTTATAAGTGAAATAACTGTATTTTTAGGTATCACTAGTCAAGAAGGATTTAGCTCTATCTTTAGATCAATCACGATTCTAATTGCAGCTATAGGATTAGTTCTAACACCAATATACTTACTATCAATGTGTAGGAGAGTATTCTTTGGCCCCAGAATTCCAGCACTAGCTACAGTTAAAGAGATGAATGGTAGAGAATTGACTATTGGTTTCAGCCTATTGTTGCCTACTTTGGTGATAGGTTTTTGGCCAAAAATCGCGATAAATTTATACGAATCTTCAACTAATGCTCTCAGTCAGCAGCTCACTCTAGCTAAATTGGTTGGATTAATACCAACTTTATTTAATTAAATTATTTTGATAAATGGATACCTCAATTTTTAAATATGGAGAACTACCAGAATTTAAAAAATTTACTCCTGAAAACATAATTAAACAGTTCCCATTAGTACTAGAAAAAATAGCTGAAGATTTTAAAAACATAGAAAAAAATCTATCTAAATATTTGATTCAAGATAATTTAACTTGGGATAATGTAATAAACCCCTTAAATGAAGTCAATGAAATTCTTAGATGGAGTTGGGGAGTAATAAGTCACCTTAATGCAGTAAACAATTCTGAAAGTCTAAGAGATATTTATTCAACATTTCTTCCAAAAATTATTAGCTTGAGCAATAAATTAGGACAAAGTAAAATAATTTACAATTCTTTAGTCAAGCTTAAAGAAACAAATAACTTCGATCAAATCAAAAACAGAATTTTGGATAAAGAAATTCTTGAGATGCAACATAGAGGAATTTCACTACAAAAAAATAATCAAGAAGAATTCAACAACATTTCAGAAAAGCTTGGAAAGCTATCAACAAACTTCAGCAATAATGTTCTTGATGCTACTAATAAGTGGTTTTTAATATTAAATAAAAAATCTCAAGTCGATGGTCTTCCTGAACGAGTTCTTGAATTAATGGCAATTTCTGCACACAACCACTTAAAAAAAGATGAAGAAGTCGATATCAAAAATGGTCCATGGAAATTAAGCCTGGATATTCCAACTTATACTTCATTTATGACATATGCCACCGACCGTATCTTAAGAGAGAAACTATATAAGGCATTCGTTGGTAGGGCATCTCAAGGAGAAAAAAACAATTCTCAAATCATTGAAGAGATATTATTTCTTAGAACTAAACAGGCCAATCTTCTCGGTTATAAAAGTTGGGCAGAACTAAGTTTGTCAACGAAAATGGCGAAAGAAATTAAAAATGTTGAAAACCTTTTAGAAGAATTGAGAGAGCCAGCATTCAAAACCGCAAAAATTGAATTAGAAACCCTCGATAACTTTTCTAAAGCTAATGGATTTCCAAAATCACAGAATATCGAGCCATGGGATATTAGTTATTGGTCCGAACTTCTTAGAAAGGAAAAGCTCAATTTGGATCAAGAGTCTTTGAGACCTTGGTTCCCACTAAATGATGTTTTAAAAGGTTTATTTAAATTAAGTGAAAAGCTTTTTGAAATTAAAGTAGTTGAGGCAACTGATGAGGCACCTATATGGAATGATGACGTTTTATTTTTTAATATCCTCAATAAAGAAAATGACAAAATAGCATCATTTTACCTAGATCCATATTCGAGGCCTGAATCAAAGAGAGGAGGGGCTTGGATGGATGAATGTTTGAATAAAAATAATGTTGGGAAAAAGACCCTCCCAGTAGCTTATCTTGTTTGTAATCAGACTCCACCATCAAAAGATAAACCTAGTTTGATGAGTTTTGAAGAAGTTCAGACACTTTTCCATGAATTTGGTCATGGTCTTCAACACATGCTTACTACTGTAAATCTTCCTCAAGCAGCTGGCATCAACAATGTTGAGTGGGATGCAGTCGAACTTCCAAGTCAATTTATGGAAAACTGGTGTTTCCATAAAAATACACTTATGAATATTGCTAAGCACTACAAAACACGAGAAAAATTATCCGATGAGAATTTTGAGAAGCTCCTGAAGAATAGAACTTTTAATTGTGGTATGGCTACTCTTAGACAATTACATTTTGCAATTACAGACCTCAGATTGCACAGTAATATTGATAAAAACAAAGGTAAAACAGCAGATGAAATAAGAAGAGAAATTGCAAAACAAACTACTGTTATTGAACCAATTCAAGAAGATCACTTTCTTTGTTGTTTTAGTCATATCTTTGCAGGCGGATACTCTGCAGGATATTACTCATATAAATGGGCTGAAGTTCTAAGTGCTGATGCATTTTCAATGTTTGAAGAAGCTGATCTAGAAAACTCTGAAGATTTAAAGTTAATAGGTAAGAAATTCAAGGATACAATACTTAGCTTAGGAGGAAGCCTACCTCCATTAGACATATTTAAACTATTCAGGGGAAGAGAGCCGCAAACTAATTCCTTAATAAAGCACTTAGGTCTATCTGGAGCTACTTAATAATTTCATCGATTATTTTGTCAACCACAGATTTATTTCTTACAAGGTTTCTATGTTTATATACTTTTACTGATATTTTTTTCCCAAAACTTAAATTTGTCCACCAGCTTGGGAAAACCATCATATCCCAATAAGTAAAGAAATTGATACACTCAATTTCATCAAGAAAAAAATCATTACTTGCGAGTTCTCTTAAAAACTTACTATTTATTTTCATTTCTGATATACCCCTAAAAGGATATTTGGGTATTAATTGAGCCATCAAAGTTCCTTTGTGAGGGGAACCTATAGATATTAATCTTCTTGTTCTTTTATACCCATTAAATTTTTGAAGCCAGTATCTACCAATTATTCCTCCCATAGAAAATCCCAAAATATCTATTTCTTTTTCTAAACCATATTTCTCTAAAATTAATTCGTTTAATGTATAAGTCAAATCCAGAATTGAAGTCATTCCATATGAATGCTTAAGAGTTGGGGCAAAATATTTAATGCCAATATCATCAAGTTTTGAGGTAATAGAAGAAAAAATACTTGAAGTATTCCAAAGACCATGAATCAAAATAATAGGATTTCTTTTTTCCAATACTTTAATTATTTTCAAGAATTCTTACTATTGACACCTTCCCATCGAAACCTGTGATTGGAGGATTACATTTTGTCAAAATAATTTTAACTTTAGAAAGCTTAAATTCCTGATCAATGATTTCTAAAATTTCGTTTGAATATTTTTCGATTGTGAAACAATATATTTTCTTTGATTGTTCTTTTAAAATTTGAACTAATTTTGAATAGTCAATTGTTTTTTCTATATCATCATTTACTGTACATTTTTCAAAATCAGTCCACAAAAATATATCTAAAATAAATAGTTGTCCCAATTCCCTTTCTTCATCAAGGACACCAACCCTAGCCCAAAGTTTAATATTCCTAATTTTTAAAAAAGTTTCCATCTTTAAAAGTTTTAAAGATCTTTATGCGTATATATAGCCTTTCCTGACGAAAAATCATCAACTATATTCCCGTCACCTATTAGGAAATATTTATAAGTTACTAAACCCTCTAGACCTACAGGTCCCCTTGGTGGAAGAGTTTGAGTAGATATGCCAACTTCAGCGCCAAATCCATATCTAAAACCATCTGCGAACCTAGTAGAGCAATTATGAAAAACACCTGCACTATCAACTACATTCATAAATTTATTGGCAGTACTTGAATTTTCAGTAATTATTCCATCTGTATGTTTTGAACTATATTTTTGAATATGTGTGATTGCTTCCTCAAGATCATCAACAATTTTTATCGATAGAATTAAATCCAAATATTCAGTTCCCCAATCTTCTAAGCTAGCCTCATACTTTAACCCTAATTCAACTGACCTCTTATCTCCGATTAATTTAACATCATTAGAATTAAAAAGAGGGATGGCCTTTTCTAAAAAAGCTCGTGCGATATCTTTATGGACTAATAAAGTTTCGATAGCATTACATGCTGCAGGATATTGAATTTTGCTGTCCAAAGCGACTGATAAAGCCATCTCTAGATTTGCCTCAATATCTATAAACAAATGACAAATTCCATCCGCATGGCCTAGCACAGGAATTCTTGTATTCTCCTGAATAAATTTAACTAATGCATTACTTCCTCTTGGAATTATTAAATTAATATATTTCTCAAGATTTAACATCGCCATGCTATCTTTTCTGCTTGTTAATAAACATATTGCATTTTTATCAAGACCTGATTCATTTAAACCTTCTTGCAATGCTTTCACTATTGAAGCATTTGTTAAATTAGCTTCACTACCACCTTTTAGCATTACTCCATTACCTGATCTTATTGCTAAAGAACTAATCTGCATCACAGCATCTGGCCTTGATTCAAAAATAACCCCTAAAACTCCAATTGGTACAGTTTTTCTCTCTAAGATCAACCCCTTTGAAAGCTCTCTTTTTATTTGAACTTGATTTACAGGATCAGCCAAGTCTCCAACTTTTCTTACCCCTTCAATTCCTGAATTTAATTTTGATTTTGATAACTTTAATCTAGAAAGTAAAGCTCTAGAAATACCCTTTTTTTCTGCATTTAAATAATCCTCATTATTAGCCTCTAATATTTTTTTAGAATTTTTTTCTAGATAATCAGCCATAAAATTTAAGGCTTTAATTCGATTTTGATTTTCAGCCTGACTTATTTTTATTGATGCTAAACGAACTTTCTCAGCTTTTTCTATAAGATCATTACCTGGTTGAGGAACTTCAAAGATATTAGCCATAATATTTTTTAGTTAATCTAATAATAATTCAAATTAACGATTCTTTAAAGTAAATTTCTTTCTGAGTTAATATCTAAAAAATAATTGAACTTGACTTTTCCAATCCCCATTGGAATCATAAGAACCTAATAATTCTAAGTTGGGGTTTGCCTGAAAAGTCAAAATTCCCAAAGGTGAAATATCTTCTCTACCGGGAACCGTTTGAAAGGCAAAATTTATCGCATCAGTAATATCAAGCCCTATTTCAGCTACCCAAGCCTCAGAGGAAAATTCCTCATTAGAAGATGCTTGACCATCATTGTCTATATCTAAATTTTCATTGGAAAAAATATTATTTAATGAATCATTATTTTCTATTATGGCGGGATATAAAGAAAACTGAAATCTTTCACTAAATGCATCAGCATTATTAAGTTGAGAAATAAATGCTCTATTAATTAAATTTGCAGAGTTGCCTCCAATCAAGCCAATTATTTGTGATCTGTTATAACTTGGCGTGCTCCTTAATTGGATTCTTCTATTTTCATCAGCAAAAGATAATTGATCTAAAAATCCTTCATAAGATGCTTCAATTTTGATAAGCCTTGAATTACCAATCCCAAATGATCCAAAACCACTAGAAGTCGCATTTACATCAAGATCACCTGAGAAGTTTGCATCCTGATTATTTTCACTTATAGGTATTATAGAATCTGGAACTTTACTAACCAGAGAAAAATTAATAAATGGAACAACGCCACTTCTTGATGCAAATAAAATATAATTATCTTTATTTTTATCAAGTTTAAATGGAGTGGTATAAAGATTAGCTCTTCCTTTCTTAAGGTAAATTAGACCTCTAGCATTTAAGTCTTTACCTATCTTTCCGTTGATATTAAGGTCTAATTTGGTATCTAAATAAGCTTGAATTAATTCTGA
>CACBAW010000011.1 GCA_902537275.1 uncultured Synechococcaceae cyanobacterium
ATTGTTAATAATAATGAAAAAGATAAAAATTCAACAAACCAAGATGACTTTGTTTTAATAAAAGACTCTATATTAGATTACTTAGGTATAGATCTAGGCAACAATAAATTAGAAGATATCTATAACAATGAACTTATAATCTCATTTTTTGAAAATAATAAAAAGCTTAAAGATGATATTTTGATTATTTTTAAAATTAAGCCAGAAAAAACAATAGACGATTTATTAAATTTGCCTAATAAAATTGATCAAATAGATGAGATAATTTCAATTAACAGAGAAAACAAAATAAATTTTCTTAACTATATATACCGAACCGACGATAATTATATAATTGCTTCATCAGATAAAAAATTGATCAAAAATAGTATTAATTCTAGCAATGATTTCAGAGAAAAAAAATTTCAATATCAGGGAGAACTTTTTGGACTCAAAAATCAAAAAAATATATTATTTACAAAAAAATTTGGGGAAAGTATATTTTTTGATAGAGAAATTTTTTCTAATAAAAATGAGGATATTGTAGCTACTACATTTGATTTAAAAAATAAACATTTAATTTTAAAATCATATTTACTAAATAATAAAAAAAATATTGATATTCTTGCTTATGATAAGTTTATAAATAAAGAAAATACGCATAAAGATAATCCTCAAGTTTCAATTTTTACTGAAATTAAGAATTTTGAAAAATATCTAAAACCTTTTATAAATAATTTTGAACAAAGTTTTTTTGAAGATTTTAACCAAAATAAAAATCAAAACATCTTAATTCTCAATTCAAAAAAAGATTGGCTTTTTACATTTGAAAAAAATACTGAAAATCAATTTGATTTAAGTGCTTTAAAAAAACTTAAAGATTTCAACAAATACACTTTAAAACAAAATGAAGATACTTACTCAATATACTCCAAAGATATTCTTGAAGAAAAAAACGATGCAATAAAACAATTAACTTTTGAAAATATTTATTCAGTAGAATCAGGAGGTTTGCAATTTATAAGTAATTTTTTAATAGATAGTAAAAAACTAGAAACAATCTCAAAAAAATTTTTCAAGCTAAAAAGTTATAAAGATAAATCTACTTTTCTTTTTGCCAAAGTTGATATCAAAGATGAAAATTCCAATAAAATTGAATATTTACCTGCTTTGGAAGATCTTAATTTTCTAATTAGAAATATTTTAAAAATATCAAGTGAAGAATATCTAGAAATCATAAGTCAATCTATTCCAGAAAAAAATCCAATTCTTTATACAGAAACAAGTTTAAAAATACCTTAATAAAGTTATTCAAATAAGCTTCAAAGACAATCATTTGAAATTTTTGTGAAGTTAATAACTTGTGGTTAATTAAAAATTATTTGACTATCTTTAATCTATAAGTATTTGATATTGAATTAAGCAATTGGACAATAAAAAACTAATTTTAAAACCAGGATTAGAGGGCGTCCCAGTTACTAATTCATCTATCTGTGATATTGACGGCAACAAAGGTAAATTATTGTACAGAGGCTACTCCATTGAGGAACTATCCAAAAAAAGCAGTTTTTTAGAAACTGCATACTTATTGATTTGGGGTGAATTGCCCACAGCTATTCAACTTAGAGATTTTGAACAAGAAGTTCAGATGCATCGAAGGTTAAGTTTTAGAGTCAGAGATATGATGAAATGTTTCCCTGCGACAGGTCATCCTATGGATGCTCTTCAATCTAGCGCGGCTTCTTTGGGGCTCTTCTATTCGCGCAGGGCAATAGATGATCCTAATTACATCTACAACGCAGTCATAAGGCTAATAGCAAAAATACCCACAATGATTGCTGCGTTTCAACTTATTAGAAAAGGACAAGACCCAATTCAACCTAGAGATGATTTAACTTACTCATCAAATTTTCTTTACATGCTGACTGAAAAAGAACAAGATCCCATAGCTGCAAAAGTTTTTGATAGGTGTTTAATTCTACATGCCGAACATAGTTTAAACGCTAGTACATTTAGCGCTAGAGTTACTGCAAGCACTCTTACAGACCCATATGCTGTGATCGCCTCTGCAGTAGGAACCCTTGCTGGCCCATTGCATGGAGGTGCAAATGAGGATGTGATTGCAATGTTAGAAGAGATTAAAACCCCAGAAAATGCTGGGTCTTTTTTAGATAACGCAATAAAAAATAAAAGTAAGATAATGGGCTTCGGCCACAGAGAATATAAAGTCAAAGATCCAAGAGCAATAATTCTTCAAAAACTGGCAGAAGAGCTTTTCATTAGATTTGGAGCAGATGAAATGTATGAAGTTGCTAAATCACTTGAGGCAGAGGCAATACCAAGACTCGGTCCTAAGGGTATATTCCCTAACGTGGACTTTTATTCTGGTCTTGTTTATAGAAAACTTGGTATTCCTCGTGATTTATTTACTCCAATTTTTGCCATATCTAGAGTGGCTGGTTGGTTAGCTCATTGGAGAGAGCAACTTGGAGCAAATAGAATTTTCAGACCATCACAAATCTACACAGGTTCAGCACCAAGATATTGGATCAGCCTAGAAAACAGAGAATAATATTTGCAGCTTTTCATAAAAAACACACATATTGTTTATGAAGAGTTAATCTATTAAGTAAATAACATAAAAATTTTGGAATACGGATTAGATCTTGAATATAGTTTTAATGAATTCTTAAAGGGTTTTGGCCTTTCCAGCGAAATCGCTCATATAATCTGGCTCCCTCTCCCTATGCTTTTGGTTTTGGTGGCGGCAGTTGTTGGAGTGTTAGTAACAGTTTGGCTTGAAAGAAAAATATCTGCTGCTGCTCAACAAAGAATAGGTCCTGAATATGCAGGAGCACTTGGCGTCCTGCAACCAATTGCAGATGGTCTTAAGTTACTTGTAAAAGAGGATATTATTCCTGCTAAAGCAGATGGAATTCTATTCACTGCCGGACCTATATTAGTTCTTGTTCCAGTGATTCTGTCCTGGCTAATTGTTCCTTTTGGACAAAACCTTTTAATAAGTAATGTTGGTATTGGAATTTTCCTATGGATCGCTTTAAGCAGTATCCAGCCAATTGGACTTCTCATGAGCGGATATGCATCAAATAATAAGTATTCTTTATTAGGAGGTTTAAGAGCAGCAGCTCAATCAATAAGTTATGAAATTCCTTTAGCTTTATCTGTACTGGCTATCGTACTAATGACAAATTCTCTAAGCACTATTGACATTGTCAACCAACAAAGTGGTGCTGGAATCCTAAGTTGGAATATATGGCGACAACCCGTTGGTTTTATAGTCTTTTGGATTTGTGCTCTTGCAGAATGTGAGAGACTTCCATTTGACTTGCCTGAAGCTGAAGAAGAATTAGTTGCAGGATATCAAACTGAATATGCAGGAATGAAATTCGCATTGTTCTACCTTGGTAGTTACATTAATTTAATCCTTTCAGCTTTATTGGTATCAATACTTTATCTGGGAGGATGGGGGTTTCCTATTCCAGTTGAATTAATAGCTAAGTTTCTAAATTTGCCAATTAATGCACCCTTCATACAAGTTTTCACTGCATCAATAGGAATTGTAATGACTGTATTGAAAGCGTATCTTTTGGTTTTCATTGCAATATTATTGCGTTGGACAACTCCTAGAGTAAGAATAGATCAACTATTAGATCTAGGATGGAAGTTTCTTCTTCCAATTTCTCTTGCTAATCTTTTGATAACTGCAGGATTAAAACTTGCTTTTCCGCAATTCTTTGGTGGTTAAACTTAAGTAAAAATACTTAAATTAAAAATTAATCCACTAAAATAAAATAACTAAGTAAATTCTTCAAAATGAAAAATTTCCTTCAACAAATAAATAGCTATATCAAAGAAGCATTTAATGCTGGTAAATATTTATATAATGGTTTATCAGTAACTTTTGATCATCTACGAAGAAGACCTGTTACTGTCCAATACCCATATGAAAAATTAATCCCATCTGAAAGATATAGAGGAAGGATACATTATGAATTTGATAAATGTATTGCTTGTGAAGTTTGCGTGAGAGTATGTCCCATAAATTTACCAGTAGTAGATTGGGTAATGAATAAAGAAACCAAAAAAAAGGAACTAAGAAATTATTCTATAGATTTTGGAGTTTGTATATTTTGTGGAAATTGTGTTGAATATTGTCCAACTAATTGTCTTTCAATGACCGAAGAATATGAATTAGCTACTTTTGACAGACACAATCTAAATTTTGATAATGTCGCACTTGGTAGGTTACCTACAAATGTCACAACAGATCCTTCAATTAAACCTCTAAGAGAACTTGCCTATCTTCCTAAAGGTGTCATGGACCCTCATGAAATTCCAGCTTCAGATACTAGAATTGGTAAATTACCAGAAGAAGTATATGATTGGATGAGGCCAGAATCCAATGAAAATAAAGATAAAGTTTCTAATCCAAACAATTAATTTCCATTAATTTATGTCCATTGCAATAACAACTCAAATCATTTGTTTTACAATTTTATCTTTAGTTATCCTTATCGGAGCACTCGGTGTTGTATTACTCGAAAGTATTGTTTATTCAGCCTTTCTTTTAGGAGGAGTTTTCATGAGTGTGGCAGGATTATATCTTCTTTTAAATGCAAGTTTTGTTGCTGCAGCACAAGTTTTAGTTTATGTGGGTGCAGTTAATGTATTAATAATCTTTGCAATAATGCTAGTCAATAAAAAAGAAGATTTAAAGCCCATCAACGACATTAAATCAAGAAGAATCATATCAACATCAATATGTTTAACTCTGCTAAGCCTTTTAATAAGAGTTGACTTGACTAATGTATGGAGCCTATCAAGTCCTCTAAACTCTATAGGAGAAGAGTCAACTATCAGAATTGGTGAACATCTATTTAGTGATTATTTACTCCCTTTTGAAGTAGCATCTGTTTTACTTTTAATGGCAATGATTGGAGCTATCGTTTTAGCTAGAAGAGATGTAATGAGCCAGGATATTTCCACTGGATTACCTGTTGATCAAGAGTTAATTGAAAAATCATCAGAACCATTACTTACAAATAAAAATTAACCTTTAACCTTTCTTATGATGAATTTAGAATCAATCCCTATTCAAGCATTTTTAATAGTATCTTCAGCATTATTCTGCATTGGAATTTGGGGATTATTAAATAGCAGAAATGCAGTAAGAGTTCTTATGAGCATTGAGTTAATGCTCAATGCAGTAAATATAAACTTAATGGCGTTTTCTTCGTATGTTGACAATAATTTAATTCAAGGACAAGTTTTTACAATTTTTGTAATTACTGTTGCTGCCGCAGAAGCAGCAGTTGGATTAGCTATCTTATTATCTCTTTATAGGAATAGAGTGACTGTAGATATGGAAAGTTTTAATTTATTAAAATGGTAAAACCACTAAATGAAACTTTCATTAGTGCTTATTATATATCGTTCAGATAGTTCTATAGCTCAAGAGGCCTCTAAATTCTGTGAAGAAGTCCTCAAAGCTAAAAATATAAACTCAAAAAGAATTGAAAGTGATTTTTATAAAGATGAAATTGAAAAATATTTTTGTAATCTAGAATCACAACCAAATATTGGAATAGTTCTTGGTGGAGATGGAACCTTCCTAAAATGTGCAAATGCTTTAGCTGATTATGATATTCCTTTGTTGAGCATTAATATTGGTGGTAATCTGGGTTTCCTTACTCAAGAAAAAGATTTTTTGTTTGACAAATCTTTTATTGAAATCCTTGAAAACGAAGAATATAAAATTGACTTTCGTAATAGGTTAAATTGTAATGTTTATATTAATGGGACAAGTTCTGAGAAAAAGGTTATAAAAAGCTACGATGCCTTAAATGATTTTTATTTTAAATCTGTTGAAGAAGACATTTCTCCCACCAACCAAATACAAATTGAAATAGATAACGAGAAGGTAAATGAATACAAAGGTGATGGATTAATCATATCTACATCTACTGGTTCAACAGCCTACTCAATGGCTGCAGGCGGTCCAATAGTGCACCCAAGTATTGACGCAATGATAATTAACCCTATATGCCCGATGAGTTTAGCTAGTAGACCAATAGTAATACCTAATACAAGTAAGGTAATCATCAAACCTGTAAAAAAAAGTAAAGGGGAAATTAAATTATGGAGGGACGGGTCAAAATGTATGACCATTAAGGAAAATTATTATTGTGAGATAAAAAAAGGGGAATCGCCCTGCAAAATAATAAAGTTTAAAAAAAGCACAAGTTACTATAGTACCCTAATAAAAAAATTAGATTGGAAAGGTGATTTGTCTCAAAAAAATTTCAAATATTAAATGGCCTTAGAGATAGAGAGAAGATTTCTTATAAAAAATGATAATTGGAAACAATTCATAAATAAAAAAATTTATATTGAACAAGGATATTTGTCCAAAAGTTTAGAAGATTGGATTATTAGGGTAAGGCTTACAGACAAAAAATCTAAAATTGCGCTTAAAAAACATATCAAAGGCTTTACCAACTTTGAATTTGAATACTCCATTCCACTAAGTGATGCTGAAACAATAATGTCAAATCTCTCAAGTACAATTAAAAAAGAAAGATTCTTTTTAGAGGTTGAAAAAAAATCTTGGATTATAGATTGCTTTAAAGAAAATAATTATCCACTTAAAATTGCAGAAATTGAACTTTCCGATGAAGAGGAGAATATATTACTACCATCTTTTATTTCAAAAGAAATTACTGGGATGACCCATTACTCCAATTTCAGTCTTGCAAACAATCCTTTTTCAAAGTGGAAAGAAGAATAATTGACAACTTTCAAAAGCAACTAGTCAAAGGTGTCACTGATCCTTTATATTTTCTTTATATTTAGCAATGTTATCTTATTTTCTTCAGATGTATGGTCTTTACGACAAAGAAGGAATATTGAGATTTGTTGATTCAGACAAAGATGCATGTATTGCATATGCTGAACTCTTCGAATTAGGTTCTACAAATTATTGTTTAATGGATTTACCTAATGATACAAAAAAAATAAATGGCAATGCTACTCTTGATCAGAGTCTGGGAGTGAACAACAATTAAATCCATCTCTACAAATCTTTCCGTTGTCCATCGCCCAATTCAAAAGTGCCACTCTGTTTTTAGAACCAGTTTTTGTAAACATGTTGCTCACATGATTATCAACAGTTCTTTTACTAATAGTTAGTTTTACCGCAATTTCTTGATTTGTAAGCCCATCAGCTACTAGATCAATGATTTCCATCTCTCTTGCTGAGAGACCCATCATATCAATGTTGTTTACTTCTTCTTCAACCATTTGCATTTAAGCAGTTCCTTTTTTATATTAATAAAGTTTAGCAATCTCGGTACACTTGTTAACTAACTAGAAAACAAAAGCAATTGAAATCAAAACTTCAGCAGACTTTAGAAAAAAGATCTAAGGTAATAACGGCAGAGTTAATGCCGCCAAGAGGTGGAGACCCCATAAGATCTCTTAAGATAGCACAACTTTTGAAAGATAAGGTACATGCTGTTAACATTACCGACGGAAGCAGAGCTGTAATGAGAATGTGCAGCTTGGCAATGTCCAAACTATTACTGGAAAATGGGATAGAACCAGTAATGCAAATATCTTGTAGAGATCGTAATAAAATTGCTTTACAATCAGACATTCTGGGAGCAAATGCTTTAGGAATTAAAAATATCTTATGCATCACCGGTGATTCAGTAAAAGCAGGGGATCAACAAGATGCTAAGGCAGTACATGAGTTTGAGTCAGTTAGATTGCTTAAACAAATTCAGGCCTTCAATAAAGGCATTGATCCTACTCTCGGGGAACTTTCCGATAAAAAAACATTTATTTTTGCAGGTGCTGCAGCTGACCCTAGTTGCAGAAATCAAAGAAGTTTAGAAAATAGAATGAGAAAGAAAAAAGAGGCTGGAGCTGGATTTATACAAACTCAAATGGTTATGGAAAGAGAAAATTTGATAGAATTTTGCGAAAAAATTAGCAATCCTCTTGAAATTCCTGTAATTGCAGGTGTATTCCTATTAAAATCTTACAAAAATGCTCTCTTTATAAACAAATATGTTCCAGGGGCAAACATTCCTGAAAATATCTTAAATCGTCTTAAAGATGCAAAAAACCCTTTAGAGGAAGGTATAAAAATTGCAGCTGAACAAGCACATGATTTTATAAATATCGCAAATGGTATACATCTTATGGCCGTAAAGACAGAGCATTTAATTCCTGAAATTATTGCAAAAGCTAATCTTAGTCTGGAATATTAATTAAATCAGTACCTAATAATTCTGCCATAGCTTTCTGCTGAGGCGATGGCTCAGTCAAATCAGATCTTCTTGAATCTGCTATTAACCAATCTAAAGATGCATCTTGCAAATCAAAATGATCTCCATTTTTCCCTACACAATATTTACCAAACACTAACTTATCCATAAGGCGTACACCTTTGCCAATTTTAGAATAGTCAAAAATAATTGAATTATCTATAGTTGCTCCCTCGCAAATGCAACAACTTGGTCCAATCATGGAAGGGCCAATAATAGTTGCTCCATCCTCTATCCTAGTCATACCTCCGATATAAACAGGGCCTGTAATATTAACTTTTTCCCAGTTAGCCGCTACATTCAAGCCGGTAAAAACTCCTGGTTTAATTTCCTTTCCAGGTATTTGGACTTGTCTTACCTTACCTTGCAATACATTTCTAATAGCACTCCAATAATCAGGCACCTTTCCAATATCTACCCATTCAAAATCCATTGGTAATGCAAAAAATGGTAAATCCATTTCAACAAGTTTAGGAAAAAGATCAGCTCCAATATCAAATTTCTCGGCTGAAGGAATGTGATTAAAGATTTCGGGTTCGAAAAGATAAATTCCTGTATTTATAGAGTCACTTAAAGCTTGATCAACTGATGGCTTTTCCTGAAAAGCCTTTATTCGGCCATTTTCATCTGAAACTACAACACCGTAACTTGATACTTTATCTTTAGTTACCTTCTTTGTAATTAAGCTCGCAATCGCTCCTTTCTGCTTATGTTTTTTAACAGCTTGAGTTAAATCTAAATCAACTAAAGCATCCCCACATAAAACAACGAAAGTTTCATCAAAGAAATTTTGAAAATCCTGGATTTTTTTTAATCCTCCTGCGGATCCCAAAGCATCACCTATTAATTCCCCATCTTCAATTCTTCCCTCGAAACTATAAGCAATTTCTACTCCAAATCTTTGCCCGTCCCTAAAATAATTTTCAATTTCTTCAGCAAGATGAGAAACATTTACCATTATTTCCTTAAAGTTATGTTCTCTCAAAAGTTCCAAGAGAAACTCCATTACAGGTTTTTGCAAAATCGGAATCATCGGTTTCGGGATAACATGAGTAATAGGCTGAACACGTGTGCCTTTACCTGCCGCAAGTATCATTGCCTTCATAAATTCAAAACCATTTTTTAAAATTATACGTTATTACTATTAAGCTTCTAAGCAGCAGAGGAAGAGACAGTACTTACCTCAAGATTTTCTATAGGCAATTGAGCTAAGCCACCATCAGGTATTATTCTTTTAATTTGAATTGGCCCATATAAGTAATTAATTTGTTTGATTTCAATTTTATTTTCAGAGGATAAAAATAACAAAGCCCAAAAAACTCCTAAACGATCTTTATCTAAATCATTTTTTACAACTGTTTGCCATTTTTTGACTAAATATTCAAAATCTGTCCATTGTAATGCTTTTTCCCATCCGTCAATAAATTTCCCTAATGCTTTAGTTGTTTCTGGCAGTTTCTCTCGGTGTGCTAAAGATTTTACTTGAGAAATTAAATCCTTATCAGAATATTTTTTACTTCTTTTTCTCTTCATAAGAAGAAGATCTTGGGTTTCTATAACTTCTGCTATAGACTCTAGCTGACTTACAAGTTCTCCCAAAGTTGTTGTACGTTTAAGAATTGGTTGAGCAATTGATCTTCTCCTTAGATATTTTTCAGGATATTTTGGGATATCAAATTCTTTATCAATCCAATCTTGATCATCCAATTCAAATTCATCTTCAAAATCTGAAGAATTTTCTTTGAAAACATCAGATTCCAAAACCTGCGCCTTTAAATTAACTAGTACGGAAGCCGCAAAAAATGCCTCGCTTGTCTCAGCTAAATCTTTATGGTATGAACTGTCACTATTTAAAGATTTGTTGAAAGTATGTGTGTATTGCTCTAAAAAACTATCAATTACACTAATTACATCAATATCCCATGGATCAAGCTCACCTTTACCTGCAGCATCTTGAAGGAACTTAATCAATAATCTAGGGCCTAATTGCCTATCAGTAGGATTGGTATAAGATATTGTGAAATAAATAAAATCTACTCACAAGATATCTTTTAATTTATTTAATGCCAAACAATATTGCATTAATTTAAAAAATTATATTGTTGGGGCTTTTAGGATGACATTTTTTTGTGTTCCTGAAAAAATATTTGCTTTCACAGCGCTTTTAACTGCAGTTAAATCTCTATCTACTAAATTATTGATAGATGCAATATAACTTTCAGTAACTAATCTTGGGTACAAACCTATACCAATAATAGGTAACAGTAAACAAGCAATAATATAAACCTCCCTTGGCTCCGCATCTATAAGTTTTCGTTCTTCGATTAATTTAGGATTTTCTTTACCAAAGAAAATTTCTCGTAACATTGAAAGTAGATAAATAGGAGTAAGTATTACACCGATAGCAGCTAAAGAAGCCATCACTACCCTAAATGGAAGTGTATACACTTCATCAGTTACAAATCCTGTAAATACCATTAATTCGGAAACAAATCCGCTCATTCCAGGTAAAGCCAGAGAAGCCAGGGAGCAAGCAGTCCATAGAGCAAACATGATTCTCATTTTTTGTCCTACACCACTCATTTCATCAAGTTTAAGAGTCTTTGTTCTGTCATAGGTAGCACCAACAAGAAAAAATAAGCTTGCACCGATTAATCCATGACTAACCATTTGCAACATAGCTCCGCTTGTTCCAAGGCTACTGAAACTCCCTATTCCAATAAGAACGAAACCCATATGACTTATCGAACTGTATGCAATTTTTCTTTTAAGATTTCTTTGAGCAAATGAAGTTAACGCAGCATAAATTATATTGACTACACCTAGAACTATTAATAATGGCGCAAATTGAGCATGAGCTACGGGTAATAATTGTGCATTAAATCTTAAAAGAGCATATCCTCCCATCTTTAATAAAATTCCTGCTAGAAGCATGTGAACTGGAGCTGTAGCCTCTCCATGAGCATCTGGAAGCCAAGTATGAAGAGGTACTATTGGAAGTTTCACTCCAAATGCAATTAGTAGGCCCACGTAACATAAAATTTGGAATTTTTGACTAAAATCTTGAGCTGCCAAGTGAGAGAACTCAAAGTTAGGAACTTCTGTACCATAGAAACCCATTGCTAACGCTGCCAGAAGAATGAAGATAGAACTTCCAGCTGTATAAATAATGAATTTAGTTGCTGCATATTGTCGATTTTTACCACCCCATATTGCCAGTAATAAGTATACGGGAATTAACTCAAGTTCCCAAGTTAAAAAAAATAAAAGCATATCTTGTACAGCAAACACAGCGATTTGCCCACCATCCATAACCAATATCAAAAAGAAAAATAACTTTGGTTTAAACTTGACTGGCCATGCAGCAAGAACTGCTAAAGCAGTTATAAAACTAGTTAATAATATTAACGGCATAGACATGCCATCAGCACCAACAGACCAAGTAAGACCTAAATCAGGCAGCCAACTAATATTTTCTTTAAGTTGAACGTTCTCATTATTTATATCAAACCCATTTATATATGAACCTACAGTTATTAAAAAGGTTATTAATGCAATAGACAATGCAAACCATCTCACCTCTTTGCCATCACCTTTATCTGGGAAAAAAGGTATGACAAATGCACTAGCAATTGGGAATAAAATTGAAGCAGATAACCAAGGAAAATTAGAAAATCCACCTCCCAAAGTTCCCAACATTAGCGTTGCAAAATGTGTAAAAGAATAAGTACTCAATTTAATAAGAAATTTATCTTAATTAAAGTCTAGAAATTTTCTGTATTTTTTCACCCCAATGGACAGTGAAGACACACATTTGTAATTAAGATGCTTGAGGAGATTGAAAACCAAATAGGGCGACTAGTAGTATTACGCCTCCAAAAACAATAAGAGCATAAAATTGGGCCCTACCAGTCTCAAAATATTTTAAACCTTCTCCACTCCCTAAAGTTACAAGTCCAGTAAGATTTACAACTCCATCAACAACCTTAGAATCAACTTCTAAAACTTCTTTAGCAAGTTTTCTACTACCCTTAACAAAAAGTTTTTCATTGATATCATCTAGATACCATTTATTGGATAAAAATTTGTTGATAGAAGGAAATTTTTCAGCAAAAAGAACTGATAAATTAATTTTTTTCACAAAATATGCCTGATAAGCAATAGAAATTCCAGCTGATGCAATAAGAACTGATGCTATTGCTAATGGCAAAAATTCGTTTAATTCGAAAGCTTTCGCAGCAGTTTCTGCTTCTTCAGGATCTAGTAAATTTGCAATTTTGCTATCCCATGGAAGTCCCATAAAACCAATAATTACAGATGGCACAGCTAGAAATACCAAGGGAAATGTCATTGACCAGGGTGACTCATGTAAAGAGCCATGTTCTGCGTGCTCCTCTTCATTTTCTTCATCTAAATTTGTTTTAGAGGCCATTAGAAGTTCTTTTTGCAATTCTTTATTCTCCCCTCTGAAATCCCCTTCAAATGTCAAGAAATAAAGCCTAAACATATAAAAAGCTGTCATCCCAGCTGTTAGAAATCCTACGAACCAAAAGGCTGGAAATGATATAAAAGCATTTCCGAGTATCTCATCTTTGCTCCAAAAACCTGCCAATGGGGGAATTCCACTAATTGCTACACAACCTATTAAAAATGTTGTTGATGTATATGGCATTTTTTTTCTTAAACCGCCCATCAATCTCATATCTTGAGCTAATAAAGGCTGATGACCAACTACTTCTTCCATAGCATGTATTACCGAACCAGATCCCAAAAATAGCATTGCTTTAAAGCAAGCATGAGTCACTAAATGAAAAATTCCTGCAACTGGTGCTCCACAACCCATTGCAAGCATCATATACCCAAGCTGAGAAACTGTGCTATACGCTAAACCTTTTTTTAAATCCATTTGGGTTAAAGCTATAGAGGCTCCTAAAAAACAAGTAATAGTGCCAACTAAAGCAATAATGAATTGAATAGAGGGGAATATTGAATACAAAGGTTGAAGTCTTGCTACAAGAAATATTCCCGCTGCAACCATTGTTGCAGCATGGATAAGTGCAGAAATAGGTGTCGGGCCTTCCATCGCATCAGGTAACCACACATGAAGAGGAAACTGAGCAGATTTAGCCATTGGTCCTAAAAAAACTAAAAAACAAAGTAATAAAGCAGCCCAAATAGGTATCGAATTGTCAGATATTGATTGAGAAATTCCACTAGCTATTTCATTAAAATCAAAACTATTTGTTGCCCAAAATAAGCCAAGAATTCCTAGTAATAAACCAAAATCTCCAACTCTATTAACAACAAATGCTTTTTGTGCAGCGTGGGCAGCGCCATCCCTGTCGTACCAAAAACCAACCAATAAATAAGAACACATCCCAACTAATTCCCAAAAAACATAAATTTCCAATAAATTCGGACTAACTATTAATCCCATCATTGAACTACTGAATAATGCTAAGTATGTGAAAAATCTGACATAACCTTTGTCATGCGCCATGTAACCATGAGAGTAAATCATTACAAGCAAAGTTATTGTAGTCACTAACGCAAGCATTACACTCCCCAAAGGATCAAGGACAAAGCCCATTGGAATGGTGAAATCCCCAGCATTAGCCCATACAAATAATTTTTCTACTGATTGATAACCATTAACTTGTTCGATTAAAGCTTTATAACTAATTACTGCAGAAATCCCAACGAAAGTAATCAGACCAACAGAAACAATTTCTCTTGAATTATTAATTTTCTTGTTAATGCTTATTAGTCCTAAGCCAGAAAGCACTGCTCCAATAAGTGGGAAAACGGGAATCAACCAGGCAATTTCTGAAGCTTGTGGCATGTTTTAAAGAACTTATAGTTTGATTTTAAACTGTCAATTGAAAAATTCAGACAAAAATGATGAATTAAATGTTTTAACAGCAATATTTATATATTGATGAGACCACCAAAGTACGCCTATTGCAATTAATATACCCAATTGAGACAACCTAAAAAATTCTTTAATCTTAAATTCTTGCCTCCCCTCAAGTATCGCCATGAAGGGGATTATTGAAGTATTTTTTTTAAAATTTTCAAATTCTTCTCCAAATCTTTTTGCTAATCTCTTGTCGCCATGCCAAATTGCAAAAAGATGATGCAAAACTAAGCCAATAGAAGTTACTAATGTGAATGATGTACCAATCCATAAAGTATGAGCAAAACACCAAATTATCTGACCAAATGCTTGTGGATGTCTTGTGATTCGCATTATCCCACTTCCATAGATTCGTACTTTAGGTTTTAAAACCGAAGGAATTTCTAGCAGATTATAAGTAGCAGGATATAAAAATAAAAAACTTATTGCAGTTAAGAACCAAACCACCATGAAAACAAAATTATTGCCCTGTAAATTCCATAATCTGATTCCGTCATATCTATGAGCCAAAAAATAACTAATCAAAATAATTGCAGATGGCAAACTTAAAAAAACAAAACATAACCGCCATAATCTCGGACCCATAAAAGATTCTGCTTTAATTCTTAAAGCAGCTCCACCACTATGAATTATTGCAAAAATTAAAATCAAAAGTAAAATAATTAGTGAAGTTTTATGTGTCTCCATATATTTAAATTGTTCAAATAATTTTTGTTCTTAACAAGAACACTCTTAGGCATTAGAATTATAAGAAATTGTAGACATAATAGATGCCAGAATTACCATTTACACTTGACCAATTAAGAATATTAAAAGCTATAGCAGCACAAGGAAGTTTTAAAAAAGCTGCAGATCTTTTGTATGTAACCCAACCTGCCGTCAGTTTACAAATACAAAATTTAGAAAAACAACTTGAAATCACAATTTTCGACAGAGGGGGTAGGAAGGCTCTATTAACTGAAGCAGGGAGACTATTACTTGAATATTGTGAACGAATTTTGAATCAATGCGACGAAGCTTGCAAAGCTATTGAAGATTTAAATAGCTTAAAAGGTGGAACTCTTGTCATTGGAGCGAGCCAAACAACGGGTACCTATTTAATGCCAAGAATGATAGGACTATTCAGACAAAAATACCCTGATGTATCCGTTCAACTTCAAGTCCATAGTACTAGAAGAACTGGTTGGAGTGTCGCCAATGGACAAATTGACTTAGCCATTATTGGCGGACAATTACCTGGAGATTTGGAAAATTTGCTACAGGTAATTCCATATGCCACTGATGAGTTGGCATTAGTTTTGCCATCTAAACATCCACTTTCGACCAAAAAAGAGCTTCTAAAAGAAGACTTATACAAATTAAATTTCGTAACACTAGACTCACAATCTACAACAAGAAAAGTTGTTGACAAACTTCTCCAAGATTCTGGGCTTGATATTCAAAGATTAAAAATTGAGATGGAACTTAACTCTCTTGAAGCAATCAAAAATGCAGTTCAATCAGGTTTAGGAGCTTCTTTTTTGCCTGTTGTTTCTATTGAAAGAGAATTATCGGCTGGAACAATCCATAAAGCCTTCATTGCTGATTTAGAAGTTAAAAGAGAACTTAAATTAATTACTAATCCGTCAAGATATACATCAAGAGCATCAGAAGTATTTAAGCAAAACATTCTTCCACAATTCGCTAGTTTAGAAAGCCCTTTGAAGCGTATATAATTTTGGTCAAAACTGAATTGCTTCTTTGTTAATACCTACCCCTCCGTCTTCGGCTTGTCCATCGCCTTTTATTATAAATTTATTTTCATTTACATCAGTCTGATAAACGCACTTCACTATTGGCTTATCTCTTATAGAACCAATATAAGCAAAAGTATTCATCCTTTGCTTACATTCTCTTACATCTTCGTTACTAATTGCTCCCTGTTTTTGTAACACTGTCCAATTCTCTCTTCTAATCACGCATCCTGGCTGAAGAGCTGGTTGAGTTACAAAACTCGTAGATGGATTTAGAGTCGTATACATTTCAACATCAATTACAAAAGCACTAGCTCCCCACTGTCTGCAAAATTCAGGGTCTGGAACAGCCATATCTAATTGTTGTTGACTTGCTATATTTCCCTGTCCGCCATCTGTTGTACTGGTAATAGCGCTTCCAATACCAACTCCTAAAATTAGTACTCCAGCAAGTACGGCAATGGTTCCTGTGCTAAAGTTGATCTTCTGTTCAGAAGAAGCAGGCAATTTATTGTTTCTTTGACCATAGGAACCCATGTCCCTTGGATTTTGAGGATAGTAACTTCTATTTGAGCCTCTCCTAGGCCTTCTATTTGAGGATGGTCTATTCACAGCACTTCTTTTGTCTTTGGTAAACCCATTGAATAATTCATTACTCTACAATCAGGGTTATAACTTAGCTGACCGTTTTGAAGCAAAAATTTAATTAAACCTTCGATTTCTGATCCTATTTTTCGAAGTTCATAATCATCTAGATCCTTTCCTGCTCTCTCTTTAATTAATTCATTGAATTTTTCATTTATTTTGTTTAGAGAATCCTCGTTCCAAATAAATTCGTTATCGGGATCTAAATCAAGAGTAAGTTTGTTGGGGTGAAACCGTAATTCCTGATCGACAACTTCGGCAGTAAAAATTCTTACATGTCTAGTAGTCGACTTTAAAAGCATTTTTTCCATAATTTTAAGAAATAATCAACGAAAAAAACTATTATGTTCTAACTTTAATGTAGCTTATTAGTAAGTGTTAATTTATTTCTTGATTTAATAATGCGTGTTGTAATTGCTGGTGCTGGTTTAGCAGGTTTATCTTGTGCTAAATATTTAGTCGATAATGGACACATACCTATTTTACTCGAAGCCAGAGATGTTTTAGGCGGCAAAGTTGCCGCATGGAAAGACGAAGATGGAGATTGGTATGAAACTGGGTTGCATATATTTTTTGGAGCCTACCCAAATATGTTGCAACTTTTTAAGGAACTAGATATTGAAGATAGACTTCAATGGAAAAGTCATTCAATGATTTTTAATCAGCCATCAGAACCTGGAACTTACAGTAGATTCGACTTCCCCGATATACCCGCTCCCGTTAATGGGGTTTCAGCAATCCTAAGCAATAATGATATGCTTTCATGGAATGAAAAAATTTTATTTGGATTAGGTTTAGTGCCTGCAATGTTGAGAGGACAAAAGTACTTAGATAAATGTGATACAAAATCATGGACAGATTGGTTAAAAGAGCACAATATTCCGGAAAGAGTTAATGATGAAGTTTTTATAGCAATGAGTAAAGCTCTTAATTTCATTGGGCCTGATGAAATATCATCTACAGTTTTATTAACAGCATTAAACAGATTTTTACAAGAAAAAAATGGTTCAAAAATGGCATTCCTTGATGGGGCTCCTCCAGAAAGACTTTGCCAGCCCATGGTTGATTATATTACTGCTCGTGGTGGAGAAGTGCACATGAATAGTCCATTAAGGCAAATCAACCTCAATGAGGACAGCACTGTTAAAAGTTTTACTGTTGCCTCTTTAGACAAAAACGAAAAAAAAGAGCTAACGGCTGATGCTTATGTAAGTGCAATGCCTGTAGATCTTTTTAAATTAATGATCCCCAAACAATGGAAAGGGTTGGATGCATTTTCTAAATTAGATGGTTTAAATGGTGTGCCAGTAATTAATATCCACTTATGGTTTGACAAAAAATTAACAGATATCGACCATCTACTTTTTAGCAGATCACCACTTCTTAGTGTTTACGCAGATATGAGTATTACATGTAAAGAATATGAAGATCCAAATAGATCAATGCTTGAATTAGTTTTCGCACCAGCAAAAGATTGGATTAATAGAAGCGATCAAGACATTGTTGACGCAACTATGGAAGAGTTAAAGAAATTATTCCCAACACATTTCATGGGTGAAGATAAGACAAAATTAAGAAAATATAAAGTAGTTAAAACTCCAAGATCCGTATATAAGGCAATTCCAGGATGTCAAGAGTTCAGACCTAGTCAAAAATCCCCCATAAAAAACTTTTTCTTAGCTGGTGACTATACAATGCAAAAATACTTAGCATCTATGGAAGGTGCTGTTTTAAGTGGTAAATTATGCGCAGAATCAATAAATAATGAGTATGCCAAAACCCCTCAAAATATCTCTTGATAACGTTTACAAACCCTCAAATTTAGCTATAACTTTTTGAAAAATTCAATTTCTCAACTAGACCAAGCATACGAGATATGCCGAAAAGAAACTCAACAATGGGCTAAAACCTTTTACTTGGGTACTCTTCTATTACCTCAAGAAAAGAGAAAGGCTATTTGGGCTATCTATGTTTGGTGTAGAAGAACAGATGAAATAATGGATAGCGTAGAAGCCTCAACTAAATCCAAACATGAGCTCTCAGACAATTTAGATGAATGGGAAGAAAATACTAAAAATGTATTTAAAGGAAATATTAAATCAGAATTAGACTCAGTTCTATTAGATACGATCGAGAAATATCCACAAAGTATTCAACCTTACCTAGACATGATAGATGGCCAAAGAATGGATCTGAATAAATTTAGATACAAAGATTTTGATGAATTAAAACTTTATTGTTATCGAGTTGCAGGGACTGTTGGTTTAATGACTCAAAATGTGATGGGGATTGATAGCGCTTATACATCAGCCCCATGGAGTGCCATGCCTGACCCCTCCGAAGCAGCTATAGCTCTTGGAATTGCAAATCAATTAACAAATATCTTGAGGGATGTAGGAGAAGATAGACAAAGAGGAAGAATTTATCTCCCACAAGTGGATATTGAAAAATTTAATTATTCTGAAGAAGAGCTTTTACAAGGAAAAATAAACAATCAGTGGAAATCACTGATGAACTTTCAATTAACAAGGGCTCGCGAATGGTTCCAAAAGTCTGAAGATGGTATCAAGTGGCTATCTTCTGACGCAAGATGGCCAGTATGGACGTCTTTACGTCTTTACAGAGGAATATTAGATTCTATTGAAAGACTAGATTATGATGTTTTTAATAATAGGGCTTTTGTAAAAAATTCAGTCAAAGCTCTTGAGATCCCAATATCTTTTTTGATTTCGCGAATTAAGTAATAAGTAACTAGGCAGGCGTCTTCTGATTAGCTAACAAATCTTTCAATTTAGATAATTCTCCAGCCCATCTTGGATCAGGAGCTTCGAGGTTAGGAGCATCACTATGAACAATTTTCTTAAAGTCTTTCCTTTTCTTATTTTTGTTTAATTTTCCACTATTTCTTTTGTTTGAAGCAGAATCTTTCTTTTCCGATAGCTCTACTCTTAATTTAGAACCATTAAATTCAAAACCGTTTAGCTTTTGAATTAATAAATTAGCATTATCTTCGTTATTAGCTGTCGCGAAACCAAACCCCCTGCATTCCTTAGTTTCCTTATCTAGAACTGCTTTAAATCTAATCGAATCAGAAATTGACTTTAAAAGTGTATCAAATTCTTTTGGATTAAATCCTTGTGGTAAGTTGCCAATGTAAATGCGAATGCTCATAAATTTTTAAAAATGATTTTGAAGTCTGAACTTCTAAACTAATTAAGCTATGTGTATTTAATCACATTTTGGTGCATTTTGTTCAATCCATCGCTTTGCTTTATAAATAGCTTCATCAAAATTATTCAATCTCTTATATGCAAGTTCCTGAGAAAGATACTTTAAAAGCTCTCCTAAGATAGGTCCATCCTTTATTTTGAAATTTTTTTTAATTAGATCACCATTAAGTAAGTTTGAAGGATGAAATAATTTATCATCATTGTCACGCCATCTGCGAAGCCAATTTAATCGTAAGTTTTGAGGTAAATGAAAAATAAAAGTTGGAAGAAAAATCTCTAATTCTTTATGTAATGCAAATCTATCAGATTCAGTTAATAGAGCGATATTTGTTTTCTCCAACAAAAAGTGCCATTTTCTTAATAACTTAGTTTTGGTAATTTCAGCTTTACTAAATTGTAGTTTCTCTAAAGATATAACATCTAAAATTTGAGCAATAAAAAATGATGGTAAAAATTTTTCTTTTTCTTCCTGATTAAGTGCTCCATAATTTATTTTCTCTAAATCCAAAAAAAAAGAATCTTCGGAGAAATTATCAGTAGCAAATATATTTAAATTTTTTATCAACAATACTGCATCAAGAGCATTTGCTCCATGAACTATTTTCTGTATTTCATAATTAATCCTCTCTTTAGCAACTAGATATAATTTCCCTTTATTTTTTTTTATGAAATTAATTAAATTAAGATCAACTTTAAAATTCAATTCCGAAACAAATCGAAAACATCTTAATATTCTTAGAGGATCATTTAGTAGATTATTTTCTGAATTAGTTCTAAGCAAAGAAATCTCTAGATCTTTAAGACCATTTAATGGATCAACCAAACACTTCTTATCAAATAAAAAAGCAATTGAATTAATCGAAAAGTCCCTTGAAAACAAATCTCCCTCTATCGTAGATGAAACTTGATTAGCAATATCAATATAAATATTATTATGAAAAATTCTTACTACTTCTCTTTTTTCATCTAAAATTATAAATTTTGATCCATTATTATCTGCAATCTTTTTCCCAATTTCAATTGCATTTATAGGTACCACAATATCAATATCTACCTTTTCAGGTTTTCTTCCCAAAATAATATCTCTAATGTAACCACCAACCAAATATGATCCTTTAGGTAAAAAACCTAATATTAAATCCAAATTATGAAATTTTATACTTGTTTCTAATTCATCAATTATTAGTGTATGATCTGTGTTAATGCTATTTTTCATTTTATTTATTAACTATGTGCATTTGCATCAACTGTAAATGGGTTGATAGATGTATCACATATCATGATGTTGAGAATAATCATGGTGTTGATCATATTTGTGATCTACCTGATTTTAAAGCAAAAAAACCATTCATTCATGTCAATATAGTTGAAGACAATAATGGTGATTGTAAAACTGATTGGGATGTTCAATCTTGTGAAAGTTTTGAAAATGAATTTGGCAAATGGTCTAAGTGTAATCCAGGTATGGAATTACCTGTTTAAAGGTAATAGATGACAAATAAACTCAAACAAATAGAAAATCTCACTACATTAGTTATTCATAGCACAGACAATTCTTTTGGCTTTGGGTATAGAAAAAACAATACCCTTGAATCTGATGAATTATTTATCAAAAAATTTGATAATGACCTTTGCAACAACTTAATTAATGATCTTAACAAGTTCATTTCCAAAGAAAATTTACAAAAAATAAATAAATTATCTGTCAGCATTGGGCCAGCAAATTTTAATGCTTCACGACTTATTGTAACTTTAGCAAGAACTATCTCACAACAAATAAATTGTCCTCTAGTCAGTTTTAGTTCATTTGAAATAATGTCAAAAAGAATTGCATCAAAAAATAATATCTTTGCAAACAAAAAATCATTCTGGATTTATAAAAAATTAAAACGAAAGGGTTTAATTGCAGGTAAATATGAAATTTGCCATAAAGGAAAAAACACCTCGGATCTAGTCATTCGAGAAACAGTTTTACCAAAATTTGTCAAAGAACTTGAGAGTAAAGAACTTACTTTTGAGGCTAATTATGATGATAAAGAAGATTTAAAAGAACTATTAAACTTAGCAAATAAAAAATTATTAAATTCAAATTTAGATTCCTGGAGAAAAGTTTTTCCTCTTTACCCTATTTCACCAATTAATTAAATATTCATCCAATCAAATTATTTATTTTATCTTGAAGATATATTGTTACAGAATCTAGATCATCTCTTGATGAACTCTTTGGAGGTTGAACTGGTTTTCCAACTTTAATAACTATTTTTGAAAAAAAAGGAATAAAGAATTTAAATCTTATTAGTCTATGCGAATTAACTATTGCAACAGGTAATAATAATTTTTGATTTTTGAAGGCTAATAATGCTGCACCTTGTTTGGGCTTATTTACTCTACCATTTTCCTGACGCGTGCCATCAATAAAAATTCCAATACAATTATCATTTGATAATTTTTTACATGCGGTTTTAATGGTATTTTTATCCACAATTCCTCTTTTTACAGGATAAGCTCCGCAAGCCTTTATAATAAACCCAAGTAAAGGTATTTTAAATAGCTCTGCCTTGGCCATAAAAGATATATTACGTCCAAGAGCATGTCCTAACAAAGGAGGGTCAAGCAAAGAACCATGGTTAGAAACCATTATAAAAGAATTTTTTTGCGGAATATTTTTTCTACCTATTAAATGACCTCTAAATAAAAATTTATAAATTGGTAATACAAAAAGTTTGCTAACTAATTGATAGCTTAATTTTTGAAAAAAATCATTTTTCATACTTGATTAATAAGTTATTTGATTAGAAGATGAAACTTGAGAAATTTTGAAATCTTTCATATGCCTTTTTGCTAAACCGCTTAGCACATTTGATGGGCCAACTTCAACAAAATGAAGATCATTATCTTTTGCCATTAAATCCATAGTTTCTCGCCACCTTACGCCATTACACATTTGATTTTCTAATCTAGTTTTAAGCTCATCAGGATCGTCACATAATGAAGGTTCATAATTACTTATTACTGGGCAAGAAGGATTTTTAAACTTAATCTGTTTTAAATACTCAGAAAATTTAACTGCAGGCTCATCCATGAATGGTGAATGGAATGCACCTGAAACATTTAATTTTACGAATCTTTTACAAGAAATTTCTTTCGATAAATTTTCTAACTCTTCGTTAGAGCCTGATAAGACAACTTGGGAAGAACTATTATCATTAGCAATTACTACATCTTCACTTTTTTTGACTAATAAATTAAGTTCATTTCTATCAAAACCAATTACTGCTGCCATAGATCCTTGCCCAGCATTTACCATTAATTGAGATCTTACTTTTATTAGTGATACACAGTCTTCGAATGAAAAAACATCCGCACAATATAATGCAGTTATTTCTCCCAGACTATGCCCGGCAACATAAGTTGGTTTAAAACCATTTTCTTTTAAGGCATCTAGTAAAATTGATTCAACCAAAAAAAGACAGATTTGTGTATTTCTTGTATTATTCAAATCACTAAGAGGATTTGTTAGATCAGAATTTAACTCACAAATTTCAAATAAATTTCTCTCAAATATCTCAGAAGCATAACTAAACCTCTCTTTTGTATTCGGCAAATTTTCAATTTGTTTTGCCATTCCAATTTTTTGCGAACCCTGTCCAGGGAATACCCATGCAATTGTCATAATGTTCCTATTTCGTTTTTAACCCCATTTAATTAGGGCTGCACCCCAACTTAGTCCAGCACCGAAACCACTTGTAGCAATAATATCATTTTGTTTAATTCTAAAATCTCTAATAGCCTCATCCATCATTAGTGGAATTGTTGCCGCTGACGTATTGCCATATTTTTCTAAATTGGTAAGAATCTTTTCTTTGGGAATTTTTAACTTTTCTCCTACAGAATCCAATATTCTTTGATTAGCTTGATGCAACAAGAGCCAATCAACTTGATCAGAATTGTATTTCATTTTTTTCAATAACTTTTCAAGAATTAGGGGGACTTCCTTAACTGCGAATTTATAAACTTCCTGACCATTCATTTGAATTGGAGAAAAACCTCCACTTAAAAAGTCAATTTCATCAACTATAGAATCCTTATTTTTTTTTGATGGAAGATTAAGAAAAGAACCCCTCCCCCCATCAGTTCTCATATCAAAACCTATAAAATTATCAAATTCATTTGTGGCTTCAATTGCTAATGCACCTGCACCATCTCCAAAGAGAATACAGCTTCTTCTATCGTTCCAATCAACAAAACTTGATAATTGATCTGCTCCAATAACAATAGCCCTTTTAAAACTACCCCCTTTTAAAAATTGTGCGGATGTTATTAAGGCAAATAAAAAACCACTACAAGCTGCAGTTAAATCGAAAGCTACAGCATTAGCTGCCCCTAATTTAGCTTGAATGGATGGGGCTGATCCAAATAAATCGTGCGGAGTAGAAGTAGCTAAGACGATCAAATCAATCGTTTTACTATCCCAATTAGCCATTTCTATAGCACTTAGAGCAGCCTTATAACCCATTTCAGTAACATTATCTTCTACGCTAGAGATTCTTCTCTCAGAAATACCAGTTCTAGATTTTATCCATTCATTGCTTGTATCAACCTTTTGACTAATTTTTTGATTGGTTAGGATTTGATCAGGTACATAACTTCCGCTTCCCTTAAATGACACTCCAATCTGATTAAATTTTATTCCTTCCAAAAGAGTTTTTTAATTACTTATATTAGTCAAACATAAATTTGACTCAATATGTTTTATGAATTTAAAACTTGATGCTTTTGCAGTTGATTTAAATTGTCCATAACACCATGATTCACTGCTGAGTGAGCCAAGCGAAGAGCACTAACTACTGATAAAGATTTGCTACTTCCATGACCAATAACGCAAATACCATTCACACCAAGTAATAAAGCTCCTCCATGTTCGGCATGATCTAACCTTTTCTTAATTCTGAGTAGATTACTTCTTAAAAAAGCTGAACCAACCTTCCCACGCCTTCCACGTGGAAGCTCAGATCTCAAAATATCTAATAAAACTCCTCCCACAGATTCAAGAAATTTCAATAATATATTTCCAGTAAATCCATCACATACTACTACATCGAAACTACCTGATAATACATCTCGCCCTTCACAATTACCTCCAAAATCAAAACTTTTTTCAGAAGATAATAATTCAAATGTTTTTAAGGATAAATCATTACCTTTACATTCTTCTTCTCCGATATTTAAAAGGCCAATTCTTGGTTTTTGTACTTGTAGGACATCTTTTGCATAAATATTACCTAGAAGAGCAAATTGATGCAGATAAGATGGCTTACAATCAGTATTTGCTCCGACATCTAAAACTAGTACCGGGCGGGTTTGATCCCTTGTTGGAAACAATGCTCCTATAGCTGGTCTCTCGATCCCTTTTAATCGCCCAATTCTAAATATGGCAGAAGCCATCATAGCGCCAGAATTACCTGCTGAGTAAACAGCTTGAGCTTTATTATTTCTCACTAAATCCATTGCAACGTTTATACTTGCATTTTTCCTTTTTCTGACTGCTGTAGCTTCTTGATTCATCCCAATAGGCTCTCCACTATCAATTAATTCAAGACGATTATTATCTATTTCGTTTTCTAATAATTCTGCTAAACCAGTCTTTTCTGCTGCATCTTTAACTTTTTGAATTTTGCCGACAAACTTTATATTTATTGGAAACCTACTTATTGCTTCTAGGCAACCCTCAAGAATTGGACCAGGAGCATAATCTCCACCCATCCCATCAACTGCGATCCAAATTCTTTTAGATTGAGATTCCTCCACCCTATCTAAAATATTATCGTTATTTTGTAATCTTTTTAATGGGTCAAAAACTAATGGCTGTAATGTATTTTTAGCTATTGAACCGGCATTTAAAACTACACTACTAGCAGTATTAACAACAGATTCAGCACTTGAAACTACATTACCTGCAACATTACCTGCAACATTACTAGCTGTGGTTACTACTGATCCAGCACCAGAAACCATATTACCCGCAACATTACTAGCCGTTGCTGCAGAACTTGCAGCAGTATCAACTATAGAAGTCACAGCCGAATTTCTTTTGTACCAAATAACTAATCTTCTAATAGCTCTGGGCTTGTTAATTTTTTGCGCTGTTTCTTTCCCCATTTATTTACCATCAAAAGGAGCAATATCGACAATCCGTTGGAAAAGATATCCTGTACCCCTTGCTGTCAAAATTAATTCAGGATTTGCTGGATCAGCCTCTAGTTTTGATCTTAATCTTGATATATGAACGTCCACGACTCTTGTATCTACATGTCTCTCGGGGGTATATCCCCAAACTTCTTTCAAAATCTCTCCTCTACTAAATGGCTCTCCTGACCTACTTACCAAAAGCTCTAAGAGACTAAATTCCATTCCAGTTAATCTAATTCTCTCATCACTTTTAAAAACTTGTCTTCGATTTGTATCAATTTTTATATCAGTAACCAAAATTAATCCTGAATTAGGCATTCCAGGAATTTGTTCTTTGTCGATTCTTCTGAGTACACACCTAATTCTAGCTTCTAACTCTTTTGGGCTAAATGGTTTTACCACATAATCATCAGCTCCTAATTCTAAACCTGTTATTCTGTCTGCAACATCTCCTAACGCAGTTAACATAACAATTGGGACATCAGAATCTTTCCTTAACTCTTGACAAACACCATAACCATCTAATTTTGGCATCATGACGTCAAGGACTACTAAATCAGGTTCATAATCCTTAAATAACTTTAGTGCCTCTTTACCATCACTCGCAGTTACAACTTTGTAGCCAATCATGGAGAGACGCGTCTCTAGAATTCTTCTAATACTTGCCTCGTCATCTGCGACCAGTATAGTTTCTTTAGTTTGACTAGATAGAGCCATTTGTTTCTATTAGCTAATCAGTAAGAGAATTTATTATTAACCTAATCTAACTTGTAGAGGGGCAATATCCCAAACATTCTAGTTCTATTAATTCATTCAGAAACTTAATGTCTAGCAAATTATCGACTTTTATTTGTCAGAATTGCGGATCTGAAACTTCTCAATACTTTGGTAAATGCCTTAATTGCAACTCATGGAATTCCATTGTTGAAGAAATAAAAAGTAAGAGCTCTAGACATCAAGAAATAAAAAATAATAAAAAATCTTTACCGTTTAATGAGATCTCAGCAAAAAAAATATCAAGATTTACGAGTGGTTTTGGGGAATTAGATCGAGTTCTTGGAGGTGGAATTGTACCTGGATCTGTTGTTTTACTTGGAGGAGAACCAGGTATAGGTAAAAGCACAATAGTTCTTCAATCAGCAGGGAAAATATCTCTCAATGAAAAAGTTTTATACATAACTGCAGAAGAATCCTTAGAACAAGTAAAAATTAGATGGGAAAGATTAAATCAAAACAGTACTGATTTAAAAATTTTTGCAGAAACTAATTTATCCTTAATTATTGAAGAGATCAAACGTGTCAATCCATGTTTCGCAGTTATTGATAGTATTCAAGCCATCCATAATCATGAAATGCAAAGTTCTCCAGGATCTGTTTCTCAAGTTAGAGCATGTTCGTCTGAGTTGCAAAATCTAGCCAAAGATAATAATATTGCGCTTCTAATAATTGGTCATGTAACCAAAGATGGTGCTTTAGCTGGCCCTAAAACTCTAGAACATTTAGTTGATACAGTAATAAACTTTGAAGGAGATAATATTTCATCTCATAGATTACTAAGAAGTATAAAAAATCGATTTGGATCGACCTTTGAAATTGGAATTTTTGAAATGCTTGAAGAGGGTTTACGAGAAATAAAAAACCCAAGTTCAATTTTTACAAATAAAGAAAATATTTCAGGTGTGACAACTACAATTTCAAATGAAGGTACTCGACCATTAGCAGTTGATATACAAGCATTGGTAAATAAAACTTTCTATAGTAACCCAAGACGAACTACAACTGGAATTAGTATAAATAGATTGCATCAAATTCTTGCTGTAATTGAGAAACACGTTGGAATAAAATTATCTGAATTTGATTGTTATATAGCTACTGGGGGAGGTTTTGAAATTAATGATCCTTCATCTGACTTAGGTGTAGCAATATCAATTTTATCAAGTTTAAAAAATATTCCTCCCTTGGCTAGTACCTCATTTATTGGGGAGTTGGGTTTGAGCGGTCAAGTTAGAAAATCGAATAATCTTCGGACAAAGATAGAAGAAGCCATAAGACTAGGTATCAAAAATATCGTGGTACCAAAACTAGAGGAGGATCTAAATAATAATTTTCAAAATTTAATAAATATCAAAGAGATATCCAATATTAAAGAAGCAGTTGATTATTCTTTTTCAAAATAAAAAATCAAAGGTACATATCAATTGAGCTTCTGCCTGAGTTTTTCAACCAATTCTCAATATCTAGATATCCACCTGGATAAAGTCTCACTGCTTTAGACCAGACTTCAGCAGCTTTATCAAACCAAATATCTCTCTGATCTAAATCACCATTTTGCTCAGCATATCTTCCCCTTTTTTCATAAATTAAACCTATATTTTTCAAGCATGATGGCTGTTTGGGATTTTCTACTAATGCTTTTTCATAAGTTTCAATAGACAAATCCTCTTCACCGTTACTCATATATATAATTGCCATATTTTTTAAAGTCTCACCCCTATCAATTTTATTTTCTTCAAGCAGTAAACTCTCTTTGTAATACTCTAATGCTTCCGAATAATCCCCATTATTTTGCGCAGCTAAGCCATCTCTATAATAAATATATGCCTTTTTTTCTTTCTCAGCGATAGGCATTATTTTTACAATAGATTCAGCAATTACAGTAAAAGCTTTATCAATAAAATTGTCTCTGTTTTGATTACTAGGCACTGCTCTAAATCTAATAAGATTAATATAGCAATTTAAAAAATAACTATTTAAAAAGTCTATTACATTTATTATTATAGTTAAATATAAAGTCAAGCATCAGTTTGCTTCTATCGTGAAAAATATGGAGAGCATTCAATTAAGCGTTACAGGCATGAAGTGCGGGGGTTGTGTTAGTACTGTTGAAAAAATATTGAATAATTCTGATGGTATTGAAAATGTTTCTGTTAACTTGCTTACTGAAAGTGCATATTTTGAAATTACCCATAAACATCTAGAAATAGAATCGGTTCTCGAAAATCTAAAAGAGAATGGATTCCCATCAAAGATTTACATAAATGATTTTTCAAAAAAAATAAATAAAGCAGAATTAGAAAAAAAAAAGAAATGGAATAATCAATGGAAAAAACTAACTTTTGCCCTATTACTGTTATTATTTTCTGGATTAGGTCATCTGGCAGAAGGAAGATATTTAAATTTTCCAATATTAGGTAATATATTTTTTCACGCTTCATTAGCAACGTTAGCTCTATTATTTCCTGGCAGAGGGATAATTATTAATGGATTTAAATCATTTATTAAGAACCATCCCGATATGGATTCTTTAGTAGCTCTTGGAGTAATTAGCGCATACACAACAAGTCTTCTATCCTTAATATTTCCTGCCACTGGTTTTCCTTGTTTTTTTAATGAGCCAGTAATGCTCTTAGGCTTCATACTAATTGGGCGTTACTTAGAGGAAAGAGCAAGATATCAAACTGGTTCATCCATTGGAGAATTATTAGATCTTCAACCTGAAATGGCAAATATCTATTCAGAAGACAATCAAATAAAATCAATAAGAGTGAACACTTTAAGACCTAATCAAGAGATTCAAGTTTTAGCAGGAGACAGAGTACCTGCTGACTGCATTGTTACCCGAGGTAATTCATATGTTGATGTTTCACATATTACTGGAGAATCCAAACCTATAGAGGTAAAAGAGGGCGACAATCTATCTACTGGGTCTTTAAATCTTAATTCAACTCTTAGACTTAGAGTACAAAAAGTTGGAGGAGAGTCTTCTCTTGCAAAACTAGTAAATCTTATTGAGTCTGTAAACGCTAGAAAACCTCGTATTCAAAGCATTGCTGATAATATTGCAGGTAAATTTACTTATTTTGTACTTATTTTTGCTACTTTAACCTTCTTCTTTTGGTGGAAGGGGGCAAGAAACATATGGCCTGATTTATTAAGTCATAATCATGAATTAATCACTTACTCAAGCCATACACTTCATAGTTCACTTGGTAGTAATGCTGAGAATTTCCTGAGTTTAGCAATTCAATTGTCAATTGCTGTTTTAGTGATAGCTTGTCCTTGTGCATTAGGTTTGGCCACTCCGACTGTAATCACTGTCGCATCAGGTAAAGCAGCAAAAAAAGGGGTTTTATTTAAAGGCGGGGACAAAATAGAAATGGCTTCAAAAATTAATTACATTATTTTTGACAAGACAGGCACTTTAACAAAAGGTAAGCCTTTCATTGTTGATTACAAAAATAATGATGATCATTCATTTTTATTAAAAATAGCTGCCAGTTTAGAAAAAGAAAGCAGACATCCAATCGCAAATGCCTTAATTCAAGAGGCCAAAAAGCAAAATTTAGGCTTTTTTCCAATAAAAAAAATTTTCACTCATTCAGGCCGAGGCATTTCTGGAGAACTTGAGTCAATTGATGGACTTATTAATATTGGAAATATTGAATGGCTACTAAGCAAAGGAATAATTATTGATAGTGATGCAAAAAAAATCATTGAAAATGATGAAACAAAAACTAACACTATCATTGGAGTAAGTATCAAAGATAAGTTATTAGGATTTATTTTGCTCGGAGATTTACTCAGAGATGATTCAATTAAAACAGTTCAAAATTTGAGAGAAAACAAATTTAAAATTAACATTTTAAGTGGCGATAGGAAACAAACAGTTTTAGCTTTAGGAAAAAAAATTGGTTGTAAAGAAACAGACGTAAAATGGGATCTTCTTCCTGAAATGAAGCTGAAGACTATAGAAAATTTAAAAATTAATAATAAAGTGGCAATGATTGGTGATGGTATTAATGATGTCCCAGCCTTAGCATCCTCAGACTTAGGAATTGCGGTGGGATCAGGAACTCAAATAGCCAAGGCAAATGCAGATGTAGTGCTGATGGGAGATCAACTAAATGGATTACCCTACGCCTTAAATCTTTCAAAAAAAACTATAAGAAAAATAAAGCAAAATCTAACATGGGCTTTTGGTTATAACTTACTAGCTATCCCTTTAGCCGCAGGCATTTTATTCCCTAAATATGGTATTCTTCTTACTCCCTCAATAGCAGCATTATTGATGGCTATTAGCTCTATTACAGTTGTAATTAATGCTTTATCTTTGGATTAAATGAAAGGAAAATTTATCGTTATTGAGGGCATTGATGGATGTGGTAAAACTACCCAAATAGATGAACTAACTAAATGGCTTCCTAATAGTGGTCTAATAAAGAAGGGTTCTAAATTAATCACAACTAGAGAGCCTGGAGGCAGTCTTTTAGGAAAAAAGCTTAGAGGACTGATTCTTGATAATAATGAAAATAACAAGCCTTCATCTCTTGCAGAATTATTGCTTTATTCAGCGGATAGAGCTGAACACGTTTCCAAAATTATTTCGCCTGCTTTAAATAACAATGATTGGGTAATAAGTGATAGATTTTCCGATTCCACACTGGCTTATCAAGGTTATGGAAGAAATATAAATTTAGAAATAATTAAAAATATTGAATCTATTGTGTGTCAAGGAGCATCTCCAGATCTCACTTTCTTCTTAGAAATTTCTCCAGAAGAGAGCATATTCCGAAGAAAAAATGAAATTCCTGACAGAATAGAATCAGAAGGTATAAGATTTTTAGAAAAAGTAAATGA
>CACBAW010000012.1 GCA_902537275.1 uncultured Synechococcaceae cyanobacterium
ATTAGAAGAAAATACTATCGAACAAATAAGAACTCTTCTAAATTATTTAGAGCAAACAGATCTATTAAAAAAAAAGGATATACTTAGGTGTTTAGATGTAATAGCAAGAGAGTATGGCGGAGAAAAAGAAGAGATCAAAATCAGCACTGACTGAATATTTCAAATAAATTACTTTATATATTGAGTAATTTTTTATGGAATATTTAACTAATCTTTGGAATAATCAACCAAATATACTTATTGGAGGAGGTTTAGCAACATTAGTATTGTTTGGAATTTATATAAAATTACTTGATATTTATCAATGAAAATTAACTCGCAAGGGTGGAGCTTAATTTTTAGTATGGGAGCAGTTATTTGCTTATTGCTTATTTAATGGAAGAAGAAAGAAAAAAACTGGAAAAGATGTATCAAGAGCTAAACGAAGAAGATACAAATATAAAGAAATGGAATCAGGCGCTCATTCCAAAAACAATATTATTATTCCCTCCAATAGCTTTTGCTTTAACTTTTCTAAAAATAAATACTGATAAATCATTAATAGATTTACTTGGATTTGTTGCTATGGGATGTTTATTAATTTCCGGAGGTATTTTTTTAAATTATCTTTTATCTAAAGGCAAATAATGGATAGATTTATTCTTATAAATAATGAAAGAAATAGGATAAAAGTATTTGAACCATTTGAGGATGTATCGAAGCCTAGTCCTAGTATTGATGCAATGATGATTAGTTATGGATGTGTTTATAAGCGAGCTAGTAAACCAGTTATGAAAGGAAGCAGAGTAGAAACTATCGAAGCAGCTAGGAAGGAATATAAACAACTACTGGATGAGGGATGGAAGAAAACAAGTATCTTCAGGAGTTATTTCTAGTTATAAGTAGGCACATTTTAGATCAAAGTACTTCAAACGAGTGCCCCCTTGAATGCCCCTTTCTCAATTTGAGACATAAACATAAAAAAGAGAGTTTGGGTAACTCTCTAGTATGACTTGGTTTTTAAAGAGTCGGGGCGACAGGATTCGAACCTGCAACCTAGTGCTCCCAAAACACTAGAGGTGTTTTTTAAGAGATTTCTAAGAACTATTGATATTAATGATTAAATATCTAATAGTTAATCATTTTTGAGACAGAAAAAACAGCACTGATATTGTTTGAAATAGCATGATATCAGCCGGGAGGAGCTCTTTTGATTTGATAGATATTTAGTTAATTATTTTTTTAATTTTTTCTAAATTCCATTTATCAAATATTAATTTCATTTCTCTTTCGTAATATCTTACTTTCTTTGCGAAAGGTAGTTGTTGAATAATTATCCCAAAAGGAAATTTAAAAAAAGAAGAAACATAAACAATATAAAACTCGACAAATGAAGGTTTTGGTGGGAGAGATAAATTTTTTATATATGCCCAATCAATGCAAGGTTTTAGTTGCTTATCACTAGCGATAATATTTTTTTTACATCGCCACCAAGAGAATAGATAAATGCAAATAAAAATTGGTAACGGAAGAAGTCGCAACATTAAATAAATATCAAAAATTATTTTTCTTATAATTTATTCTATTAATAATATTTGATTTTTATTCGAAATACGTTTTTATATAGATATACAAGTTTTTAAGGGGTTGACGATTATGGATATTCCTGAGGAAATGTTGAAAGAAATTAGAGAAAGTGGATACGATCAAAAGCTTGTACTTACACAAATAAGAAAGCTATTAGACAGCGATAAACCAATTAAAGAAAACGAGTACAATCTAGAGCTTATAGACAATTACTTACTAGACAAAGATCCACAAGAACTATCTAAAAATGCTGCTGAGATAGTGATGGCAGCTGAGCTTATAGACAATTACTTATTAGATAAAAGATTTATGAGAGAGCTTGAAGATGAAGAATATGATGCTGCTTAAAAAAAACTTAAATGTTTGATTGATTGACAGTCATTCTAAATTAGGGAGCAGTTAGCTCCTCGTTTTTAATAGCAAAGTACACTATCCGCTTTAATTGATTCTTCAATTAGAACATCCGGCATCACAAACTCTGCTGAATATCCATCTAGAAGCTTCTCATCGTAACCCCTAGATTTAGCAGACATACCTGAAATATATATGGTAACTTTTGATTTCTTCAAATTTTGAAGATGCTCGTATAAATCTCCAGTACCTTGACCAACTATTTCACCAGCTTTTTTGCAATCTAATATTTGTACTCCGTCTCCTGCTAGAAAAAGAGTTACTTTATGATCGTTTTTTTCTGCAGTAAGGGCAACCAATAAACCTAAAGTTACTTTATTTTTGGATTCTAAACCGCTGTAAATATGTACTAACACTGTATTGTCGGTAATGATAGACATTTAATACTTCCGAAATTTTTGTTTTTATATCATAAATAAAATCTATTATCATTAGTTGTTTTTTTGTGAAACGCTTACTACTTGCATAAAAACAAGGGGCGACAGAAAACCCCTTGAAAGTTACGCCAATTCGGGCAGAACCTTATACCAAACTTCTTTCTAAAGTTTTGCCAATTATTCTGGAGAAAATAACTTTTGCGTGAGTTTTGCGTGAAGCATTATTTTGCGTGAATTATGTTTTAACTGGAGAAACAGGCAACCTTTATGGTCAACTGAAAATAGAGTTAAATATTCTCAATACTCAGAGAATGACGAAAAAGCTTGGATTAAAAGGATGAGAGATTTAAAATTTAATGGAGATTTATTCACACTCTATTAATAGTTAATCTATTTAACAAACATTATTATTTTTAAAGATTTTTTTGAGGGAACTTAATGAAAAACTTATGGACTAAAAGAAATATTATGGACTATCTAAGTCACCCCGAAGAGAACTTGGATAAAAACTACAGCCCAATAAGGCAGAAGTATAGAAAGGAGCTTCGAAGAATGGATATGGAAACTAAAGCTCAAGGTGGTGTTGTTGATTGGAACTATATTCTTAACGACTTTATGTAATATGAACTGCAACCCAATACCAGAAAGAGATGATTGGTTCATTACTGATAGGAAATCAACTATTTGCCCCAGATGCGGTAAGAAAGAAGTTAGAAAAGCTGTTCTTGGTTATCCAAGAGAAGAGGATTTCTACAATGACAATATTTATTTAATTGGCTGTATTCCTGATTTTCCTATTGATAGGACTTGGGGTTGTAGGCAATGTGATGCTGCATTTTTCAAAGACACCCCAAGAAATAAAGCTGCTTTAGGTGGATTAGTTCCGCATCAATGGCCAAAAGCTTAGGTATGAGGGCTTGGCGTATGAAAATTGAATTATTAATGTCATTTGACTGCAATTTGACGGCGATTGCTGCCGTCATATTTTTCAATAAAAAAGCGAGTCTGGGAAACTCGCTACTATAACTTGGTTTTTAAGAGTCGGGGCGACAGGATTCGAACCTGCGACCTAGTGCTCCCAAAACGCCGCACAGGTCTAGTACAGCACTAGGTTTTCAAGCTATATCTAATTATTTGTCTGGTTCTGCGAAGTTCGTCGTGACAAACAACTACATATTTGACCGCAATTTGACCGCAATTTGACCGCAATTTGACCGCAAAATATTATTTGAGAAAAATTTAATAGCATTTTATACAATATATTGATCTATTTAAATCAATAAAAATTTGGTAGATGAAATATAGTTTTAGGAAATTATGAGCAAAAATTTTGGAATCATTTGATTACTTCGAATATTTAAATTCAATATCATTTCATCCTCCTGTAATGATAATAACTACATTAGTATTTTTTTATATAAGAAGAAAATTTTTATTAGCTGGAAAAAAACATTAGCAATTTATTTAATATTTATATTTTTGAATGAGTCAAAAATTAAATAAACAAAGCAAGTAATAAAAACAATTACATATAAAGATTCCATTTAACTTACCGTTGTTATTGAACTACTTAATCCATAAGTGAGAAAAATAAAACTTGCAAAAGTAACTCCAATCATTACTGTTGTGTAGAGTTTATTTAGTTTGAAATTATTACTTGTTGATGAAAAGTCTGCAATAACCAAATTTTTCATTGAATATTTGTCTCTGTTCTTGAAATTATTGCTATTAACCAAACTGCCTAAAATTGGATCTGTTGAAACTTTTATATCTTGATTGATAACAGCATTTAAACCTTTATCTTCATTGAAGAATCTTGGAAACATATATGCATGCCACAAAGCTATTATTGCCACCCAAAAAACTACACTAACTCCTGCAAAACCGAAAAGTAAGAATCTGAAGGTTTCCATATTTGTTCTTTAATTAACTAAAATCTACATCAAAAAAAATATCTAAATATCGCAATCCAAAAAAATATACTTTAAATAAATCAATTAATCATTTCATGATGTTACTAATGATTAGAAACAATGTTATTAGGAGTTTCTCTTTAAATATAAGTTAATGATCGAATCATTTATTTAACTAAAAAAGACAAAATAATAATCACATTTATTACTTTTAGAAATGGATTTTAGGATTTTGCTTGTTATTACTCCAATAATATTCTCATGGATATTCACAGTCTTTTGGTTAGGTAGGTGGGATGTATTTCGATTAACACCACTAGGATTACCAAAGAAGGGAGTAGCTCCTTTTAAAAATTATCAAGTATGGGAAGATTCAGCATTAATTCCTGATACTGGTAGACCAGCAGAAGGTTATCCAGTATTTACTGTAAGAACCGCTGCAGTCAATGCACTGGGGATTCCAACCGTTTTCTTCCTTGGAGCAATATTGGCAATGCAGTTTAAAACTTATTAATAGGAAATTTTGATGGACATTAGATTTTTAATTGTTGGAGCACCATTTTTAATCGCATTTTTTTATACCTTATTTTGGCTAAAAAAATGGGGTGCTTTTAATTCTACGAATAATAATTTGCCAAAAAATATTTCTCTTAAAAATGAATCAATAGAACAAAGTTATATTTTAGAGAATATCTTTTTGACAAAAAATTAATCAAATTTACTTACCCTTTTAATTAATACATTTTCATGATTCCAATAGAACAGTATTTGTTTTTTGCAGTTTCTCTTTATGCATTTTTTTATCTTTCAATAACGATAGTAAGTACATTAATTAGTTTTTCCTAAGCAATAATCACATAAAATATTAAACACTTACTTGTATAAAATTAAGCTTCCTGTATTTTAAAACTCATTATATAAATATATAAGTAGATATTAGGGCAATCTACTAACCGCTAGCTTTGATAAAGCGGTTCGTAATGAGAACCTCCCTTTGACCTCATTTTCTTTTTTGCAATCTTAGAAAATGAGGTTTAAATATTTTTTTAATAGTCATGAATATTAAATTAAATTCTTAATTAAAACTCTAAATTATTAAATATTATTCCTTCTTATGTATATTATTTACTTTTTAAAAAAGAGTTTTTTATTTATAAATAATATGTAGATATTTGGCGAATCTGCAACGGTATAGATTCCGTCTTTATGAACCTAGCCAACGAAAATATTCCTAATTGCTTTTTAGTTATTTTAGTAGTTAGGAATATTTTTATTTATTCCACCTTTTAAAGTAATTTTTTCTGAAAATCAAATGATTAATAAATCAAGTAATGAATCTACATTAGAAAAAATTTATAAGAATTTGGAATCTGGAATGCCAGAGAATAAATCTATCAAAGAGTATGCTCTGCCTAATGCGAGACAGTGGCTTGGTGGAAGGTTCGTTGCTATATGGGTTTTACCTATTTATTTTTTAAGAAAAATCGCAAAGTTTTCTGCTTCTTCAGCCTTTGTTAAGCCATATTCTCCTTCTGTAAATGGGCCATCTTATAAGCAACCAGAAACCCTATTTACCTCTTTACGAAGTGTTTTCAGGGGTAAAGATCATTTAAGATTTTTTGATCATAGATTTATTGGTATTTGGGTATTGCCTATTGCTTTGACTGGAATTGTTTTTGAAATCCTACTAATAGCTCCTACTAATAACACTTCACCTTTCAATTAAGCCTCTTTGACCGCAATTTGACCGCAACCATTGCGGTCATAATATGGACATTAAAAAAGACAGGCTGGGGAACCCGTCTATGACTTGGATTATTAGAGTCGGGGCGACAGGATTCGAACCTGCGACCTAGTGCTCCCAAAGCACCCGATCTATCAAAGACGATTTCCTTAAAATCCTAGTTATAGTCTTGATTGTTTGAGAATGGTGGAACGATTTTGAGTCTCATTGTAAGGATTCTTCGAAGATTTTATAAGGTCTTAATAGGTTCTAGATCCCCCTACAGATCCCCCTTGCAACCTAGTCCCTTCTCTTGATAAAAATAAATAGAAAACTTTGACATTCAATATAAAATAACGATTAGTTCATCTTTTTGAAGAAATGGATAAAGAAGAAATCCTTGATAATTTAAAAAAGGGGAGAAATCTATTAAACAAGAGATTTTTAGATAAAGAAGATGAGCATGGGATATTAAAGGAAAATACAGGTCTTGATAATTTGTTTGGAAGAGACCCAATGCAATATATGAGATTACGAGGTACAGAAAAATCTTTTTTCATTCACCAAAAGTGTTGTGAACTATATAAAAAGAAAACTAATGGAGAATATAAATTAGAAACAACTGGTACTTTAATTTTGACCACAAGAAGATTAACTTTTTGTCAATTTTCAAAAAGGGGTGCGGCATTAGATCGTGGAGATAATGCTTATAAAGCATATAGACAAAGTCTTGCTGGGTTTGATCCAAGTAGAGGTAAAAAAGAGGACTGGATAATTTTTTCTTATCCCTCTTATCGTTTATGTAAAAATAAAATTAAAAACTTTTCAGGACCAAAAGTCTCTTCATATCAAAAAGATATTCAAAAAGCATGTGGAGAGGATTGGGTAGTTAAAGAACTCGTACTAGAAGATCAAGAAATTAAATTTGTATTTTCAGTAGAAATCAACAAAAGTCTTGAAGATCAAAGTATAGATAGGAAAAAAGGTATTCAGTTATATCAAGTTGATGGAGTGAATAATTTATTTTCTATGAAATTGGAACACTATATGACTTATATGAAATTTTTCTATCAAGATACTGAATTATATCCCTCTTGGGATTTTTCAAGAGATGAAAATGACGAACCTTTTGAAAATGATTTTTTATCCACAAAAGAAAGAAATCAACTTAAAAAAAGAATCGAAAGTGAAAATAGTAAATATAGTTTTGAATATCAGGGAAAAACCTGGTTCGGTGCGGTCAAAAAAATCATAAAAAAAGAAGATGATGAATCAAATTCAGAATTTGCAAAACTAAAAATTAAAGAGAATTTTTCTAAAAGTAAAAATACTAAAAATATTCCTCCTAAACCAAATGCAGTTGAAAAGATGATTCCTGAAGAAGATAATTCAGATGTCTCATCTATGTCTGAAGAACTGGAAAAACTCGCTTCTTTAAAAGAAAAAGGAATTATTACTGATGAAGAATTTAGTGCAGCTAAAGCTAAAATTCTAAATTCTTGAAATTAGCACCCAAAGGGGATCTTCGAAGGTTCTAGATCCCCCTACAGATCCCCTTTCTCAATATGAGACAATCTTCCAATAAAAAAGACAGGCTGGGAAACCTGTCTATGACTTGGATTATTAGAGTCGGGGCGACAGGATTCGAACCTGCGACCTAGTGCTCCCAAAGCACCCGCGCTACCAAGCTGCGCCACGCCCCGCTTATAAGATCTTAGTTCATAACAGTCATCAATAAAAGACCGAATTACTAAAATTTTTATAAAAAAAATCACTTTTGAGTTTTGAAAATGCTTTTTGTCGCTATTTTGTTACTAGCAATATAGGAGTTTTGACGCTATTATTTGCTCTAAAATTATGTTGAATAGTTTTTTAGTTTTTATATCTATTAACCCATGGAAATATCTTATTAATAAATTCTTTTAAAGCATTATTATCATAAATATTGTTTTGATTTGTAGGTATGAAAAATCTAGAGAGTTTGATTAAGACATACAATGATTTCCCCCGGAAAGGTATTGCTTTCAAAGATATGCTTGGCATAATTCAGGATACTGAAGTTTTTAGGGAACTAATCCTTAGTATGTCTTCAAACAAATTAATAAAAAGTTCTGAAGCGATTATCTCAATAGAGGCTAGAGGTTTTATTTTTGGCTCGGCAATTTCCCTTCAAGCCTCGAAACCAATGAAAGTGCTAGAAAGCCAGGAAAACTGCCAGGGGAACTCATAAATGAAAACTATCTTTTAGAGTATGGAGAAAGTTCATTATCTATACAAAAGGAGTCAATTAAGAAATTTAATTCTTATGCAATTGTTGACGATTTGCTTGCTACTGGAGGCACCGTTGATTGTGTGGCTAATTTAATAAGGAAAAGTGGTAAGGATATAACCGGTTTAGTTACTGTTGTTGAACTAATGGAACTTGGAGGAAGGTCTAGGTTAAATTTTCCTGTCAAATCTATGATATGTTTATAATTTATTTAAATGTTTAATATAAATTTTATCCAACAAATTTTACAGACTATTTTTTAAAACTAAACTATTCCTAATGTTCCCGCTGTAAAACCAACTATTAAAAAGAAAATGAATTCGGCCAAATCTCTTGGCATTGAATTTACAAAAAGATTTAATTGAGTCATTTAACCTTGTGCTCCTCAGGTTTTTAAATTTCAAAAAAATATAACTAAAAAATTTATTTATTGAGGTAATTCAAAGTATTTTTTTCTTATTTCTAAAGATTTCATAATTAAATTAAACTATATTTATTGTATAAACCAATTATTAGGTATATTCTTATTATTAAAAGAAAACTCAAATAGACCTTGATGGAATATAAAAAAAAGTCCCTAGCGAATCTTGATATTAAAAAAGATTATGAAGAGATAGATACACGTTTAGCTTCTGGTTGGTACGTTGATGATATTAATCTTTCGAAAAAGAAAATTTATAAAACAAAGAAAACTTCTTTTAAAATTTCAAAAAAAATTAGTTCATAAGCACTCCAAGAATACTAATAGAAGACTCCGAAAACTTTATTTGTACAAAATATTTGAAAATTTTTGATATTTTTTACTCTTATTTTATTGACTTAAATTAATATTTAAAATAGCTTGCCCATTTATCAAGATATTGATTCGAACTTTTAAAATACTTTTCGTAATTTTTCCATTTATCTATAGATGATTTATAAAGTGGTTGAACAACTTGTGAAGATGAGGGAGTATTTATTTTTCCTCTTTCATGAGCAGTATTTCTATAATTTTTTATATTTTCATCCCAACTTACATCTAAGAAATCCAAGATTTTTAAAATATGTTTATCAAAATCCGCTATTAAATCTTCATATTTAGATATTATGTAATTAATTTTTAAATTATTCTTATAGTCCAACCAAGTACTCATGGTCAAATCATAAATTTTAGAGGCTGATTCTATACTTCTGAAGTTAGCCATTGCGTTGTTTGGCTCAAATGCTTGTTGGAAGCATGATAAAACAGTATCGTATGGGTTCCTATGGGTGAAAATTATTTTTGAATCGGGAAATAATAAATTTATAAGAGGTAAGCAAACAGTTTGAAAGGGAAATTTATCAATCAATGTTTTTGCGTTTTTATTATCACAATTATTTTGCAGGATTTCCAAATAGTGATTTCGTAAAAAATCAAGTTCATCCTCATTTAATTTACTGAGTTCGTCAAGAGAGTAATTGAATTTTGATTTTATAATTTGTTCAACAGAATTAATTAAAGGTTTTTCCTCTAAAACATCAATATCGGGATGGCTCCTTAGTATTGTGTCAAGTAATGTAGTGCCTGATCTAGGGAATCCTATTAAAAAAACGGGCGAATTTCTAAGTATTTTTGTATTCTTGTTTTTCCCAAAAAAAGATTTGAATTCTATATTTTTTCTATATGTAATGATGTAATTTTGGAAAATTTTTGGGTTGGTACCCTCATATTTCAAATTAAGTTGACTTTTCTCAAAACACTTAAAGGCTTCATCATAATTTTTAACTTTTTCTTCAATAAATGCTCTAAACGACCAATAAAGGAGATTTGTAGAATGATCAGTATTTTTTATCCATTCATTTGAGACTTGGCCAATTAATTTTTTGGCTGTAATGAAATCCTTTTCTCTAAACAAGATTCTTGCCTTAAACATCAATATTTCATTAACAATGGCTTTATTGTGTTTTAGGCTTTCTAACTTATTTTTTAATTTGCTTATTTTGTTTGTTTTTTCGTAAAGTCTGAAGAGACTCGTGTGCGCATAATTATAGTTTTCATTAATTTCAATTGCATTGAGAAATAACTCTTCTGCTTCTTCAAGCTTGTCAAGATCAATTTTAATTGTACCTAAATTGACAAAGGCCAACTCAAATTTTGGATTTAAATCAGTTGCTTTCTTGGTAAACTTTTCTGCTTCAATAAGATTGCCCTGCTTTGATAGAAGGGAACCAAGATTGTTATATGCTAGAGAAAAATCTGATTTAATATTTATAGCTTTCCGGTAACATAGTTCTGCCTCATTGTTATTCTTTTTGTTAGTAAGAATATTGCCCAAATTATTAAGTGCCATCGGTGAGGATGAATTTATTTCCAGAGCTTCTCTTAAGTACTTTTCTCCTTCATCAAATTTATCTAATTCATTTAATACTGCACCAAGATTCGTAAGTGCAAAATCATAACTGGGATTAATTTTGAGAGCATCTTTTAAGAACCTTTCTGCTTGCTCAGGGTTTCCTGAATCTTTTAGGACGCAAGCTAAATTTACTAGAGCATTGATATCTTTTGGATTTATTTCTAAACTCTTTTTTAAAAAAAATTCTGCTTTTTTAAGATTTCCCTCTCCTACCAATATTCCGGCCAAGATAGAATAAGACCTTAAGTATCTTGGATTTAATTCAATAGCTTTTTTCAAAATATTTTTTGCAGTATCACTCTTACCTTTAGCCATCAGAACATTGGCTAAGTTTGGATATGCTTCTATACAGTCTGGGAATTTTTTAATTGATTCATCAAACAATAATATTGCTTTATCAAACTGTTTTATTTGGGAATAAATACTACCTAAGTTATTAAGTATCCTGGGATCATAGATTTTATTTTGAATTAAGAAATTATATATTTCTAACGCTTCTTTGATATTTCCTTTTGAGTGTAATAATAATGCATTTGAAATCAATTTATCTTTTTGCAAACTATTAGTTTTTCTATTTTTTGACTTTTTTTTGGTTCTATCGTTATTCCCAAATCCTTTCATGCCTTTTATTATTAATAAATTTAAAACTAACTAGATTTAAACTTAACTTTGAATTACTATAACTGTTGCTGAAATATTTAAAATTCATATGAATTTCAACATATACACTTTAAAAATTCTTCTTTAAGGACACAAATAATATCGTCACATTCTCATATATTGATTTTATACCTTATCTATAATTCTCATTAAATCTCTTTTGTACCAGTTGATTTCACGTATTCGATCTAATTATATTCCAGAAAGGGTTTGCAAATACAAGCTTTAAATAAAAAAAGTATCCGTTAATACTTGAAATATTGATTATTTTTACGTTAATTTAAGGTGTCCTTTAAATTTCGTGTGAGGAAATTTATGAAGCTTTTTAAGAGCTTACTCGTGGCTCCTGCGACATTAGGCCTACTTGCGCCTATGACCGCATCTGCTAACGAAGTTACAATCAATGATTTTAATGCTGCAGAAGAAATTGCAGTAACAAACAGCCGTGTAGACGGCCTTGAAGCTAGATTCAATAATCTTGAAGCTGGTGGATTTTCAGAAACAACTACAGCATCTTTCGGTGTTGATTTTCTTGTTGGTGCTGTTGACGGTGCTTCATCTGAAAAAACAGAATTTGCCTACGGAATGGGTATTGGCTTAGAAACTAGCTTTACTGGCGAAGATTCTTTAAGCGCAACTATTGACATAGGTAATGCTGTTGGTACATCAGCACTTTCTGGTACATCTGGAATGAACTTTGATGCAACAACTGATGCATTAAAGCTTGATGGTCTTACATACTCATTCCCATTAGGTGGTACAACAGTAATGGTTGGTTCTGACACTGACGTCAGCGCTGTTTACACTGGAGCTTGCGCTTATAACGCTTTCACTGACTACATGGGTAACTGTGGTACTGGAAACTCTGTTGGTTTAGGTGGTAAAGGTGTTACTGCTGCAATGTCATACGCTTTTGATGGCGGATTTTCACTAGCTGGTGGTATCACTTCTACTGAAACTGGAATTGCAACAAAGGTAGAAGATGATGCTTTCGGTCTTGAAGCTGCTTACACTGCAGATTCATACGGAATATCAGTCGCCTATTCTGATATTGAAAGTTCAACAGCTGGCGATGCAACTTTCTGGGGCGTCAATGGTATGTATGCTTTTGACTTCGCCACAATAAGTGCTGGTGTTGAATCTGAAGATCCTGTTAGTGGTTCTACTAAAACAGGTTTCTTTGTTGGTCTAAGTTTCCCTGAAGTTGGAGCTGGTACTTTTGACATAGGTTTGGCTACATCAGCTAACTATGCAAGTTCTGATACTGAGTACTACACTTACGAAGCTTCATACTCTTATCCAATAAATGATGGCATGACAATCACTCCAGGTGTATTCATCCAAGAGGGTTCAACAGACAAAACTGGTTTTGCAGTTAAAACATCATTTAGTTTCTAATTAAATTAATTTAATTATTAATTAAAACTACACACATAAGAAGACCTACCATTTAGGTAGGTCTTTTTTTATTTATATTAAAATTTTTAAGAAATCTTTTATATCCTTAAATTAATAGAAAATGTGTACAAATTCTGAATTTGATAAAATAAAAAAATATTTATTTATAAATGACTCCAATATTTAAATGTTTGATTTGTAGAAAAGACATTGAAAGATCTACTAAGACATTTTGGAGTAAAAAAGGTCACCTATTATGTTCTACTTGCTTGGATAATATAGATAAAAATAAACCTTGAATTATTAAATTTTGAAAATTTAATTGAAGTCACCTTACCTCAAGTCATTATCTTTTGAGCCAAATAAAAAATTTATTATGTTTTTCAAAAAACATATCTGTGAAAAACTTCCATAGATTCTTCAACTATGAGTTCATAATTTTTAAGAATGTAATTGATTTTAAATAATATAAAAAAACCCCAATCAACTTAAAGAAAACTTCAAGAAGACTGGGATAGGTTTAGCTATTTATATAAATGCTAAACAATAAAGTTTTAAATTTTTAAAACCAGCCTGGGATGATCTGGCCAGTAGTTACGTATGCACCTACTGCTGCAACAAAACCTAACATTGCTGCCCAACCATTAAAACGTTCTGCTTCAGGAGTCATGATTAAAATAAAGTAATTATGTAAATCATTGTAACAGTAATTATGAATCTTTGTAAAGTAATTTTTAGTTTTTTTTCAAAATTTCGATATTTAGATAAAAATTCGCCTTGTATGTACAGATTTGTTGCAAAAATGTGATACCTATCTTTTTCTAAGATAAATTTGAAAAAAATTTAAGTCGATTCGTAAATATTAATTTGGGTTTTAAATTTCTTGAAATTATATAGTTCTATGCACAACTTGATGAAATTTGCTATGGCTTGATATTGTTAATTTTCCCAGTGAGATCCAATTTTTATTTAACTAAGAATCTAATTGAAATTTAACAATAAATCGTTGAACAACAAAAAACTACATTACTTAATTTATGACGAATTCTAAATTTGGTAGGTATCGTTTTTTTCTTTTAAAAAGATGAACTCAATTAAAAAATGTGGGTCGCCTGAGATTCGAACTCAGGACCAGCCGGTTAAAAGCCGGATGCTCTACCGCTGAGCTAGCGACCCATTTTGTAAAATTGAGTACATATGAAATTATCCCTTTTTAAGGCAAAAAAAACAACTTTTTATCTCAGGTTGAACAATAGAAAAACAATTCTTAACTTATGAAATAAAAAATTAAAATTTCTCTCAAAATTTACAGTTAAAAGTTAAAATAACCTAATAAACAACAGAATTTTTAAAATGCTCAGAACAATCGTAGTTTTTGCTCCAATTATCGCTGCTTTAGCTTGGGTAATATTTAATATACAAAAACCAGCAAGAGAGCAATTCAATAGAGATTTTTTGGGTAAGGATTAATCCAACTTGACATATAGAAGAGTAATAATTATTGGAGCTGGTCTAGCAGGCTCTGAAGCAGCTTGGCAAGTAGCAAATTTTGGCATACCAGTCCTATTAGTTGAGATGAGACCTGTCAAATCAACTCCAGCTCACCATACGGGTGAGTTTGGAGAATTAGTTTGTAGTAATAGCTTTGGTGCTTTAAGTCCTGATAGAGCTTCGGGTTTATTGCAAAAAGAACTAAGAAGTTTTAAATCATTAATAGTTCAAACAGCAGACAGATTCGCTGTGCCAGCTGGGGGCGCTTTGGCGGTTGATAGATCTAAATTTAGTAATGCATTGACTCAAGCATTATCAGATCATCCTTTAATTGAAATTAAGAGATTTGAACAATTGGATCTTCCAGGCAAAGAAAATATAACTATCCTTGCAACTGGTCCATTAACAGCCGATGAATTGTTTTATGAAATTCAAGCTTTTACAGGTGTCGATGCTTGTCATTTTTTTGATGCCGCTAGTCCTATTATTTATGGAGATACTATTGATCAAGATATTGTATTTAAAGCTAGTAGGTACGACAAAGGAGATCCGGCATATCTTAATTGCCCTATGAATAAAAATGATTATATCCACTTTAGAAATGAACTAATAAAAGCAGAACAATCTAATTTAAAAGACTTTGAGAAGGAGTCAGCTAATTTCTTTGAAGCTTGTTTACCAATTGAAGAAATTGCTAGAAGAGGAGTTGATACAATGAGATATGGACCATTGAAATCTATCGGGTTGTGGAATCCAAAATGGGGAGATTTATTTGATAGGGAAAATAGATTGAAAAAGCGACCTCATGCAGTTGTCCAATTAAGGAAAGAAGATTTAGAGGGAAAATTGCTAAATATGGTAGGTTTTCAAACTAATCTCAAATGGTCTGAGCAAAAAAGAATATTTAGGATGATTCCTGGTTTAGAAAAGGCTGAATTTGTACGTTTTGGGGTAATGCATAGAAATACTTTTTTAGAATCTCCAAAATTACTTTTACCGACATTGCAATTTATGAAAAGAGAAAATCTTTTAGCTGCGGGTCAAATAACAGGGACGGAAGGTTATGCAGCAGCAGCAGCAGGAGGCTTGCTCGCAGGAATAAATGCATCTTTATTAACTAAGGGTAAAAAACCAGTAAGTTTTCCTGATGAATCAATGATTGGTTCTTTAATGAATTTTATCAGTAACAAAAATCAAATATTGTCTAATCAGAAAAAGAATAAATTCCAACCAATGCCTGCTTCATTTGGTTTAGTTCCAGAGCTAACTAAAAGAATTAAAGATAAAAGATTAAGATATAAAGCTTATCAAGAAAGATCTACAGAAGCCTTGAATGACTTTAAAAATAAATTAGATTCTTGCTTTGAAAAATACCACTTACTTAGCAAAATTTACTAAAATCAATTATCAAAGACCCAAAAATGGAATTTAGTAAGGAAAATTATGATGCAATTATTATTGGCTCAGGAATTGGAGGCTTAGTAACAGCATCACAATTAGCAGCAAAGGGGGCACGAGTATTAGTTCTTGAGAAATATATTATTCCAGGAGGAAGTGGGGGCTCTTTTAAGAGGAAAGGATATACCTTTGATGTTGGCGCTTCAATGATATTTGGATTTGGAGAGAAAGGTTATACCAATTTATTAACTCGAGCTTTGAAAGATGTAAATGAAAAATGCGAAACTATTCCTGATCCTGTGCAATTGGAATATCATTTGCCACATGATTTTAATATTTCTGTAGATAAAAATTATGAGCAATTTATAAATAAATTATCAGCGAGTTTCCCCAATGAGAAAAAAGGTATTAAGAAATTCTACGATACTTGTGCAAGTGTATTTAAATGTTTAGATTCAATGCCCCTTTTATCAATAGAGGATCCAAATTATCTTTTTAAAGTTTTCTTTAAATCTCCATTATCCTGTTTAGGGTTAGCTAGATGGTTACCAGTAAATGCAGGAGATGTGGCGAGAAAATTTATAAAAGATCCTGAACTTCTAAAATTTATCGATATCGAATGTTTTTGTTGGTCTGTAATGCCTGCCCTCAAAACTCCTATGATTAACGCTGGAATGGTTTTTACTGATAGGCATGCTGGAGGTATAAATTATCCAAAAGGGGGAGTTGGAAAGATAGCAGAGAAGTTTGTATCTGGTATTGAAAAATTAGGTGGAAAAGTTAGATATAAAGCCAATGTGACTGAAATCATTTTAAAGGATAATAAAGCAGTAGGAGTTAAACTCTCAAATGGGGAAGAGATATTTTCGAATATTATTGTATCGAACTCCACTAGATGGGATACATTTGGATTAAAAGATAATACTAGAGCATTAATTTCTAACAAAAACGTGCCAAAAAGCGAATATAAGTGGTCAGAAACTTATCAACCCTCACCTTCTTTTGTCTCGATTCACCTTGGTGTAGAAAAAAATCTAATACCCGATAATTTTAATTGTCATCATATAATCGTTGAAAATTGGGACGAATTAGAAAACGAAAAGGGAGTTATTTTTGTTTCTATACCTACTTTGCTTGACTCGTCTTTGGCTCCGGAAGGTAAACATATCTTACATGCATTTACTCCTTCATCGATGAGTGAATGGGAAGGCCTATCAAGAAAAGAATATTTGCAAAAAAAAGAAAAATATTTTTTATTTCTTGTTAAAAAAATATCAACTATTCTTCCTAATCTTGAACAAAATATTGATCACCAAGAAATTGGTACTCCCAAAACTCATAAAAAGTTTCTTGGAAGATATCAAGGTAGTTATGGGCCAATTCCTAGTAAAAAGTTGCTTGGACTTTTGCCAATGCCTTTCAACACCACAAAAATTCAAAACCTTTATTGTGTAGGGGATTCATGCTTCCCTGGCCAAGGTCTAAATGCAGTTGCTTTTAGTGGATACGCATGCGCTCACAAAATAGGTGCAAAGTTAAACATAAACAGTTTTAAATTGCCCGACTAAAAGGATCTTCCTCAAATGATAGAAAAATTTAAAACTCTTTTTTTCGTGAAAAGTTCATTAATTTCTCTTTATCTAGCGCTTACAATTCCTTTACCATTTATTTCAATTGAAAAATTAAAAATTCCTTCTATTATAATTTTTGCTTTAGGACTTTATTTGATAATCAATATCACTAATGATTATGTAGAAACTTGCAGTAATAAAATTTCATATAAAAGTAGCTTTATGTCAAAATTCTTAGGAAAAAAAAATTGGGAGATTTCTTGGAAAGATATTAAACTAATTAAATCTTTGCCAACCAGTCAGGGTAGTAAAGTTTATTACTTTAATACTTTTCAAGGTGATAATTTTCTTGTTCCACAAAGAGTGGAAAACTTTGAAAAGTTCTTATTAATCGTTTCCAGTAACACTGGGATTGCTATTGATGAAATATCTTATATATCACCTCTATGGACATATAAATTACTGACTTTAATATCAGTTTTAATGATTATTGGTGAACTTTTTGCTTTTCTAAATTAAATATTATCAATACTGAATCTATAACCTTGTTGCCTAACAGTGGTTATTCCCCCTCCTTCTCCCAAGCCAGCCTGTTCTAATTTTCTCCGCAAAGTTAATACTTGGGTATCAACAGATCTAGGCCCCCCACTGAAGGGCGGCCAGGCCATCCTTAAGAGCTCTTGTCGACTTCTCACCATTCCCGGTGGCATTAAAAGAGCGCAAAGCAGTGCAAACTCTCTAGGGCTTAATTCTACGGGCTTCTCGCTTAGAGTAACTTGTCTTAAGAGAAGATGAACCTCTAAAGGTCCAACCTCAACTTTTTCTTGTAATCCTATCCTTCCCCTTTTTAGGAGTGTTCTGCATCGTGCTGCAAGCTCTTCGAGTCCAAAAGGTTTTCTGAGGACATCATCTGCACCTTCATCTAATAGATTTACTAATGCTTCAACACCTGATCTTGCCGTTAAAACTATGACTGAAGATCCCAGTTGTTGGGCAAGTCTCATTGCAGTATTCTGATCGAGGATTTCTGCACTGACTAATAAGTCAGGTGATTGTTCTCTGCATAAGTCAATAGCTTCTGCCGCTGTACCTACTGCTGCAGCTAAATGGCCATCTTGGCGAAGCCTTTGCACAAGAACTGTTCTAAGTGTGGGGTGAGGTTCAACAACTAGAACTCTTGAGGGAGTTTGAGAGCTCGTAGGCAATTGTGAACTGCCAGGAGTTGAAGCTAAGATTTGCTCAGTTGATTGCATTCTTAATCACTGTTTGGCCAGGCAATTTTTGATCGTTCTTAATAAGGTATAACAAATGCAAAATAAAAATCAGAATTTATCGAATTATGACATCATTTGAAAACCCTAAAGCAATTCGTCACTTTCAATCAATTTGCGATAGTTGCCAGGACTTGGTTACTCGTTTTCATACCCCATCTGATCTTAAATTATATAGTGACGGTTATCTCCAAGCATTAAGGAATTGCAGTAGTTTAGAGCAAAAGGATCAAGAGAAATTAGAAAGATTAATTGACAGATGGATTTTAGATCCGTCAAGTTTTATTGATCCAGATGAAGATGGAAATAAAGGTTTTTTTGATAAAAAAAGGATTTAAAATATTAATTTTTATTAATCAATACAGTATTTATACTCACTAATTGTCTTAAGACGCTAATTCAATTTCTATTTTTTCTTTAAGGGATCCAGAGTTGTACATCTCAATAAGAATGTCTGATCCACCAAGAAATTCTCCTTTTAAGTAAACTTGAGGAATTGTTGGCCAATCTGAATATTCTTTGATGCCTTCTCTCATAGCGAAATCACTTAAAACATCAAAAGTACCAAATTCTACACCTAAGGAATTTAGAATTTGAACTACATTGTTGGAAAAACCGCATTGAGGCATTAATTTTGTCCCTTTCATGAAAACCATAACTGGATTAGAATCAATCAGTTTTTGTATTTTATCTTTTGTTGGGTTGTCCATAATTCAATTTGGAGTTTCTGTTTTTAATGCCAGTGCATGGATAGCCTCTGAAGCTAATTCTTCCTTCAAAGCAGAATATACTAGCTGGTGTTGTTTAACTAATGATAATCCATTAAATTCAGAAGCAATTACAGTTACTTGTAAATGATCATTTCCCTTAAGGTTTTCAACAAAAACTTGGGAACTTGGGATTTTTTTAGTGATTAAGTTAATAACTTCTGTTTTCGTAATCATAGTAAAATTTAATTAACCTTTGTATTTTGTCTCAACAAATCCTAGTTGGATCAATCTTTCATAAGCTTCTTTACCTTCTAGACTATTTGGTGACATTATTCTAATTGTTTCAACAAGTAAGGGTACTGCAACCTCAGGCTTTTCAGTTTTTATATATAAAGAGGCTAATCTCTCATTTGATTCTGCCAAAATTTGTAATGTTTGCTTACCTTTCCTTTGCATTTCATTTGGTATTCTCGCATCAACTCCTTTAAACGATGTATTTAGATCAGAATAAAATGATGCAAGTTGTTTTGCTAATTTTCTAGCGTCTAAGTAGAAATCCTTAGCTTTTTCAAAATCCCCATCTTTAATATATTTATCACCTTCTTTTATAAAGTATTCAACGTTTGAGATGGAAAGCTTTTTACTCTCATTTGAGAGTACTCTGAAGTCTTCTGGATTCTTTATTTCTGCATGAACTTCATTTTTGTAAGGAATATTTCCAAAAAATATAAATAAAATTGGGATTAATTTTAAGAATTTCATTTTATTTTTCAATTATTAAAATTCATAGTAACTTATTGCAGATTCATCTACCTACATTTTTTAATGCTTTTTCTTCCTCTTGAGTCATTTTTTTATTTAGAAATTTATTAAAGTCCTTTATCGTAAAGTTTGAGTAATCATTAATTGGGATTGGTTTTCCAAAGGATAAACAAAATTCGCCCCTAAAGTTGGGAGGAATTTTGCTGTAAGCAATTCCAATTGGAATAATAGTAATAGAAGTTGTTTTTTTGGTAGCTAATCTTGCTAATCTGTATAGTCCTTCTTTGAGAACTAATTTTTTTCCATATTTATTAATCTTTCCTTCTGGAAAAACAACTAGTTGTTCACCTTTTTCTATAAGATCTACTGCATATCTTAAAGCTGAGAGAGATGGCGATAATTGATTTATTGAAAAACATCCAAGTCTTTTTAAAAACCAACCTTGTATTCCTCTCATTTCGGATTTAGTAACCATAAATCTACAATCCTTTTTTGTTACTCTTCTACCCATTGCCATTGTGAGTACTAAGCCGTCCCATCTTGATCTGTGGGTTGGAGCTAAAATGATAGAGGAATTTATGGGAATAGAAAAACTATTTTTTAATATTTTCTTTTTTCTAAAAAAGAATCTTAAAACAATGTCCTGAGTAACGAACATTGCAATAAATCCCAATACAGGGTTTATGTTATACCAAATATTTAAGGAATTCTTCTTCAAGTTCTACTTATAATATATTAATAATTTAATTGTTTGCCTTTTTTTATTAGCTATTATTGGGCGGTTACTAGATTGTCTAGAAACTAAGATTTTCAAAATTATGGCTACATTAGGAGTAAACATTGATCATATTGCAAATGTAAGGCAAGCAAGGAAAACTGTCGAGCCTGATCCTGTGCAATTTGCTTTTTTAGCTGAATTAGGAGGGGCAGATTCCATAACAGTGCATCTAAGAGAAGATAGAAGACATATACAAGATAGGGACGTATTCCTTCTGAAAGAGACTATAAAAACAAAACTCAATTTAGAGATGGCTGCTACAGAAGAAATGTTAGAAATTGCCAAAAAAATTCTTCCCGATTATGTAACGCTTGTCCCCGAGAAAAGAGAGGAAGTTACTACTGAAGGTGGGTTGGATTTAAAAAGTAATGTGCAATATCTTAAGAAGGCTGTTGGGAATTTAAAGGATTCAAATATAGAAGTAAGTGCATTTATTGATCCTCTTGGTGAACAGATAAATTATTCCAAAGAAATAGGGTTTGATTTTATAGAGTTACATACTGGAAAATATGCTGAACTATCGGGCTCTGAACAATATAAAGAGCTCCAAAGAATTATAGAGTCTACTCATTTAGCAAATGACCTTGGATTAGTTGTTAATGCTGGTCATGGCTTAAATTACAATAATGTTAAAAAAATTGCATCAATTAACAATATGAACGAGTTAAACATAGGTCATAGTATTGTTGCAAGGGCTTTAGCGATAGGATTAGAAAAGTCTGTACGTGAAATGAAGTCCCTCATCACATCAAATTAAATTTCAAAAATGACAACATATTTTTTCGTCGCAGCAAGTGAAAAGTTTCTAACAGTAGAAGAACCTCTTGAAGAGATTTTAAAAGAAAGGGAGAGGAACTATAAAGAAAACAATAAAGAGAAAGATTTTTGGATTCTAAAAAATCCATCTTTTTTGCAAATTAGTCAATTTGTTGATCTAACCGCAAAGATACCCAAACCTGCAGCAGCTGTTTTATCAACGGATAAAAAATTTATTACTTTCTTAAAGTTACGTTTAGAGTTTGTTGCTGTGGGGGAATTCGAATGTCCTAATGCAGAAATAACAGATCCATTTAAAGTTGAGTAATATTATCAAATAGTAAATTGCTCAATCTTTATAAGTCAAACAAAATTGAGGTAATTAGTGATCTTTTAGCAGAAGAATTAAAAATATGTCCTCCTTTTATTACTGAGAAATTAGAAATAGCTGTCCCCAATTATTTTTTGGGTAATTGGTTAAGGGAAAAAATAACTATAAAAAATAAAATAAGTGCTCTATATGAATTAAAAACAATATCAAGTTATACAGAGTCATTATTGACAAATTTTTTCCCTGAGATTGATATGAGCTTATGGAATTATGAGGCAATTAAATGGGGGATTATAGATTCATTAGAAGAATTAAATAGTTTTAAAGAATCGATACCACTAAGTAATTGGATCGATAAATATTTGGATAATGATAAGAAGATTGATGGGGATATTTATAATTTGACAAAAAAGATCGCTAATTATTTTATTGATTATCTTATCTTCAGACCTGAGATGATTGCAAAATGGAATAAATATGAAATTAATTCACCAAATCTTTTTAATAATTTAAATTCAAATCAATTTTGGCAACCAATTTTATATAAATTGTTGGAGAAAAAGATATCAGAAAAACCTTCATGTTTGTACATGATTGAACTAATTAAGAATTTAAGAAAATTCAAAAATTTACAAAGTAAGATACCAAATCAAATTTATATTATTTCTGATAATAATTTATCTAAATTACACATTAATTTTTATTCAGAACTATCAAAATTTACTAAGGTAAATTTGTATTTATTATCGGCAGGAGATGATTTATGGAAAAGAATTAATTTTCTAGAAGGAGAGTTGGACTTTAAAGATATGCATAGTAAATTGAATATAAATAATATTGAAGAAATATTTGGTAAATTTGAAGCAAATTTTCAGAAATTAATCGAAGAAAATATTGATATTGAAGATATAAATTTAAAAAATAATCTAATTTTTATTGATCCAACAATTCATTTTTCTAAGAAGAAAAATATTCCTTTACTTAATCAAATTCAGAAAAAACTTATAGATAATAAGCAAAATGAATTTCTAGTTAATAAAGAGGATGATTCAATAATACTTTCTGAGCATTCTAATCAATTAAGTCAATTAGAATATGTGAGAAGTAAGATACTAGAAATATTAGATTCCCCTTTAAACATTAATTATAGTGATATAGCTGTTCTATCTCCACAAACTAATCAAATTAAACCTTTTCTAAGGTATATCTTCAATAATGATTTAGTTAATGGTGATAAAATACCTTATTTTTTTATTGATGAGAATAATGAAGATTCTTCAAAAATATATAATTTTTTGATTGATATAACTGAAATAGCAAATGAGAAAATTACACTAGAAAAAATAGATTATTTTCTTTCAAAAAAAGTTACGCAAAAAATTTTTGATTTTGATACTTCAGAGAAAAATGAAATTATTTATTTACTTAATCAAGCAGGCTTTCATTGGGGATTGGATGCCAACGAAAGATTAGGGGAAGTTAAAAATACTATAGAGTGGTGCATAAATAGAATTACTTTAGGCTTGATTTATGATAAAGAAGTCAATTTAAGTAGTTTTAATCTAAAACCATTTAGCCCAAAGAATATAAGCCTAGATTTAAATAAATGGGTAAAAATATTGCTTCAATTAAAAAAATATATTAATTTGCTAAGGGGAACTTTTTCTTATCAAAGTTGGGTTGAAAAGACAAAATTTATACTTAAAAGTATTAGCGACTCTAATGATAATTTCAATTTAGAAATAAGCGAACTATTTAGAATACTTGATAATTATAAAATATCTTTAATACCTGATAATCTTATTTTATTAAATGTTTTTAGGGAGATATTAATTTCATGCCTAAATAAAGTTAAAAATCAGAATCAATCACGTATCAATAAGATTCTTGTAAGTGATATCGAAAAGGCTAGGCACCTTCCTCATAAGGTTATTTTTCTAATAGATATGAACAGTGTTTATTATCCAAAATTATCAAAAAATGAAAATATTAATTTATTAAATAATAAGTATCATCTAGGAGATCCATCAGTTTTTGAAAGAGAGAAATATTTTTTTCTAGAGACGTTAATTTCTTGCAGAGATAAACTTATGGTTACTTGGGTGAAGAATGACAAAGATAATAAGAAATTAGATATTTCTCCTCCTATAAAAGAGTTAATTTCTTTTTTTGGTACTTTTTCAAATCAAGTCCAACGAGAAATAATAATTAAAGATTTTAACTTAAATAAAAAGGAAATTATTGATCTTGATAGTACTCCTCTCATTAACATTAATTATTCTTTATTAGAGAATATAGATTGGAAAGAAAAAAAATATGATATCAAAAATTATAAATTATCAGAATTAATTTATTGGTTCAAGACTCCACAAAAATATTGGCTAAATAAAAAAAACATTTCTCCCAAAGAACCATTTATTCATCATCCAGAAGAAGTTTATTTAAGTAATTACCAGAAGTCGAAATTAATAACTAAAGTTATTCAGGAATTTGAGATTGATAACGTTAATATTATTGATCATTTAAAAAATTTAAACATTAAAGATCAATTGGTTGAAAATGGAATCTTTACGCCCAAAAATAGTATGTTTACAAAAGAAAAAGAGATTAGAGAGTTAGTAAGGAGTCTATATGTAAATTTAAGTCGACATAAAAAAATTAATAGAATTTACGTTAAATCAAAATCAAATAAAGAAGAATATTTTATTTCTGATAATGTGGTTATTGAATTGATTCATGCGAAACTAAACTTAAGTCGTTTGGCAGAGGCTTGGATCAAATTACTATTTATTTCTAAATTTAGGAAGAATATAAAACACACACATGTAATTTTTAGAGAAGAAAATGAATATAAATCTCACATTCTTCAATCACCAGGCGCAATAGAATCAAATTTAATATTGGAGGAATATATAAATCTTTTTAAGAATTATTCTGAAAAATGCTTACCTCTCCCTCCAGAAAGTACTTATAAATACGTAGAAGCAAAAATAAAATTAAAAAATGAGAAAAAAGTATTTTCAGATAGATGGATTGGCAACAAAACTTTTTCTAACTCTAAAGGGGAAAGAGATAATATTGAAATGAAAATATGTTTCGGGAATAAAAAAGAACCAGATTTCTTTTTTGAAAATCAAAAATTTGATAATTTATCATTTAGATTATATGGTCCACTAATTAAAGCATTGAAGAAATAAATAATGACCAAATTTAATTTAAAAGTTTTTATAAAAGCTTCTTATGAATTAATACTTGTCTTTTTGCAGTTTTTTATTATTTTTCTTCATTTTTTTCAATTGGAATTTCTTCCTAACAAACAAATAATTCAAATAAATAATATATCTTATTTTTTGGGGATTTTAATAATCATAATTCCTTCAGTTTTTATTTTAATTGCAATAAAAGACTTAGGTCGTAATTTATCCCCCTTCCCTAAGCCCAAAGCAAATAGCAATCTTATTACTACAGGTATTTATAGATTTGTGCGACATCCAATGTACTATTCTCTAATAATTATTTCCTTTGGTGTTTTTTTAACTAAGCTATCTATTTATTATTTATCTTTGACAATAACCCTGGCATTATTAATTAAATGCAAGATTATTTTAGAAGAGCAATATTTAAAAAATAAATTTAAAAATTATTTTCTATATAAAAATGCGGTCAAATATTAATTAAATAAAAATATGAATATTAATCAAATCAAATTAGACAATAAATTTAAATTAGTAGAGGCAAGTGCTGGAACTGGTAAAAGCTTTACTTTGGCTCATATAGTTTTAAGAAATGTCTTGGAGAAAAAAATAAAGCCAGAGGAGATACTCTTATTAAGTTTTACAAAAAACACATGTTCAGAATTACGAGATAAAATACTTTCAAGACTTAGGGATTTAAAATTACTTTTACATGATCAAAATGAAAATCAGATAGATGATACTCTTAGGGAATGGTATCTAAATTGTTATAAGAAGGAAAAATCTAAAAAGAAAATAATATCTGAAATTGATAATTTTATTAATGAAATTCACAAATTAAAAGTAACTACATTCCATTCCTTTTGTAAAAATATTTTAGATGAATATAGTATTGAAATTGGTTTATCTTCAGATCTATATATTGAAAATAATATAGATAATTTATATCAAGATGTAGTAGATGATTTATGGATTGATTGTTTTCTAGGTTTGCATCCAGATCTAATTTCAGCAATTAGTCAAAAAAAAATAAGTTCTAGATTTAAAAGTAGACTTAATAAGTCATTTTTTGTACAAATTTTAAAAAATATCGACAATGAAAATATTTGCAAAATTGAAATAAATAATAAATACAATAATATTAACTTGAATAGTTATTTAAATGACTATTTATTTGTTAGTTGGAATGAGTTTTGTGCTCAATGGAATAAGGAAGGTAAAGAATTATTTTTAACGCTTATTGAATTAGGTAAATTAATCAAAGATTCGGGTGGTAAAAGCAATATATATTCAGCAAAACCAAGAGGTGATAAATTTAATCAGATAATTTATTGGATTGATGAGATTAATAAAATGCTTGATTCAAGAGATATTATTGAACTTCTAAATGTTATTTCTGATGATGATGATCTTTTATTTAAGTATTTTTATAAAGAAAATATAATTAAATCAATTAATAAACATCATCTAAAATTAGATTTTAGTAGATTCAAATTACTGCAAGATAGAATTTATAAAATAAAAGAAGGTGTTTATACCGAATTCGTAAGAATATTTACCCAATTAGCTTATATAAAATTAATTGAATTAAAGAAGAAATTTTCCATTTTTAACTTTAATGATCTTATAAAGACTGTAGAAAATACATATTTAGATTCAGATTTCGGGAATGCGAGTACACTATCTCATATTCAAAATCGATTTAAATGTGTCTTAGTAGATGAATTTCAAGATACAGATATAACTCAATGGAATTTAATAAAAAAATTATTTAATACAAAAAATCATTTTTTACTATGTGTAGGCGATCCAAAGCAGGCTATATATAAATTTAGGGGAGGAGATATTGAAACTTACTTAGATGCAAGATCCAATGCAAAAGAAGTTTTTAATCTTACTGATAATTATAGATCCTCAAATAAATTGCTTGATGTTATTAATAAACTATATAGGAATGGACTTAAGAAATCAAAACTAAACTATAGCGAATTAACCTCCAGAATCAATAAAAGTATTAATCCTAAATTTAAATTTAAAAATGTATTTGAAATTGTAGAGTTTTCAAAAACAGAAATTGATATCGAGGATCTTGTAATTAGTTATATTATTAAATTTATTTTAAATAACAAAGAAATTGATATTAATAAAATTGCGATTCTTACATCAGATAATTTTCAATGCTTAGATTTAAAAATTAAACTAAGTAAATTTAATATTCCATGCAATATACAAAATAAAAAAAATATTTTTGATACAGAAGCTGGTGATTTATTATCATGCTTCATTGATTGTTTATTGCATCCAAGACTTTATAAAAATATAACTATTTTGGCTACTTCTAAATTTGTAGAAATTAATCTAGCAGAATTAGTGGTTGATGGAAAAAGTAAAAAGTTAGAAAGTTTGATTAATAAATGCATTACTTGGTCACAGGAACTAAGAGAAAAAGGCTTTTTAAATATTATTAATGAACTTATTATCAACTATAAATCATCTTCGATTATTCGAGATTCAGATTTAAATTCAAATTTATTTCAACTTTCAGAAATTATTGAATTAGAGTTAATCAATAATGACTTTAATCTTAGTAAAGTTTTTCGGTGGTATCAGAATCAGTTAGATAAATCTTCAAGAATTTGTACTGGTGAAGATTTTTTGGTTAAAGATTTTAATTTGAAGAGGGGAATTAATCTTTCCACTATTCATAGCAGTAAGGGTCTTGAATTTGATGTAGTTCTATGTCCATATCTCTCAATTATTTCTAATAAATCAAAAAAAATTAAAGGACCTATTTGGAAATCAAATACTGATAAAACTTTATATATTAATATTTCTAATAATTACGGAAAAGTAGAAAAATTTAAATCAATAGAAGAAACAGATTCATTTAAAGAGGATGAGAGATTAATTTATGTAGCACTTACAAGGAGTAAATATAAGCTTATAATTTTTAACGATTTAGATGATACAAATAATATTTTAAATAATGATCTACTTCCGAATCTGGAAAATATAAATATTTATAAGTCTAATTTTGAAGAAAGGATAGAGAAACAGAAAATTAAAGAGATTAATGACAGGTTCCAAACTGAGAGATTTAATAGTAATCTTTGGCAAATAGATAAATTTAATAAAAAAATTCCTAAAAATTTTTCAAAGGATCAAATAATTTCTTATTCAAGTTATTCCTCTTGGATAAGTAAAGATAAAAATATTGATGCAGTAATT
>CACBAW010000013.1 GCA_902537275.1 uncultured Synechococcaceae cyanobacterium
TTGCTTTTCTAATAAAAGGAGTTACTAGTAGAGATATTCCTAAGTAACTTATTACAAGACTTATCATTAAGTATAGTGCAGTAATTTTTGCGAAACTTATAATTGCTATAAAGATAAAAGTAACTATAAAAAAACCACTAACTATTTGAAATATTGGTCTAATTAACTTTTCGGAAACTCTAGATATGTTAAGTAGAATTTTTGAAGATAAATCCTCGCTGTTATCTGTTAGGAAAAATTCATAGTTTTGCGTTAAGACATTTTTTTGTGCGATATTTGATAATTCTAAAAAGACAGAAGCCCTTAATCGTTCTTGTTTAGCTCTTAGAAGGATCTTGGAAAAAGATGCAAGCCAATTGAGAAGAACATAAGCCGATATGAGTAAAAGAGCTTTTGTTAATGGATCGGTAGTAATAAGATCTGAAAAAGGTATTGGAGGTTTGTTCTCTTGGCCAACAACTACAGTAAACACTCTTGAAACTAGAGCCACTACTACAAGATCAATCAATCCGGTAATTATTGCAATTGGTATAAGAGTCAATAAGGATCTTCTTGTTTTGAAAGAAAGTTTTTTTAGGAGCCTTCTAACTAATCTGATTGTTTCACTAGACATTCTTATATGCAATCATAATTAAAAGGGGTTTTTTTTTTTAATGTCCAGTTTTAATATTGTTCCCAAATTATTTTTAGTAAGCACCTCTGTCTAACGGAAACAAAATAACTCCAAAAGTTCTTATTAAGATCCTTATATCCATAAGTAAATTATAATTTTTTACATAATTAAGATCCAACATGACTCTTTTTTTATAAGTAAGGTTATTTCTACCGCTAACTTGCCATAAACCTGTTAGGCCAGGCTTTATTGATAATACTTTTTTTAAATTTTTCCCATACTTCTTTTTCTCATCTTTCACTATTGGTCTTGGACCAATTATGCTCATTTCATTTCGTAAAACATTAATTAATTGTGGTAATTCATCTAAGCTCGTTTTTCTTAGTAATTTACCAATTTTAGTAATTCTGGGATCATTTTTTATCTTATGAGTTTCTTCAAATTCCCTTTTTAATTTGGAATCTCTTTTTAAGAGATTTTGAAGAATATCTTTTGCTTCAGGATACATAGTTCTAAACTTTATACATTTAAATGGGATATTATTTTTACCAATTCTTTCTTGAAAAAAAAATATTGGTCCTCTAGAACTTAGTTTAATAAGCAAAGAAATTATTAGAAATAATGGAAGAAAAGAAACCAAAATAAATAAAGAAAACAAAAAATCAAAAACTATTTTAATTAGATTGTAAGCTTTTAAAGTTATTTTTTTTCTTGAATTTTTCATATTCACTTATTTGATTAATTAATTTAGTCTTTAACTATTTTGATTTGTATATGTTTTTTGTTGAAATTTCCCCAAGCTTTGTTTATTGCAAAATCGAATTTTCTTACAAAGTTTTCAATACTAAATTTCTGGGAATATTCATTCAATAATTCAGGATTAAATTTTCTCAAAACTTTTTCAGATCCTCCAACTGATTTTTGACGAAACCAATTGTGTATGATAGCTATATTTGAATCTTCTATATTCATTAAAAAAAATTTTCTTTGTTTAATTTTAAATTATAAATGAGATGTTTTAATTAATCTTATTTATTTTAAGTAAGAATTTTTAGCGCTTTTCTAAAATTAAATTCTAGGAAATAAGTTAAGCCTTCTACAACTCTTATAATTTCAGTACTCTCTTCAGACTTCTCTGATAATTTTGCATTATTTAACGCAAATCTTGCATCTTTTTTATCTAATAAATAAATATTTATAATCGATTTTACTAATTGAGCGTTCCCGTTAGAAAAATCTTTTTCTAATATTAAGTTTATAGTTTTTTCTGCAATATCAACTTTCCTTTGAAGAATTTGACATATTAAAACGTTATACAAATTCTCAATATTTTCATTATCACGAAATCTTTGCAAATATATTTTTTCAGCGTCTTTTAGATATATTTGCTTAGGATCACTTTGATTTAATAATCCAACTAAATTAAATAGTTTTTCAAATTCCCCTTTTCTTAAGAATTCCCCTAATGATTCTACTTTTGAAATCCTATTAGCCATTTTTATAAGGCTTCCATATTGTAATTCATCTTTAATAATTAGTTTATTATCAACTAAATTTAAATTTTTTAAATTTCCTTTTTCATCCAAAAGTCTTGCCTTAATATCTAATTCTCTTATACCTTTTTCTGGAAACTTAAGTGGAATATCTTGCTCTAAAAAATAGCAACTTTCATTATCAAGGTTTCTATGAAAAGTTCCATTCGCTAAAGAAAAATCTGTGGAAGTTTTATAATCTCTATCGCTAAAATCTAATAATAAGCTTGAAGATTCTATTAATTTACCTTTTTCTGTGATATTTAATTTTATTCCCTCAGGTATTATTTTTATATCAAAATTTGATGTATTATACCCGCAATCTTTCTTTACCAAATAAGTATTTAATGATTCTCGCCTTAAAAGTGAAACTTTACTTTTATCAGGTAATAGCCATTCTTTTTGAATTAGAAAAGAAGGGCTATCTAATAAATATTGATTCAGTAAATCCTTAGCTTCATTAGACATCACTCCTTGATCTCCTGTTTTTATTAGAAACCAATCAAAAAATTCTAAATCATCTTTATATGTTTTCTTATTACTTACTACCTGTCTAACTGCAACATATTCTCCCTGCCTTGAAGCCTCTGCTTCAAGGTTGAAAGTATTAATCTCCTTAGTATCAGGCAATATAGCTAAAGTCGATATGAGATTTTTGTTTTCCTGTTTAATCTCATTAATAATATCAGCATGCGGCCATTTATAAGTTGTGTAAAAATTGTTATTTGAATAAAGCTTGCTTTTAGTTAAGAATAAAGAACAAAATATTGAAATTATCAAAATAATTTTTTTAGTTTTAATTGAAAAAATTTTAAAATCTTTTGCCTCTAAGAATATTGCTGGATATATACATATTATAGGAATAATAGGCATAATAAATCTTATGTCCTTAGTAGACATGAAACTCATAATTAAATAAGAATTAAGAATATAAATTAGGAACCATAAATTTAACTTAGATAATGATTTAATTTTGAAATTTAGTAGATTTCTCGAAAATACTTTCTCTATAAAAAATATAGTTGTAAAAATTGAGAAATTGATTGGACCAAAAATAAATGGCAACTTTTTAAAATAATATATCCAGCTGTCGATTGAATAAAATTCAAGACCATCTTGATAATTCACGCCCCAGTTCCAAGCATTAATAGTAGATGTAATAATAGTTAGCCAATTTCGAGAAAACCAAGGAAAAACTATAACCACAAATGAAGTAAGAAAAGATATTAATTCTTTTAAGCCATGAGTTAAGCTATATTTACGATTAATTATTTTCAATATAATAAATATAAAAGGAAGAAAAAATATAACTATTCCAGTGGGCCTTGTTAAAAAAATTAAACCTAATGAAGCTCCAGATAATGATGAATAAAAACTAAATATTTTTTTATCCAAATACCATTTCGTAAAAAATAAAAATCCAAGCGAACTGAATGATGTAAGTGAAAGGTCTATTAAATAATCTGAACGTTGATTTAATATCAGTGAACTAAAGGTGAATATTAATGCAGCCCAAATACCTGTAGATTCATTCTTTAATAATTTACCAAGGTTAAATATTGAGATAATACATATAATATTAAAAATTTGATTAGATAGGTAAGCAAACTGATAAGTATTATTGAAAACTTTTAGAAATAAGGCTGATAAAAAATATGTTAAAGGTCCTCTATAGCTATCAGTTACATTTAATAATTGGCTGAATTTTTCAGGAAAATTTAAACCTTTATCTTCTATAATATTATGCATCTTAAATACGTTACTAAGATGATAACCTTGATCCCAAGCTGGTGGATTATTAATTTGTAATATAAATAAGTTATCAATTATTAAGCTTAAAAAAATAATAAAAATGATTTTTGAATAATTATTTTTAAAAAAAATACTAATTATTTTCATTATTGAGCTACGGTTCTATAATCTTTATCCAAAATTATATTTTTGAGACCGGCCATCAAGATCCATGTAACCAAACTTATTTTTCCGTCAAAGTATTGAACATCAGCTAGTTGAGATATAAGAAAAAAGAACAAAGCGGTCCAAAACGCTCTATCTATATAATTAATATGAATTTTTAATTTGCCAGAAAAGATTTTCTTGCTGGATAAATAAAGAATATTTGTAGTAGCTATAAAAAAAATAATAGTGGCGGGTAGACCGTAACTAATTGATAATTCAAAGAGAAGATTATGTGAATGGCCTTTCCAGAAATTTGTATTTAAATAAAATATTTCTGTAAAAGATCCCGCTCCAATCCCAAAAAAAGGATTTGCCTTAATTAGTTCAAATGCACTTTTATAAATTTCTATTCTTTTTCCATCTAGTCCCTCATAACCCTCATTAGAAAATTCTAATAATATTTTTTTTACAGGTAATAAATTTCTTAGACTATTTTGCAATTCACCGTCAAAGATTGGAGAAAATAAAAAGAATAAAATTAATATTGTTATTGTTATCAATGGTAAACAAAATTTAAATACTTTCTTACCCAAAACTATTGGCATTGAAGTAAATAAACCAAGCCATGCATTTCTAGAAAAAGTTAAAAATGCAGCTAATCCAGTTGATATGAGAAAACTAAAAGCAGCAGTTTTCTTAAACAAATTATTACCTTTTTTGAAAAATAAAGCTATGCAAAATGGCCATACAAAATTCAGCCAAGACGCTGCATAGTTTTGGTTGCTAAATAGACCACTTAATCCTCCTGGATTTGATATAGGTCTTTGATACCAAATAATGAGCCCATTAAGAGTTTGAAATGGACCAGTCCAGTTTAAAAAATATTGTCCAAAACCAGTAATTAATACTGGTAATGTACCCGCGACCAAAACCAATGAAAATGATCTTCTTTTTGATTCTGAATTTAGGTAGGGCTGGGATGCCCAGAAAACCCAAATAAAAGGAATCCAATTAGCTAACCCAATTAAAGATAATTTAGAATCCCAAATTTCATAATAGTTATTCGTTAGTAGATAATTTTGAGAAATTGCGCTTATAAATATTAATAATCCGAATATCAAAAAAGGAAGATTCCAGTAATCTTTGAAAAATGATCTATCGCCACAAAGACTTGCTATTATAAAAGAAGGTAGCAAGAAAAGAATACCAATAACCATTGTTGAGGGCAAAAAAAATATCCCTATAATGAATAAAATAAAACCATAATCTTCAAGATTTTTTTCTTTGGAAAAATAAAGCTTTATTTCTTTCATTTATAATTTTCATGCAATAAGAACGCTTCCTGCAGGATTCGAACCTGCGGCCCACTGCTTAGAAGGCAGTTGCTCTATCCAGCTGAGCTAAGGAAGCATCTTTTTATTATATCCGACGCTATATGCCAATACAATTTAAGTAAATTCTTTTTATGATTTTAGTAAAAAACTTTTTATTATATTTTCTTTCGCTAGTAAATCACATAAAATTGGTAAAAGATTAATTTTTAATTTTGACTAAAAGACTTACTGAAAAACAAAAAGATGAAATAGTGGAAAGTTTTAAATCTGGTATGGATATTGATGCTTTGGCACAAAGAAATAGCTGCACAAGCTCAACAATTATAAGAAATTTGAAAAAAAATCTAGGAGAATTAAAATATAAGGAGTTCATAAATAAAAGTAAATCCTTAAAAGAAAAATCTAAAACTAATAAAAATCAAGCTAATAATCTATTAAAAATAAATTTTGATAACGAAGAAGATCTTAAAAGAGATTATGAAGAGAATAAAGTTTTAAATGCAAATATATCTTCTTCAAATTTTGCCCCAATTGATTCTTTTCTTGAAATTGCTCCTGTAGATTATGAGATAGACAATTCATCTCGCAAAGAATTATCTTCAGTTCCATTATCAGAAGTAGATTTCCCTAAAGTTGTTTATATGATTGTGGATAAGACAATTGAGTTAGAGATAAAATTATTAAAAGATTTTCCAGAATGGCGATTTTTACCACAAGAAGATTTGAGTAGAAAAACTATAGAAATATTTTTTGATTTAAATCTTGCTAAAAGATCTTGTAATAAAGAGCAAAAGGTTCTTAAAGTCCCAAATACTGATGTATTTAGAATCGCATCACCAGTTCTTATAGCTAAAGGTATTTCAAGAATAGTTTGCTCTGAAAATCTAATAGCTCTTTAGCTATTTTTTATTCATTATTCAAATTAAAATCAATAAAGCTACCAAAAATAGAACCTAATATAAAACTAGTCCCTACAACAAAACTTATTGGGAGTTCAATAGTTTTGTTAATTAAAAAGTCTACTTTGCTTTTATTTGAACTGTTTTGTATCCCAATAAATAAAATCGCAAATAAACAAGAAGTAAATATTGCTGAGTGGAATAACTTTTTAATAACAAAGTTCATATAAATTAATAGTTTATTTTCATTTTAAATCAAATTATAAACTTCGCTTTTCTTTAGACCATTTTTCTTGGCCAAGTATTTTGATGCCGCTGATAAACTTAGGCCTGCGTCGATTAAATCATATAGATCCTTTTTAATAATTGATTTATTAGGATTGGAATCTCCTTTTTTTGTACCTTTTAAAACGATTGTTATTTCACCGATAATATCCTTATCTCTAAAAAATTCTATAACTTTATAAATATTATTACCTACATGTTCTTCAAATTTCTTTGTTAATTCTCTGGCTACTATAATTTCTCTATCCCCTCCACAAAATTCAAGTAATTCATTTAGTAATTTCCTAAGACGTTTAGGTGATTCATAAATTATAGTTGTTTTTTCATTCTTACTTATCTCTAAAAGAATTTTTTCTCTATCAATTTTCTTTTTTGGAAGAAAGCCTTCAAATACAAAACTAGAGGAGGGAAGCCCACTTGAAACAAGCGCCGTTATTGCAGCACATGCTCCAGGAACGCAAATCATATCAATTCCTTCAGATTTTACGCACTTAAAAATATCTTCTCCTGGATCGCAAATCCCAGGCATGCCAGCATCACTTACAATTGCAATTGAATTTCCTTCTTTGAGATCTTTGACCAATTTTGGAATTTTTATTGAAGAATTATGTTTATTAAAACTTATAAGTTTATTTGAAATATTGAACTTATTCATTATCTTTTTTGTTTGTCTTGTATCCTCGCAAGCAACTAAAGAAACATTTTGTAGAATGTTTAGTGCTCTTTGGGAGATATCATTTAAATTCCCAATTGGAGTACCAACTATATATAAAATACCGTTTTCCGGTTCCTCCTTTCTATGGGATAATAAGGAATTATTATTCATTTAATGATTGAATTACCAGCTGGTGTTGATATTAATAATCTTATCGATGATATAAGAATTTTCAGCTGGCAAGCAGCGGATATTTTGCTTTATTACTCTAAATTGTTAGAAAATTCAAATGATAAGAAGAACATACTCAAAAATAATAATGAAGATGATCCTGTTACTTTGGCTGATTTAAAAGTTAATGAACTAATTATTAAAAGAATAAATGAAAAATATAAAAATATTAATTGGGATATTTTAAGCGAAGAAAATGTAAAAATTTCTTCAAAAATTTTTGATAGTAAGACTAATTGGATCTGGGTTCTTGATCCTCTAGATGGAACAAAAGATTTCATCCAAGGAACAGGCAACTATGCGATGCATTTGGCATTGAACTTTAAACAAAAACCTTATCTTGGGTTTGTTTTGATTCCTAATAAAAATCAATTATGGATTTCAGACGGTAAAAAAACATGGTGTGAAAAAAGAGATGGATCAAAATATGAACCAATTCTTTTAAAAAATAGAAATCTTCATGAAATGACTTTAGTAACAAGTAAAAATCATGGTAATGAAATTTTGAAAAATTTAATTCAAGAAATTAATTTTTGCAAAGTACAAGTGATGGGTAGCATTGGATGCAAAATAGCATCTATAGTTCATGGTGAAAGCGATATTTATATATGTCTTAGTTTGCCGGGTAAAAGTGCACCAAAAGATTGGGATTTTGCTGCACCAGAATCAATATTGAAAGCAGCTGGTGGGGCAATTACAAATTTAGATAATCAAGAACTAACTTACGGACTAGCTAGTTTTGAACAAGGAGGAATTATTGTCGCCACAAATAATAGGAAAACCCACGGAAGTATTTGTCTGGAAATAAAGAAAATTATTGAGAAGAATGGGATTTATCCTCTTTAGCTTTTAATTAAGCGGAGCAACTGGAGTTGGGGTTGGTTCCGGATAAGACATTCCATTATTTTGTCCTACACCTCTTAAAGTAAGATTAATTCTACCTCTGCTATCAATTTCTCTTACTCTTACGGTAACTTCATCTCCCTGTCTTACAACATCTTCTACTCTTTCAACCCTAGCTTCTGATAACTGAGAAATATGAACCATACCTTCTTTACCAGGCAATATTTCTACGAAAGCACCTATAGGAATTATTCTTGTAACAACTCCAGAGAAGATCTCACCTTCATGTACTTTGCGTGTTAATCCTTCTATTATCTTTTGTGCTTCTTCTGCTGCGGCTCCATCATGAGAAGCAATAGTTACAATTCCTCCATCTTCTATATCTATTTTTGTATTGGTCCTTTCGGTAATTCCTTTGATAGTTCTTCCTCCAGGACCTATAACTGTTCCTATAAGCTCAGGGTCAATTCTAAAACTTAAAAGTCGAGGAGCATGAGGAGAAAGAGATTCTTGAGGCTTGTCTATTGCCTCTTGCATCTTTTCTAAAATATGTAATCTTGCAGGACGAGCTTTTTTAATTGCATCAGAAATAATAGAGACAGGCAAACCTGTAATTTTCATATCCATTTGTAACGCAGTTATACCTTTATCAGTACCAGCAACTTTAAAGTCCATGTCTCCAAGAAAATCCTCAATTCCTTGAATATCTGTGAGAATTCGGACCTCTTTACCTTCTTTGATTAAACCCATAGCAGTACCACCTACTGGTGCTTTTAAGGGGACCCCGGCATCTAATAATGAAAGAGTACTTCCACATACAGATCCCATTGAAGTGGATCCGTTAGAACTTAAAACTTCGCTAACTACCCTAAGCACATAAGGAAATGTTTCTTTCCCCGGGAGTACAGGTATAATTGCTCTCTCAGCTAATGCTCCATGGCCAATTTCCCTTCTCCCAGGAGTTCTCATTGGTCTTGTCTCTCCCACTGAATAAGGAGGGAAATTATAGTGATGTAGATATGTCTTTTCGGTGCTTGGGTTAAGGTCATCCATTTCTTGAGCATCACTAGGAGTACCTAATGTGGTTGTAGATAAAACTTGGGTTAAACCTCTTTGGAATAATGCAGAACCATGAACTCTTTTTGGAAGAATTCCTGCAGAAGCTGATATTTTTCTAACTTCGTCTAGATCTCTCCCATCAACTCTTTTCCCCTCATTTATGATTTGCAACCTCATTAATCTTTTTGTTAACTTTTTAAAGTCGGAACTTAATAACTTTTCATTCTCTGAAAGAAGAACTTTTAGTTGGTTGTCCTCTTTCAAAGAATCAATTTTATCTTGAATATCAACTTTTATTTTTTCGAGTTCAAGATCTCTTTCTTCCTTTGAAAGATCAAATTCCTTTAAAACTAACTCAATTGGTTTTGTGCAATTTTTCTCTAAATAAGTGGGCAATGTTTTATCTTCTTCAGGAGCAGATGGCTTAATCTGTTTTATTCCAAGATCTTTAAGTAAATCTTCTTGCGATTTAATAAGTTCAGTAACTGCTTCATAACCAAAATCTATAGCTTCGATAGTATCTTGCTCCGATAACTGGTTAGCACCTGCCTCAATCATTACAATACCTTCAGGTGAACCTGCAACAACAATGTCTAAATCTCCTCTCTCTATTTCTCTATAACTTGGATTTAAGATGAAATCGTCACCTATAAGACCGACTCTAACCGCAGCCATTGGCCCGTAAAATGGAATCTCTCCAAGTAAAGTTGCAATTGAAGCCCCAGTAACGGCTAAAACATCTGCTGGAACTCTTTCATCAAGAGAAAGGCAAGAGGCAACAATTTGTATCTCGTCTCTCATCCATGATGGGAAAAGTGGCCTCATTGGCCTGTCAATCAATCTTGCTATTAAAGTCGCTCTTTCCGGAGGGCGACCTTCTCTCCTCATAAAACCACCAGGAATTCTTCCAGCAGCATAAAGTTTCTCCTCATAATCACATATTAGGGGTAGAAAGTCTGAAGCATCTTTTTTTGTAGTTTTTGTTGCTGTAACTAATAGAGAGGTGTCACCGCACTCAATCATTACTGATCCATTTGCTTGAGGAGCATATAGTCCTGTAGTTAGTCGTATCTCTCGTCCGTCAAACGTGATCGACTTATTTTGTCCTTCCACTTTTTAAATTATATTCAATACATAATTCATTCTTACATTTTATAGGGACATATTGAGTAAATTATTTAGATAAGCTATAAAAATTCTTAAAATTGTTCCAAATTTGAATTTTCATTTTTTAATTATTAAATGTGAGATAAAAATAAATTATTAAAAACCTGCTTGTACTACCAACTTGATTTAACTACCCCAGGAAGCTCTCCGTTATGAGCTCTTTGCCTCAACTGATTCCTGCAAAGACCAAAGTCTCTATAAACACCTCTAGGCTTGCCAGTTGCCCAACATCTATTTCTAACTCTATTTGGAGCTGAGTTTCTTGGGAGGCCCTGTATCTTTCTATGTATTTCTAATCTTTCCATCGGATCTTTTGCAGCATTGAATTCATCTAATAATGATTTCCTTTTTGCAGCATATTTTTGTACAAGCTTTTTGCGTTTGACTTCTCTCGCAATCATGGACTTTTTAGCCATTTAGTAGAATTTTTAAACTTTTTTCTATATTAACAGCTTGGATAACGATTTTAAAAATTTATTTATTGGTTTAATAATCTTTGTACTATTAAAAGTTGGCTAGTATCCCTTATTATAAGCAGCACACTGAGTCCAACTAAAAGAAAGAAACTTGATTGAGTAACAACCATTTGTACCTTAACTGGGACTGGTTTCCCCCTAAAACCTTCAATCAAAGTGAAAACAAGTTGTCCCCCATCTAGTAGTGGCAAGGGCAAAGAATTGAGAACTGCCAAATTTATGGAAATTAGTGCAGCAAATAATAATATCCCTGTTCCTCCTTGTTGTGAAAGTTGTGCACCAATTTCAACGATTTTGACGGGTCCACTTAATTGTTGAGCTGTTGAGGAGAAATTTGTAATTAATCCTTTATAACCTTGTATTGTTTTTACCAAGAGTGATGAAAACTCATTATTAGTGTATTTAAAAAGTTCGAATATGTTTTTTGTTTTTTTAGTTTCTTTTTTTATATTAGGTTGTAATTGAGCTCCTATCGTACCCTTCCCATCAATATTTTTTGGTACTAAAGTTAACTCTTTGAGAACTCCATCTCGATCAATTGTTATCGATATTGCGTTCTCTGATGAATTTTGAATCTCTTTTACTAAAGCAGAAACTGCTTGATCTCCAACTCCTAAAGTACTGCTTTCAATTTTTAAGATTTTATCCCCTGCTTGTAATCCAGCAATATAAGCAGCTCTCTCTGGCTGAGTAGCCAAAACTAAAATACCCGGCTCGGGATCAAAAGGAATACCAATAGTTGTTACATTTACAATTAAGATTGTATAGGCAAGAATTAAGTTAGCGAAAACTCCCGCTGATATAACAATTACTCTTTGTATAACTGGCCTATTTTTTAAAAGATTTGGATCTTTAGGATCAATATTATTTATTTCTTCATCTGGAAAGGAAACAAAGCCACCTAGGGGAAAGGCTCTAAGTGAATAGGTTATATCTTTATATCTTTTCTGAATTATTGATGGTCCAAAACCAATTGAAAATCCATCAACATAGATACCTTGCAAAATTGCTGCAAGAAAATGCCCCATTTCATGAAAAAAAATTAGAAATCCCAGAACTGTTATTGAGGTTAAAACATTCATTTGACTATATTAAGCAGTTTTTAGAAAATTCGATCCAAAATATGGAACTAGAGCATCTGGAATTTTTACGCTCCCATCGGTTTGTTGGCCATTCTCAAGAATAGCAGCCATAGTTCTTCCAATCGCAAGCCCACTACCATTTAACGTATGCAAATATGTATTTTTTTTCTCAATTTTTGTTCTTATTGATGACCTGCGTGCTTGAAAGTCTAAGCAATTGCTACAACTTGAAATTTCTCTATAACATTTACTACTAGGTAGCCAGACTTCTAGATCAAAAGTTCTGCTCGAAGAAAAACCTAGGTCTCCAGTGCATATATCAACCAATCTGTAAGGTAGATTTAGCTTTCTTAAAATACTTTCTGCATCTAAGGTGATCTTTTTATGAGCTTCTAGGGATTTATTTGGATCACAAAAACAATATATCTCAACTTTATTGAATTGATGAAGTCTTATTAAACCCTTAGTATCTCTTCCATAACTCCCAGCTTCTCTTCTAAAACACGGACTATATGCAACATACTTAATAGGTAACTGCTTTGAATCAATAATTTCATTTCTATGAAAAGCAGTTAGTGGAACTTCAGCTGTAGGTGAAAGCCATAGGTCGTCATTAGAACACTTAAAACTTTCATTGGAAAATTTGGGTAATTGTCCAGATCCGGTAAGACTTTCTGTATTTACTAAAGCTGGAGGCATTAATTCTAAATAACCATTTTTAGTATGCATGTCCAGCATGAAATTTATTAATGCTCTCTCTAATCTGGCACCATTACCAATGAGGGTAATAAAACGACTTTTTGATATTTTAGTGGATTTTATCGATTCAAAAAGATTAAGACTCTCTCCTATTTCCCAGTGAGATTTAAGATTCTCCTCGATAAGTGGGTCTCCCCAAGTTTTTATTTGTACATTATCACTCTCATCTTTTCCAATAGGGGCATCTTTGCTAGGGAAATTTGGTAAATTATAAATCTCATCATCTATTTTTTTATCTAATTTTCTTTGCTTTTCTTCCAGTTCAGAAATTTTGCTTCTGTATTCGTTTCCCTCCTTCTTCAAATCATTTAGTTCTTTTGAATTATTATTTTGTGATTTAGCAATTAATTGCCCGATTGATTTGCTTAATTTTTTACTCTCCGATTGGAGACTGGATATTTCTATGTCAATTTCTTTTTTCTTAACAGTTAAATCGTGTATGTGAGATATTTTATAAACTTTTCCTCTTAAGGATAAATTCTCTTCAACAGATGTTGGATTTTCTCTTATTAATTTTTGATCTAACACTCTCTTTTTTTTTTATACATTAATTAAGATAGTTAATCTCAATTCATAATTTGGGTTTTTTGATTAAAAATTAACTAAATTAATGATTCCTAACTTATAGAACATTTTAGAAATTAAATTTTATTCAAGATGCAGATCGGGCGCGTCCTGTGGATGACCATTCTTTTAGGAAATCAATTTGCTCTTTAGCGGTTCTTGATAAGGGAACTAATTCGGAAACTGCCTTTATTAAATCTTTCTCTGTAAGCTCTCGATTTTCAGAGAATGAAATATGCATCCCCTCTATTACTGCTTGTTCAAGTTCTGCACCTGAGAATCCATCTGTTCTATCGATGATAGTAGATAGAGGAAAATCGTAACTTGGCCTTCTTTTTTTTAGGTGCAAATCCAGAATACTTGATCTTTCTTTAGAATTTGGCAAATCAAGAAAAAATATCTCATCAAATCTACCTTTCCTTAATAATTCAGCAGGAAGCTTATCTATAGCATTAGCGGTAGCAATGACAAAAACGGGGGATTCTTTTTCAGCCATCCAAGTTAGCAAACTTGCTAAAACCCTCTGACTTGTTCCTCCATCGCTTCTGGCATCACCACCAAAGCCCTTGTCTATTTCATCGATCCATAGGATACAAGGAGACATTGCCTCAGCTCTTGAAATTGTTTCTCTAGTTCTTGCTTCGCTTGAACCAACGAGGCTAGAAAAAAGTCTACCAACATCTAACCTGAGTAGCGGCATTGACCAACTCTTGGAAATTGATTTTGCGGTAAGCGATTTCCCTGTTCCTTGCGCTCCGACTAGTAGGACGCCCTTTGGAATAGGTAATCCATAATCTCTAGCTTCTTTAGAAAAGGCCCTGTATCTTTGATTAAGCCAAACTTTTAAAACATTTAAACCACCAATATCATCTTGACTTGATTTAGCCTCGAAAAATTCTAAAATTTCACTTCTTGCGATCACTTGTTTTTTCTCTTCAAGAATATCTTTAATATCTTCTTTACTTATTTTTCCTCTTTGAGCAAGGGCCTTTGCAGTGACTTGCTTTACTTTTATTTCGGTAAGTCCACTTGAGGCTAAAGTAAGTTCATTTAAGTCTTGTTCCTCAAGATTTGAATTGGTATTAATAGCAATTTTTTTTATTAGATTTTTCAATTCATTTTGATCAGGTAAAGGCAGATTTAAAATTGTCATCAATTCATCTAGCTCTTCTGATGATGGAAATAAATGAGAACTAATAATTAAATTATGACTAGTTTTCTTAAGCACTGAAGATAATTCTTTAATAGTTCTATTGATAGATGGATCATCATAAAATTTGTGGAAATCTTTTAATAATAAAACTGTGGAGACTTCAGAACTTTGTTCTTTAAGCCAATTGAGCACACCTAACGGGTTATTAGAAAATTTTCCTTCTTCATTTAGTAACCCTTTTATGCCGCTAACACAGTCCCAGCAAATAAATCTTTTTATATTTAGTCTTTCACAAGAGAAATTAACCAGTTTTTCTAATCTTTCCTCTTCTTTAGTCCTTATCCAAATTAATGAGGTCCTTGATTTTATGAGTAATTCTAAATTTCTACACCAAGAATTAATCATATATGATTTAGGCTATTTTTTACTATTAGGTTCAAAAGGTAATCTTTTATCTGAGATCGTTGAAGCAGAAGTTGTTATTACTTCATTTTTGGCTAATAATTGTTGATCCAAAATTTTTTGTAAATTCTCAGGAAGAGCTTCTTTATTAAGCAGAAAAGTCTGAAATGCTTGGAAAATATTAGCAACAACCATATATAGTAAGACTCCTGCAGGTAGTGGGAAAAACAGAAACATTCCAGTAATCATTACTGGTGTAATTTTGTTTGCCGTTGATTGCTGTGGATTCGCAGGCATCCCTTGACTAGATAAAACTTGAGAGAGAAGTAGAGTTAATCCAAAAGCACCAACTAATGCAGCAATATCCCAATTAATTGCCCCATCCACATAAAAACCAACTTGACCAAGAGCTTTAATAAATAAAAAACCACTTTTGGCAGCTAGTCCAGGGATTTTTGCCTCGATAGTTGCATCCCCTGGTTTAATTGCCGTAACTAAACCGTCTTGGGAAACTTTAAGATTTTCGGATCCTTTAGAAACCTTCCAAGTTGGGAGAAATTTTGATCCATTGTCGTATTTAGATAAAACTTCGGAATAGCTATTACCATTTGTGGTTTCTAAATTTATTTTTATGGATTCTTCTGTTCCTAATTTTGTTCCATTAGGAATTGTTGCAACCACGGGAAAATGTGATTTTTCTGTAATGAATATAGAGTGTCTCGGGGATTTATATGGTTTTGGATCAATTGCTGCTGCTTGATTCTGTGGAACTACCTTGAGATTTATGTTGTAGGGAACATCCGCGAATGGAGATCCCCTGAGGGTTGCAAACAATGCAAAAAGCACAGGCATTTGTACAATCAAGGGAAGGCAGCCTGCGAGGGGACTGCCAAACTCATTCATTAATTTTCCAAGTTCTTCTTGCTGTTTCTTTGGATCACCTGAAAACTTGGATTTTATTTCTGCTTGCCTTTTTTGCATTACAGGTTGAGCAATTTTCATTCTTCTTGCGCTTCTAATGGAACCAGCGCTAAGAGGGAAAAGTGCAATTCTAATTACGACTGTCAATGCAACAATCGCTAATCCATAACTAGGTACTAAACCGTAGAAAAAATCTAGAATCGGGATAAGTAATTTTTCAGAAATGAACCCTATCACGATATTAAAGAGAGTGTAATTTTATTAGACATTTTATTTTACAGGAAAATAAGGTTTTTGTAATTAATTCATTTAGGATTTAGTAGCAAATCCCTCTACCTCGTTGAAATTTGGAATTTGTGATCTTTTGTTTATATTTTCTTCAATAAATTTTTGCTTTTCTCTGAATAAAGGTAATGATTTCATTTCAACCTTTGATCCGTCATTAAGGATAAGAACCATATCACCATATGACCCGAATCCTCTTGGAATTGATCTAATTTCTTCGATGTTACTTAATGAAACTTGTGTTTTGTTTTTACCAAACCATCCTCCATCAATTGTAATTCTTTTGTTTGTAATTTTATATCTCAACCACAATGCTCTAACTATTGCAGCAAAGGTAAATGGTAATCCAAGAATAGTTATACCTGCAAGTAGATTTATTATTAAATCACTTTTTGCGGGACCACCTTCATAGAAGGTTTCTTCATTCATGTTAATCATTTGATTAGACGAGATTTGAACATTAAGTTTTGAAAATCTTCCAAAAGTCTGCTTTTATCATTGCAGAAATCTCCAAATTTAAGGTTAACAAGTAACCAATATGGTTTGTGGTTATTTATTTTTTGAATGTTTTTTAATAACCAATCTTGAAGAATTCTTCTTAATTTATTTCTTTCTACTGCTTTTTTTGAAACTTTTTTACTAATTGCAATCGCAACCCTAAATTTGTTTGAAGTATTTGTGAATTTATGGTTTAAGAGAATTTCGGGATTTGCTCTTGCAACTTTAAATGTCATTAATTTCCCGTAATATGTGGTTGAATTTTTATGAATATAATTAAAAGTCTTGTGACCTTTTAAACGCATATCCTTTGGTAAGGCCATTTAAATTTAAAAGTTATACAGCTATTCTTTCTCTACCTTTTTGTCTTCTACTTTTAATAACTCTTCTACCGGTATGAGAACGCATTCTTACTCTAAAACCAGATACACGTTTTCTTTTTCTTGAAGTTCCGCCAAAAGTTCTTTTAGTCATTTGTTTAATTATCTTTATTTAATTTATCATTTAATCGATCACTATAGTCCAGCTTCCTAAATAACTTGAAAATGATTTTCCTTTGGGTTGCCCATATGAATGAAATTGATATAAACCTGATCTTTTGGGATTAAAGACTTTTAAGACAATTGCATAATTGTCTTTATTCGAAGAAATTGGGCTGTAGGGGTAAATATCTAGAGATCGTAAACCTGATTCATCAGTATTAATTTCGATATCAGCTGGAATGTCTTCTAAACATTTTGTTCTATCCTCAAAACCGCCAATCCTTACCTTGCAAAAACTTATTTTTTCATTTTTTAAAGTGGATTTAAAGGTTTTAGGGATTGCTAGATTAATTTTCAAGAGATCACTTCTTCTATCAGCCGGCCTTAAGAAAAAATAGATTGTATTTCTGAATTTTTTTTTATCATCTTTTTGAAACCACTTTAATCTTCTATACGCAGAGTCTTGATCCCACTGAAATTCCAACCCTGCTTTAACATTTTGGACTTTATTTAAAAAAGTAGTTGAAACTAGAATTGTGGGAATAATTAAAAATCTTAAAATTTTAAAATTCATAGTAAGTTTCTTTGTGATTTTTAACATTAAGAGAATGGAATTTAAAGGTTGAGTTCGTGCTATTCAAATTAAAAGCAGAAAAATAATTTCACTAAGGTTAACATCTATCTGTCCTTAATTTTGCAGCGCCTTTTAAATAAGGGTGCTTTATTGAATAATTTGGTGGCAATAAAACTTGAGCCATTATTCTTATACAAAAATCAACATCGTTAGATACGTACATTTGTTGGCAGTCTAAAAAGGCAACTGAATCAAGTCCATTAAATTTCCTAGCGATTGAAGCGGGGAAACATGCATTTAAATCTTTTGTCGCTGTAAATGTAATAGATAATATGTTCGTCTTAATCAGATTGTTTCGAGAAATTAACTCATCAATTAATTCCACTACGGCAACTTCTATTTCCCTGATAGAGTTCCCAGATGCTGTTGTGGCACCACGAATAAATGTAATTTTATAATCTTCTTTCATTTTTTCATGCATATCGAATTAAGGCTTGTATAACCAAAGTACTTTATTAGATGAGTCAAACTCAAAAAAGATATTATTGATAATTTTCTCAACAATTCTACTTCCAGGAATTAGTCCAAGTATTTTTTTCTTCTTCTTCCCAAATGTTAAGGGCTGAATTTTAGGATCAATATTAACCATTTCTGCAGCCATCTCCCTAGCAACAAATTCATCTCCAACCTTATCAACAAGACCAAGTTCAAGTGCTTGTGTTCCAGTAAAAATTCTTCCATCAGCAAATTTTCTTACTTCTTCAACAGGTAAATTCCTTCCTTCAGCAACAGCTTCAGTAAACTGTTTGTAACTTTCATCTATAAGCCCTTGGAGTAGGCCCCTACCTTCCTCACTTAGAGGTTTATCTGGAGAAAGTATGTCTTTAAATACACCGCTTTTAACAGTCTCAAATTTAATGCCGATTTTATCTAATAATTCAGATAAATTATTTCCTCTTATAATTACACCAATCGATCCTGTAATTGTGCCTGGATTAGCAACTATTTTGTCAGCTGCAACACCGATGTAAACACCACCTGATGCTGAGATATTCCCAAAACTAGCAATGACTTTACATCCTTTATCTTTTAGTCTTTTAATAGCAGAATATATTTCTTGGCTATCCCCGACAGTTCCCCCTGGAGAATCAATTCTCACGATTAAAGCAGGAAATTCTCTATCCTCAATTTGTTTAAGAGCTTTAAGGACTGAAACTCTTGTTGAACTTGTAATAGGCTCATCAATTAATATACGAGCTATTCTTTTTTTTGACTTTCGTCTAAAAGGCCAAATCATTCTTTTAAGGTAAATTCAGATAACTACTTTAAAAAGACTATCAGCAGACCTAATGAATTCAATCCTAAATTGGTTTTTAATGATACTCCCTTTTGCACTTTGGGGTACTTCAATGGCGGCAATGACTCCTTTGGTATCTAGTGCTGGGCCAGAGTTTGTGGCTTCTTTAAGATTACTTCCTGCAGGGATTCTTGTTCTAATAACAACATATTTGTTTAAAAGAGATTTAAAAATTTATAAGTGCGATTTGAAGTGGTTTTTTGTTTTTACGATTGTAGATGCCACTTTTTTTCAGTTGTTTTTAACTTATGGTATTGAAAAAACTGGAGCAGGTTTAGGTTCTGTCTTAATTGATTCTCAACCTCTTTTGGTAGCTATTTTAGCGAGAGCAATTTTTGGGAATTTAATTAATCCAATAGGATGGTTAGGACTACTTTTTGGCTTAGGAGGAATAGTATTTTTAGGTGTTCCACAAGAATTTCTAGGGAATTGGTGGTTGATGTCTGATAAGTCTATAAATAATGTTGTTTTTAACTTTGGAGAACTTTGGATGCTTGCAGCTTCTCTCGCAATGGCATTAGGAACAATTTTAATTAGATTCACATGTACTAAAAGTGATCCAGTAGCAGTTACAGGTTGGCATATGGTTTTAGGGAGTTTGCCCTTAATTGTTAAACACTGTTTACAATCAAATTTTACAATAATTCCAGATTGGTCAATATTTGATTGGGGACTTATGTCATTTGCAAGTATTTTTGGAGGAGCAATAGCTTATGGATTGTTTTTCTACTTTGCTAATAATAAAGAAATTACTGGATTTAGCACCCTTGCATTTTTAACACCTGTATTTGCTCTTCTAAGTGGAGGTGTTTGGTTAGATGAAAGACTCACTATTGTGCAGTGGATAGGAGTTGTGTTTGTTCTTATCTCAGTATTTTTTGTAAGCCAGAGAAAGAGTTTATGGGAAAATAAGTTTTCTGATACTACTATTTAATTAGTTTCTTTTTGTAAAAAGTCCAATAATGCGAATAGTTTTGATTAGTACTCCAATAGGGTTCTTAGGTAGTGGTAAAGGTGGTGGAGTTGAATTAACTTTAAATTCTTTAGTCTCAGGTTTAATTTCTTTAGGTCATTGTGTAGAGGTTGTAGCTCCAAAAAATTCTAAGTTACATGAAAGTAATGTAAAAGCAAAATTACATTTTGTGGAAGGTGAAGATCAAATAAGCTGGCAGCATCAAAATTATAATTCTCCCGTAAATATCCCAGACAATTCTCTTTTAGCTGGAATGCTTGAAAAGGGAATAGATATCGCTAAATATTCAGATGTATTGTTGAATATGTCCTATGATTGGTTGCCAATCTGGATGACTCTAAATTTAGAAATACCCATTGCACATATTATTAGTATGGGTTCTGAAAGTTCAGTAATTAGTAATTTAATCTCTAAGGTATATGCTAAATATCCAAATAATTTTGCTTTTCATTCGAAAATGCAAGCTAATGATTATCCATTCATAAAAAAACCAACAATTATTGGGAATGGGTTTAATTTAGATAATTATATTTTTCAAGATTCAGTTAAGGGACCCTTGGCATGGGTTGGAAGAGTGGCTCCAGAGAAAGGTTTGGAGGATGCAGTTTATGTAGCAGATCAACTTGGAGAAAAATTAAAAGTTTGGGGATTAATAGAAGATGAGATGTATGCCGCAAAGATAGAAAAATTATTCCCTCAAAGAGTTATAGATTGGATGGGGTTTTTATCTACCGATGAATTACAAAAAGAACTTGGTAAATGCAGAGGGTTGCTAAATACTCCAAAGTGGAATGAGGCATATGGGAACGTTATTGTTGAAGCTTTAGCCTGTGGGGTGCCTGTTGTTGCTTATAAAAGGGGAGGCCCTAGTGAAATTATTCAGCATGGCCAAACAGGTTATCTTGCTGATCCTGATGATAAAAAAAATATGCTTTCTTATGTTCAGATTATTGAAAAAATAAAGCGTCAGAAATGTAGAGAATGGGTAGAAAAAAATGCCTCCGCAGAAATATTTGCTAACAAGGTTGTGAACTGGCTTAATAAGGTAATGCATGAATATAAGTAATATTAAATGATTCTGCTAAACTCAAAAAAAAGGGTTATAACCTTACTGATAGTTTTAGTTTGTGGAATAATTATATTTATTTTAGGTTTAGGTACCACAGGACTGGTGGATGAAACGCCACCTTTATTTGCCGCTGCGGCAAGGGCGATGAGTGAATCAGGTGACTGGATAACTCCAAAGGTCAATGGAATATTTCGTTTTGATAAGCCTCCATTAATTTATTGGCTAATGGGTTTTTTTTACTCATTGCCGAAAAACGAGATCTGGGATAGTTACGGGACACTCTCGGCAAGACTTCCTTCAGCTTTGGGATCATTATTTTTAATGTTGATGATTGGAGATACTTTGTTTTGTTGGCCACAGAGGAGTGATAGGCAATTTCTCACTCCAATAGTTGCATCATTAGGCTTTGCTTTGTCTCCACTAATAATTATCTGGAGTAGAACAGCCGTGAGTGATGCACTTTTAACTGGAACCTTGGGGATTAGCCTCCTTTTGTTTTGGAGAAGAATGGCAAGTGAAAATAATGATCAATGTTTTTCAGCGTGGATATTTTTAGGTTTTGCAATTTTAACTAAAGGACCTGTTGCATTTGTTCTGGCATTATTAACTATTACATTTTTCTTGTTTAGTCAGAATAATTGGAAAACTTTGCTCCGTAAGATAAATCCTAAGAAAGGTTTTTTAATAACAATACTTATAAGCGTTCCATGGTACATAATAGAACTCATAAAAGAGGGAAAGCCTTTTTGGGACAATTTTTTTGGTTACCATAATTTTCAAAGATATACCTCAGTTGTAAATAATCATGCCGAACCATTCTGGTTTTTTCTTTACATAATGATATTGGCTTCATTACCATTCACCCCTTTTTTGTATCACGGAATATTCAAAGCCTTTAAGGATTTCTTGAAAAGTTCAAAACAAAGTTGCAATGTCACTGAGACCCTTTATACCTATTCTCTATGTTGGTTAATATCAGTTTTAATTTTCTTTAGCCTTTCTGCTACGAAACTACCAAGCTATTGGTTGCCAGCAATTCCAGCAGCGGCAATCTTAATTAGTAATAGCTTTATAAACATAAAAAATTCAATTAGAAGTTATCTATATCTATGGATTTTTAATATTTTAATTTTGTTCGGTATTTCAATGGCATTCTTTTTCTCAAATAATTGGTTAAGTTCAATAAATGATCCCGAAATGCCTAATCTTGCATCTGAACTAGTAAGCTCTGGGATAATTTTTAAAGCCAAATTATTCTTCTCCTCATTTACGCTGATTGCGATAATTTTATTTTATATAAAATCCAGAAATATACTTATTTATCTTCAAATTTTACTTTTAATTGGACAATCTTTTTTGATGTCGCCAATTAAAAAATTAGCAGATACTTCTAGGCAATTACCTTTGAGGAATATCTCAAAATTAATTTCAGATACCCGCGAGGAGAGGGAAACTTTAGCAATGATTGGTATAAGAAAACCTTCATTGCACTTTTATTCGAGGCAAATAGTTTTTTACGAACCAAGCACTGAAGAGGGATTAATTAATCTGTCAGACAGGTTAAATACTGATAGGCGAGAAAATTATGAGGATCAACCCGATTATGAATACAAATCTCTATTGGTCGTCATAGATGAATACTCTTCCCGCCGAGAGCAATGGTCAAAAATTAATCATCAAAAATTGGGTAAATTTGGTATTTATAATTTATGGCGAATTCAAAGAAGTGATTTAAATAAGTATTCGAAATTTTTAGAGAATAGTGGTTATAAATCCGACTGGAAAAATAGAAAAGTTGAAAAATTTTAACAAAGTCTTTTTTTAAGAAGAGCTTTTTTTAGATCATCAAGGCTGCACTTACTGGGGATATCAATATTATTCAAATCTTCCATCAATTCGAGATCGATGACAGAATCTTCGGCTAAAAAACTAAAAACTTCATTAATGCTTATTCCCATATCTTGAGCCATTTCAGAGATAAGCCGCAGAGTATCCCTCCTCACTGAAATCCTAAGATCTAAAGGGATATATTCATTTTCAGGGTTTGCTGACTTCATAACATAAATCTTAAGACATTATTTAGTTATCAGGATATAATCTTTACAATATTCATTATTCATGCTCAAAAGAAAAGGCTTACGTTGAAGTAATTTAAATAAATAAACTCATAAATGTTTTTAATAAAGGAATTGTAATTATTGAAATTAAAGTTGTAGTAAAAAGAATTTTTGAAGCATTTTGTTGTTCCACATCATAAGCCTCCGCCATTAATATTGTTGATATTGCTGTTGGAGTTCCAGCTTGAAGAATTACTGCTGACGATTGATAGAAATTAAAATTTAATGATTTGCACACCAAAAAAATAATAAAAGGAAGAATAAACAACTTTAATAAAATTGAAAATTTAATTTCTGCATTTAGATCCAAAACTCTTCCCTTTTGATTTGTGATTATTCCAAGTCTTGTTCCCACAATTATTATTGCCAAAGCAATAACTATTCTTGCAGGAATCCAAAGATAATCTCCTAAAATTTCATTTATCTGAAAAAGATATGCAAGAAGTACACCAATTATCCCTCTCGATGCAGGACTATTAATCAATGCATTTAATAGTCCTTTGATGTTTGGAATATTATTACTTTTAGATTTTTCTTGAAGAAAAAAAGGTCCAAATGTCCAAGCGAAAAGCGTTGTTCCTACATCATATCCAATAGTGAAATTTATAGTTGTTGGAGGTAGAAGAGCTAGCGCAATGGGTATTCCAAGAAATGATGTATTACCGATTAAGCCAGCTAGCTGCAATGTGTAATTTGGAAGCCGCTTCTTAAATATTGGGATTATATTTATTAAAGTTATTAAAATTCCAATTACAGAGAATGCTAAAAATGAACTTTTAATTAGGTTTATATCTATACCTTCCTTTAATAAGAGCCCCATTACACTTAATGGAATGCCAAATCTTATTAGAGGTCTAGCAATATATTTTGAAATCTTTGGATTCTTTTTCCCAAGTAGAAAACCAAGGAATAAGAAAGGAATAATATTTATGAAAAGAGAATAGATGGTATTAATTAAATATTTATTAAAGCAATACTAACTTGCCATAGTGCAGTCAAAATGTTTTTTATTATTAATTGAGAATTTAAATTATTTTCCAGATCGCTTTTTCAGGAATTAGAGGAGATTTATATAAATTTTCTGGTTCTTTTGTCATAACTCTCCATGTAGGAACACGACAAGTTACATAAGCTGGACTTTCTATTAAAACGCCTGGTTTCTCATCAATAGTACAAGTAAACCCTTCTTTCCAATGTCCACCTTTTTTAAGGCTACCTTTAAACCAAACCCAGCATTTTGAAGTTTTCAAGATCAGAAAGTGTTTGTTCTATCCTAAACGAGATTAAAAAAAATATTTAAATTTTATAAGTTTAAAAGTATTTTACTCATTAAAGTTTTTTGAAAAATATATTTTAGAGATTAATATCATAAAGTTTAAGATTACTGTAACTAAATTTGCTATCAATATTGGTGTAGACGAAATTTTATAACCGTAAATAATCCAAGATAAAACACCGATAATAAACATTATTAATGTTGTCAAAGAAACATCATCTGCCTTTTTTGTTTTTAAAGTTTTTATCAATTGAGGTAGAAATGCCGCTGTTGTTAAAATCGCTGCAAAATATCCGAATATATCTACATTCATAAAAAATTTTTAAAACTATTCTTTAATTAAATCAGATAAAAATTTTAAAGGATCTCTCATGTTTGATGAATATCCAAGCACATCACTTGAAAAAAATTTATAAACAACTTGATTTTGATCATTTAATAAAAAGGAAGCCCCTCTTTGAGGAAGGTATTCATCATTAAGAATATAATCACTCCAATTTTGGATAATTTCATTCATATTGTTTAATCTAAATGTTGCTAATTCAAATGGTCTCAAATAACCATCTCCGAAAACCTTTTTAAAAGAATTACCTGAAAATTTGATAAATTTTAAAACTTCAATTTTGTCAAATTCTGAATAGATTTGCTTTGCTTTTCGGTCGCCGGTATAACCTCTAATAACTTCTTTAATTGTTTTAAAAGAATTTATTCCAGATAGCATCAAAAGCATATTTATCCAACCTCCAAAACCTATATTTAATCCTCTTGAGACTTTTAGATCATTGTGAATTTGATTATCAGAAACAACTATTAAACTTTGTTCTTGAAAGCCAGTAAATTTGCAAAATTTTTCTTTTCCAATTTGGTTCCCAATAGCAATTCCAAAAATATCTAAATTTTTATCTTTATTTTTATCAATAAAACTTTTCAAATTTATTGCATATTCAAAGCTATCAAAATCGCCTAATAAACCAAATAAAACAATTAATTTGAACTTTTTCTGCCCTTTAAAGTTAAATTCTTCAACAAGATTTTTGATATTATTTTGAAATTTTTCAGTCACGATGTTTTAAATGATTTATTAAATTATTCTCAAAAAAATTTTCTTACCTTAATTAGTATAAAATTTTACATGAAAAAGTTTTTAAAGAAATTGATTTAGCGTTTTAAGATTTTATTATTTTAATGTAAACAATTTGAAGTTATGACTGTAGGAATTTATTACGCAACTACAACTGGAAAAACTGAAGACGTAGCTGATCGTCTTCACAACTTTATCTCTTCAGCAGAAGCACCTAAAGATGTATCTGATGTGGATGATCTTTCGGAATTTGAAGGCCTTGATGGAATTATCTGCGGTATACCAACTTGGAATACTGGCGCTGATGAAGAAAGATCAGGAACTGCATGGGATTCAATCTTAGAGGATATTGGTGAACTAAGTTTATCAGGAAAAAAAGTTGCAATTTTTGGCTTAGGAGATTCTTCTACTTATACAGAAAACTATTGTGATGCAATGGAAGAACTTCACAGCTACTTCACTAAAGCAGGCGCCGAAATGGTCGGTTACGTAGATAAATCTTCTTATACATTTGATGAGTCTAAAAGTGTTATAGGTGAAAGCTTTTG
>CACBAW010000014.1 GCA_902537275.1 uncultured Synechococcaceae cyanobacterium
ATATATTAAATCAGTATCAGGTTATCTTTGTAGAGATAGATACCATTGCCCAATTACTATTATTAATATTGTAAGAACAAAAGGGAAAGCAGGATATCTTGTCTGAAAATTAGCTGGTGGCCAAGGAGACCAAGATATTAATCTTCCTTGAGGTTCACTCGAAATAATTTTTTTTTTGTATTTTTTGGATGTTAGATTATCTGTGGCGAATCCTTTAGTCATATCCCTAAATAAAAAACACATCCTAACAAAGAGGTACCAAAATGGCGCTTATGTTATTGGATTGAATTTAAGTTGCGTTTTATAAAATAGGGTGTGGGATTCGAACCCACGGTGCCCTTGCAGACACGCTAGTTTTCAAGTTTAGATAATTACTAGTGATAGCAGTAGATCTGATATTGTTTAGTGAAACAATTTTGCCGTTTTTGTGCCATTTTAATTTTTTTAAAAACCTAATTTAACGAGATAAAAAACGTTTTATTAATTACATCTAGGCTTCTTTTTCCAAACGGGAGAATCGCAATTAACTTTAATACCACCTGATGAAGATCTATTTTCAGCTTCTTTAATTCCATTAATCCTATCCCTCTCTTTTGCTTCTGAGACAAGCCTGTCCATTTGAGGACAAAATTCATCCATTACTATTTTTACTTCTTTGCGAGAATTATATTTCCATGGAGCTCCAATCTTTTCCCTATATTTTTCTAAATTGTTTAAGTCACTCCATCCTCCACCAAATAAACCTTTCCATTTTGCAGTGTAATCTTTACAGTCAACAGTAACTTTATTGTTCCAACCTCCAGTAGCATCGTCACCCGATCTAAAGTAAATAGATATGACTCGGCCTGTCAAAAGAGAATTGCACTAGCAGAAGTAAACAATCTATTGGAGAAATACGAAATAGCTCAGAATGAACTCAAATAATTATGAATAACAAAAAAATCATTAAAGGATTCAATACATTAATATCATCAAGGTTTAATGTAGATGCTTCTATAGATAAATTTAAAGATGGAATAATTTATACTCTTTATTCTGATGAATTTAATTCACTTAAAGTTGGTTTTGCTGAAAATGATAAGATCCTAGAAAAAAAATTATCTAGTGAGTCATTGATATTATTGGATATGAAAAAAGGTAATAAAAAAGATCTATGTTTATTAATAACCACTCTAAAAGAACTTGGTATCAAATATTCAGGCAATTTTTATTTCAAATACTCAAGTTCTTTAATGAGACATTTATCTACTTTAGGTTGGCCTGTTGGAAGATCACTTTATAAACAAAGAAAGATTAAAAAAGAACTTGTATGTGCATAAATTTAAATGTAATCACACTCTAAAGTTTCTCTGGTTTCTCTATTTGTGATTGGATTAGTTCCAGTGGCATTTTCACAAAATTCCCTAATAATATCTTTTGGCAAAAAAACATTTGTGAAGTCTGCGCCTTGTATTTTTACATTTTCAAACTGGGTACTATACGCAAAAGAATCCTCCAAGTTAGTATTTGATAAATCTGTTCCATCTAAAACAGCTGAGTCTAAAGTTACTTCTCTTAAGTTGGAGTTACTTAAATTAGTATCTTTCAATTTTGCTCCATAAAGAGTCGCATTTTGCAGCTCACAACCTGATAAATTTGCATCTTGTAAATCAGTCAAATAGAAAGTTGCTCCTTTTAAATCAGATCCAGAAAAATCAGCCCCTACCAAGGATTGTTTCCCATAATCCAAAGCAGCGAAGCTTCTAGAAGGGAGGGTTAAAACAATTATTAAAAAAGTTAAAATTATAAATCTCATTTGTTTAAGTTGTATTTCAACAAATTCTAACTTCTAAAGCTGAATTCTAAAAATTAATTATTTACTGAATGCTATATTTATTTAAATATCAAATCAAGAACTAGGTTTTGGATATAAGTCCCTATGATGCAATTGTTGTTGGTTCTGGAGCTACAGGAGGAATAGCAGCACTTACATTGGCTGAAAAAGGGATCAGAGTTTTAGTAATAGAAGCAGGACCTCAAGTTAAAAGGCATGAAGCTAGTAATCATGAGCCAAAAAGTACATTAAAAAGATTATCAGGAGTTTTAACAAAAAAACATGCCAATCAATGCCAACATCCTGGTTATTGGAAAAATAATCCTGACTTATATTCAAATGAATTGAAGCATCCTTATGACTTCCCCAAAAAAAAGCCATTTCTTTGGACCCAAGGAAAACAATATGGGGGGAGATCATTAACGTGGGGAGGCATAACATTAAGACTTTCCTCAGAAGATTTTCATCCGGCTAAAAAAGACGGATTCGGACCAAACTGGCCTATTTCATACGATGAACTTTCCCCTCATTATGATTTCATTGAAAATTTCTGCGGTATCTATGGACGAAAAGATGACATTAAAGAAGTCCCAAACGGTAAATATATTGGTGAAATTCCCCTTACAGAAAACGAAAGTATTTTTGGCAGCAAAGTTAAATCAAAATTAAATTATCCATTTATACAATCGAGAGGATTTGACCGCAATTCATCAGTAAAAGATAAAAAATGGCCCAAATCCTCTAGTTTAGGTAGCACTTTAAAAAAAGCTTTGGATACTGGGAATGTGCAAATAATTTCAAATCACCTAGTGGAATCTTTTGAAATTAACAAGATAACAGAGCTTGCATCAAAACTAACGATCGTAAATTTGGAAAATGGATTCAAAAAAGAATTAAATTGTGATTTAATCCTTCTTTGCTCATCAACAATTTCAACACTCAGAATACTACTGAACTCAGAATATAAATCAAATTCCTCAGGTTTTAAAGATAATTCTGGGAAATTAGGTAAATACCTTATGGACCATATATCTATCTGTAGATTTTTTTCAGTCCCAAAAACAAAAAACTCAGGGAAACCATTGGATAATCCTCCAGATCTTTCTGGAGCAGGCAGCTTCTTTATTCCATTCGGTTCAAATTTACCAAAAATTGACGACATAAATTTTCATAGAGGTTATGGACTCTGGGGGGCAATTGATCGATTAGGGATACCTAAATTTTTGCAAAAAGACAAAAACTCATCCATCGGCTTTCTTATTGCCCATGGCGAAGTCCTTCCTAGAGAGAAAAACTCAGTTTCTCTCTCAAGAAAAACAGATGAATGGGGGATCCCAATTCCCTACATTGAATTCGAATGGAGCGAAAATGAGTTAAACATGGCTAAACATATGGAAAATACAATACGTAAATCAATCACAGCTGCAAACGGAGAAATAAAAAATATTAATGAACTAATGAATATCCCATTAGGAAGTCTATTTACAAAAAATTTGATCGCACTTTCAGATAGTCCTCCTCCTCCAGGATATTACATTCATGAAGTAGGGGGAGCACCAATGGGGATGAATGAAGAAAATAGCGTAGTTGATAAATTTAATAGATTATGGAGATGCAAGAATGTACTTGTACTAGATGGAGCATGCTGGCCCACATCATCTTGGCAAAGCCCTACACTTACAATGATGGCCTTGAGTAGAAGAGCCTGTTTAAATATTAAAAAGACTTAGAAGGTGTAAATAATTGATTTAAATAAATTTCTGAGACAGAATTATCTGTACATCCGTTTTGAACGAGAAAAGTAGCTAATGCTGAATTTATGAGCTTATATTGATCCCAAGTTGGGTTACTTAATACGAAATCTTTCATAGTGTTATAAAGAGTTTCTGAAAGCTCTGTTTCTAAAGAGACTTTATTTGAAGAGCATGCGACAAGTTGCTTTTCAATTGAATTTGATTGGCTGATTTGATCCATAAATTTATACTTTTCTGCATAACTATGATGATGTTTTTTTCTAAAAAAAACAAAAAATATCTAATAGAAAACTTTTTGAATTATCAAATGAGACTCATTTCATATGTTAGTTTTTTAAAAAAATTCCTTATTAAATAAGGAAATTGAATAGATCTTAAAGAAAAGTCAACAATAATGTTGATGTCCTGTTTTTTTTGAAAAATACTGGCATTTCTAATTCAATGTGGATTTGGACGTGGAAAACAACCTGTAAATTGTGGAAAATCTAGACCAAAATGCTTTCAAGATTTTACATTAAGAATACTTATATATACTGAGTCTATTAAGACTTAGTCGAGAAAGAGACAGGTGATTACTTGATTTTCAACGGATTTTCTTAAGATTAGTCTTCATTAGGCAAGCGAAGCGTGACAGGTCCTAAAGGATGTTTTGAATTTGGATAAATACTGTGGTGAAGGTGATGGTGATGGTGATTATGAAAATGTTGATGAGCCTCAACATGTTCATTTTCTATGTAAAGACTTTCTCCTAAGTTTGATTTTTCTTGGTTATGAGTCTGATTTTGTATTTCACAAGCACCATTACATTCAAGATCACATAAATCGCAACTGATCCCCAAACCCTCTACATGGTCATGATGACTTTCTTGTACCATTCCAACTTCTTTTTCAAAGCCAAATAAATTTGATCTATATTTACAAGTTGAGCAATTCATAAAATTATTACCTTCGTTATTAAGAATCTCTTCAATCCTTTCTACAAAAGTGTCGACCACATAAGACTGTGATGAAAGATATTTTGCATGTATAAATGAAATATTTGGATTATTAATCGCAACTAAATCACATTGCCTTTTTATTCTTGTGACTAGGACACCTGAGAAAAGGAAATAAGGGAAAACAATTATATTTTTATAACCAAGTCTCACAACATTTTTCAAGCCAGGTTCAACTAGAGGGAATGTTACTCCAGAAAAAACCGTTTCCCCCCACCCTAAACCAATACCCTCTACGATCATTCTCGTAATTTTTGAAACATTGGAATTCGCATCAGGGTCAGAAGAGCCTCTACCAACAACTACTAATAATGATTCTTCAGGTTTGAGAGTATTATTTTGCTTAAAAACATCTTTTACTCTTTCACAAGCTGCACTAATCATTAAATTATTAATACCTAATTCTCTTCCATAAATTATTTCAATACCTGTTTTACTTGAATAATTCATAAGCAAGCTAGGTATATCATTTTTTACATGGCCCGCAGCAAAAAGCATTGCGGGGATTGCAATTACTTTTTTTATAGAAAGATCTTTTAACTTGTTTAGAGCATCAACAAGTGAAGGTTTAGCGAATTCCAAGAAACCATATTCAACTAAAAATTTTGGATATCTTTTTTGGATGAACTTAGTTAATTCTTTAAATTCAGTAATGGCTAGTTTATTTCTACTCCCGTGTCCACAGATAAGTATCGCGACCTGATTATTTAACTCCGAATCTAAATTATCCAAATTCAAGTTTTTACTAATACTATAATAGTAAAGTTCAATATGATGTAGTGAAAAATAAAAGTAACTTGCTTGAAGTTCCTAATATTAACTCAAAGGATGCAAAACTAAAAAAATTAATTTATGACGTGAATGATTCCTTATTTTATGGGGACAACTTTTCTAAGGAAAAATTCGAACACCTATGCGTATGTAGTGGAGGTACAACCTCTAGCTGTGCAAAAAATGGTTTTACAACTCTTGATCTAAGAAAAAATCACAGCAAAATTCACCTAGATAGAAAAACCAATTTAGTAACGATTGGAGGGGGAGTAATAATGGGGGATCTAGTAAATCATTTACAAAAACATAATCGAAGTTTTCCAATCGGACTTTCTAAACTTCCTGGAGCAGGCTATATACTTACTGGTGGAGTAAGCCCGCTCAGTAGAGCCTATGGATTAGCCATTGATAATATTGAATCAATAAAAGGTTTCTTGGGTAATGGCACATTTATCTCTTTAAAAAAAAATCAAATAAATCCAGAAGAACAATTGATTTGGGAAGCAATTAAAGGCGCAGCACCCTTTTTTTCAATTATTACCGAAATAGAACTTAAGACTATACTATCTAATCCAATTAAGGTTATTGAAGGCTTTGTAAATTCAAATGAACTTTCAGAAATAATAAAACTTTCAGAGGAATTTCCAGAAAATATTAGTCTTCAATGGATTTATGCCCAAAAAATTTATATATATATTTTTGCTGAACTTAAAAATAATTTTGAAGATAAAAGAACAAAAGAATATTTGATGCTTCTAGACAAATTTCCTGCTCTAAAAAAACAATTTTATGAAAATTTTAACAAAATAAATTTCTTCCCAAAGGAATTAAATTTATATGAACTTAATGCAAATAACCATTCTGAAGTAATTAGTCTTCTTGGAGAAGATTTAGAAAATCATATCCCAAGTTTCATAAAATGTTTGAATGAAATAATGGACAATAAACCTAATAATTCCTGTTATGTTGCTTCTCAACAACTTGGTTGCAAAACAAAAAAGTTAAATCATGGCTCAAGCTTTTTTGTTCATAGACAAAGTACTTGGAAGCCATGGATATATGCATCATGGAAAAAAAATGATCTTCAAGAAAAAGAAATCGCTTTGGACTGGATTTATAAATCGTGGAACAACCTAAAAAGGTTTTATCCAAATATTCATTTAGCCCAATTGCATAATCATTTAAATTCTCATGACGAAGAACTTACATTAGCTTTTGGAAATAGAATGAATGAATTAAAAACTTTAAAGAATATTTTTGACCCACGAGGTATTTTGCCTCCTTTATGAGGTAACTTCTTAATTATAAAAAACTTAAAATGTCAAATTTCTCAAGATATTTATCTAAAAATTGGTTAGATGATCCAAAATCAAATATTCTCTCTGGCTTAGTAGTTGCTTTTGCAATGATCCCAGAAGCAATTGCTTTTTCAGGTATAGCTGGTGTAGACCCTAAAGTTGGCCTTTTTGGTGCATTTTGCCTATCTATAACAATTGCGATTGTTGGAGGAAGAAGGGGCATGATCACTTCAGCTACAGGTTCAACAGCTCTTTTGATGACTGGACTTGTTGCTTATGGAGAATCACAAGCCCCTGGATTAGGAGTCCCATATCTTATTGCAGCTGGAATATTAACTGGAATTTTTCAAATTCTTTGGGGATATTTAAGACTGGCCTACCAAATGCGATTCGTACCAACAGGAGTATTAAGTGGATTTGTTAATGCGCTGGCACTTTTAATATTTCAAGCACAACTACCTCAGTTAGGAATAGGTATTAAAGAATCAAAAGGAATAGCTGAACAAACTTTAAGTCAATATCCAGTTAACTCTCAGATTCCAGTAGTCTGGATTCTTGTAATCCTAGGATTAATAATTATCTATGGGCTTCCAAAAATCACAAAAGTAGTCCCATCTCAACTTATCGCAATAGTAGTAATTACTCTCATAAGCATATTCTTTAATCTAGATGTTCCAACAGTTAGCGATTTAGGTAAATTACCTGATGGATTGCCAAGTATTTCTCTTCCTTTTGGATTAATAGAAAATGGAAAAGTACCTTTTAGTCTTGAAACATTAGGGATAATTCTACCGACCTCCCTTGCAATATCTCTCGTGGGTTTAATGGAAACCTTTTTAACTCAAGATATTTTAGACGATGTAACTGATACAAGTTCTAATAAAAATAAAGAAGCAAGAGGACAGGGAATCGCAAATATTGTGGCATCCTTATTCGGTGGAATGGCAGGATGTGCCCTAGTTGGGCAATCTGTAATGAATACTGAAAATGGTGGCAAATCTAGATTGTCAACCCTCTCCTCAGGGATATCTCTTCTAATTATGATCATCCTCTTGAAATCTTGGATTGGGGCAATCCCAATGGCTGCTTTAGTGTCAATCATGATAACGATCGCAATAAGTACAGCAGATATAAATGGATTAAAAAGTATTAGAAAGATACCTAAAAGCGATACTGCAGTAATGCTTATGACTTTTGCAGTTACTATGCTTACAAAACCTCATAATCTTGCACTTGGAGTTATTGCAGGAGTTTCATTAGCTGCAATTCTTTTCAGCAGAAAAGTGGCAAAAGTTATAATTGTCTCAAGAGCGAAAGAAAATAATTTGACTACCTACAAAGTAAAAGGACAATTATTTTTTGTAAGTAAAATTTATTTTTTGCAAGGATTTGATATTCATGAACATCCAGAAAATATTGTAATTGATATGTCTTTAGCTCATATTTGGGATCAAAGTGGCGTTGTTGCTCTTGAACAAATTATTAGAAAATTCCAGAATGGTGGTTCTAAAGTTGAAATTGTAGGATTAAATAAAGAAAGTCTAAACTTATTTGAGAGACTAGGCGGTATTGAAAGTGCTCATTAAAAAAGTTAATTAAGGCTAACTTGTTGATAACAAAACCAAAGCCATTGCTGAAAAAGCAAATTCCTATGTGATCTCCAAGTAGTTTTTGAACTATTTAGATCAAAATTTTCAGGAGGAGGAACATCTCCCTTTTCTTTATCTCTTTCTATTTCACTAATAATTCTATGCACAGTATATTCAGGATGACCTAAATGCATAAGTTGTTTTTGATCGTTAGATTCAAATATTGTATATCCTACTTTTTCTCCATGAGCTAACAAATTCAATTTCCCTTCTTTTTGGGCCTTCTCCATCTCCAAATCTGGTAATCCTGCAAATCTACTTTGAGGACAAATAAATTCATCATCTTGTGTACCCATCAAAGGGTGTCCAGGAACAAGACTTTTTAAAGGGAATACCCCAAATAATTTCCTATCAAAAACTTTCTTATCAACCCCTGCTAAATAAGCCAGTGCAAAGCCAGCCCAACATAATCCAAGAGTACTAGCACAAGAATTTCTGGCCTCATCAACAATTTTCACAAATTCATCCCAATATTTAACATCCTCAAAGGCCAAGTGCTCAATAGGTGCTCCTGTAATAATAATTCCATCTAACGGTTCTGGATTATTTGCCTCTTCCCAGGTTATGTATACATTCTTTAGATGATTAAGATCCCAAGTTTTATAAGTATGAGTTTTAAGCTTTATCCAAACTGGCTCTATTTGGAGAGGGGATAAACCAAGTGGATGTAGTAAGTTAAATTCATACTGCTTGCCAAGAGGCATTATATTCAATATCCCAATCCTAAGAGGACGTATATCCTGTCTTTTTGCCAATTCTGGTTCAATCCAGGATATGTGATTTTTCTCAACATCACTTATCTTGTGATAGTTGCTAGGAATTATTAAAGCCAATAAATCTCCTTTCCTATGTGATTTGTGAAAGTGCTTGTTCAAAATCTGCTTTTATATCATCAATATGCTCAATTCCTACAGAAACTCTTACCATAGTGGGAGTAACACCTGCAGATAGTTGTTCTTCTTCAGATAATTGCTGATGAGTTGTTGAAGCAGGATGAATTACTAATGTTTTTGAATCCCCTACGTTAGCAAGGTGACTCGCTAATTTTAAGGAATCAATAAATTTTACTGCATTTTCATAACCCCCATTTAGGGAAAACATAAGCATGCAACCCATTCCCCTACCAGTAGTGTATTTTTTGGCACTAGAGTAATATGGATCAGATTCTAGGCCAGGATAATTAACACTACTCACATTAGAATTAGAATCTAACCATTTTGCTAATTCAAGGGCATTAGAAGTTTGTCTTTCTATTCTCAAACTTAGAGTTTCCAAACCCTGCAATAACAAGAACGAATTGAAAGGACTTTGAGCTGATCCCCAGTCTCTCAGGCATTCTAGTCTTGCTCTTAAAGCAAAAGCTATATTTCTATTATCAGGTACTCCCAAAGATTTGCAGATATCACTACTGAAACCAAACGCGTCCCAATGAACGAGACCATGATAAGCAGCGCTTGGCTCACTCATTAGTGGGAATTTACCATTTCCCCAATCAAAGGTTCCGGCATCAACAATAACCCCTCCGATACTTGTTCCATGTCCACCTATCCATTTTGTTGCACTTTCTACAACAACATCGGCTCCAAAATCAATTGGTCTTATTAAAGCACCACCCGCACCAAGGGTATTATCAACTATTAAAGGAATTCCATTTTCCTTCGCCAAAGCAGAGAGTCCCTCAAAATCTGGGATGTTGAATCGAGGATTTCCCATTGATTCAACATATATTGCCTTGGTTTTATCATCAATTTTATTTCTAAAACTATCGATACTATCGCCATCAGCAAATTTAACTTCTATTCCTAATCTTGGAAATTGTACTTTAAATTGATTGTAGGTCCCACCATATAGAAAAGAAGTAGAGACAAAATTATCCCCTGCTGTCATGCAGTTCACTATTGCCAAGAATTGAGCAGCTTGACCTGAGGATGTTGCAAGTGCTGCCATACCTCCCTCCAAAGCTGCCATCCTTTTTTCGAAGACATCTGTGGTGGGATTCATAAGTCTAGTGTAAATATTTCCAAATTCTTTTAATCCAAAAAGATTAGCGCCATGCTCAGCATTATCAAAAACATAGGAACTAGTTTGATAAATGGGAACTGCTCTAGAATTTGTAGTTGGATCAGGCACTTGACCTGCATGTAATTGAAGAGTCTCGAACTTTTGGGTGCTCAAAATTTTTAAATAATCCTATTATCTATTTAACTTAAAAAAGTCCCAAAAAAAAACAAAAAAAAGATAAATATTTATAAATCCTTTTTTAATGAAGGGTAATTATCCTTCATATAAAAACTCAAATCCTCTTTTATCGCAGATCTGAATTTGTCAATATTTGCAGAATCTATTATTGGAAAAGTTTTATTAGCTTCAGGATCTTTTTCAGTAATTGATTTCCAATTCTTACCAACATTTTTTTCAGAGTTATTTAGAACATCATCAAAATTGAAAAACTTATCGTTGTTTTTAGCTTTAAATTCATTAAAAGCTTTTTTTATGAGCTCCTTTCTATTTTCAAATAGATTTTTGGCTTTTATAGTATCTGGAAGACCCATAACTGGTTGTAATTCCTTAAGAAGTTTTATTTCCTCTTCAATTAAGAGTGTCCAAACACCATGTTTATTTTTTGGAAGATTAGAATTACTAAAAGTATTAATTTCATCGAGATAAAAATTTAACCATAAATAATATGATTTTTCTTCAATAGTTTTTTTAACTGATATTTTTTTATTTTGAATCTTTGGGAGTAACTTTTCTGCCTTCTTTAAAAACTGTCTGTCTTCTCTTTCTAAATTTATTAATCCCCATCTTTGACTGTAGTCCCATAAATCTTCGTATCTTGTTAAATCTTCTTGATTCCAACCAAGAGCTTTTAGTTCATGAGAACGATGTGATAATTCCTTTTTCAAAAAAACCTTTTAAAACCATAATAATTCTAACCCCGCAATCAAGATTAGTAAATAAATGAAGAACTTAGCTTTTTAATAAATTAAATAAATAATCAATTATTAAAATAATTATTAATAATTTTCAATACAGTGATATAGCTTGGATAATTTTTAGAAATTTGATTACTACATTCATTTTTTTTAATATCATTTTCCTCTTTGTTAATAAACAATTTCTTGTAAAGGTTTTCAATATCATTAAAAAGATAATCTCCATTTAATTTTTCATTTAGTTCTAAGGACAATTCAGATTTCACAGATTCTTGGCAAAAATTAGTGATCTCTTCTGAACTTGTTAAAACCTTATAAATTTCTTTTTTTTCTTCTGAATTAGCATTAAAGCATAAATAAATAAGATTAATCATTGAACAAATATTATTTTTGATTTTGAATTTTTTATAAATGTCTGGCCAAAATTTTAAAGATTTTAAACCTTCTAAACCTCCTTGACTGAGAGAGTATTTGTTACACCAATTTAAAAATTCCGATACATCTTTTGGACATCTATTGAGTTGCAAAAGCATATCTGATAAAACTTGTCCTGCTTGAAAATTCCGTGTTGGTTTCCCCTCAGTTGGTAGAGCCATACTACCTAAGACATCAGCCTTAACAGCATTTAATTGAGAAAAAGTATAATCTCCTTTTTCACAAAATTTATTATTAATTATTTCCTTTGCACAAATTATTTCTTCACCATAACCAAGTTCTTTTAATGAAAGATGTTTGTTTTCTAATTTATTTTCTTTTCTAACTTGTAATGATACTGATGCAGCCTGATCTAAAGATTGAGTTAACAAAATTGTATTAATGCTAGGTAGCATTCCTGGCTTATCGGAATGAAAGTTATTTACAAAGCCAGCAAAAATGGATGAAATATTTTTTATTGATTTTATATATTGACATTCAATATTATGAACTCCAGGAGAAACCTGAATTTTTGGGGACAATTGATTCAAAATTCGAGCTCCTATTAAAGCAGTTAAGGCATCAGGATGGCAGAAATTTGCAGTAAAACTATCATTAGGATTTCGTAAAGCACCGTGACGATGAAATCCGGTAAAAAAAGCTAAATTTGGATATTTATTACAAAGAATAAAAGGGTCTTTACTTTTATTATCAATACAAAAAGAACCGACTAGACAGCCTAGTACCACATTTTCTCTTTTTAAAGTTTTTCTAAGTTCTAGAGCATTTTTAACATCATCTTGTATGTGATTACTATTTGAAGCAAGAATAACTATTTCGCATCCCAAGAGAAGATCTTTTAGATCAAAAGACTTTATTTTTCCCTCTGAAGAATAATTTCCCATTCTCTTAATCTTTTCAATAATCTCATTATCCATATCAGAAAGAACATCATTTGAGAAAGCACCTAACAAATCTCTATCTTCCCTAGGAGCTAAGAGAATATTATTTGAATTTCCATGCATAGCACAGTTATACGCTAATGATGCAGGATATAAACCAACACTGTAAAATCCAACTTTGCTATTCTCTATATCTTCAATCAATGAATAAAAATATTTTTTATCATTTATGTTTTCTATGAAATTATTCTTCATTTTTGGAAATTCTTGATAAATTTTTTAATTTTTTACCCATACCAACATTTTTCTACATTAAAGCAATTTTTACCATAGCAAATTATTTATTTTAAATATTGAGTTTTTTAATTTATAATTTCTGAGAAAGTGGAAATTAAAAGAAAATTAATTATAAATATGGAATATATAGCAAGTAATTTAAAAGAACAAAAACAATTAATTTCTTCTAAAAATATCTTATTTATTCAAGACATTGACGGAGTTTGTATCCCTCTAGTTAAAGATCCACTGACTAGGGAGTTAGAATCAAAATATATCTATGCAGTGAAAGAATTTGCTGAGGAATTCTTTGTATTAACTTGTGGTGAACATGAAGGTCTAAGAGGAGTTAACAGAATAATAGAGAGGAGTTTAGGGAGCACTACTTGGCCTAAAAACAAAGAACTATATTTAAGAGGTTTAGCTGCCTGTGGAGTAGAGTATCAAGACAGTAATGGTGAAATAAGTTTTGAAGGAGTCTCACAAAAAGAACTAAGTTTTTTATCTAAAGTACCTAGTTTAATAAGACCAAAATTTAATTATATAGTTAAGAATATTTTTCCTGAACTTAGCCAAGAGGATATCAATTTTCACGCAGTAAAATCAATATGTGAAACACGCTTCTCGCCAACGATTAATTTCAATAGTCTATTTGATTTAGTTCATGAAGATTCTGATAAAAGAAATCTTATTCAAATTAGTTTTGAAAAAATGATGAATGAAATCATTTTAAAAGCTGAATCCGAAGGCCTCAAAAACTCATTTTTCCTTCATATTTCACCAAATTTAGGTAATAAAAATGGTAGAGAAACAATCAAACTTTCTTCTCAAGATGATATCGGATCAACAGACATACAATTACTTATTAAAGGAGCAGTTAAAGATTCTGGAGTTTTATTTCTTTTAAATAAATTTATTGCGGATAAAACTGGTAAAGCTCCTTTTGGAAGAAATTTTAATTTTAGAAACTCTCCAAATTCTGTTAGGGAAAAAATTGATTTATGTAAAAGAACTATTCAAAAAGAAGATATGCCTTTGATTGTAGGAGTTGGCGACACAGTCACATCAAAAAAAAATAATGATGAAAAAAGTTATTCAAGAGGAGGAAGTGACAGGTCTTTTCTAGAATTAATACAATTATTAGGTAATGAATTTGGGATTAAGAATAAAATAATTTTTGTAGATAGTAGTTCTGGTGAAGTTGAAAGACCCTCTACAAAAAAAACTGGTTTATTAGGGATCAGTGATGTTCATGACAATTTAAAATTTGACATAGTTTTTAAAAATGGTCCCAAAGAATACATAAGTTGGTTTATTGAACTTGCTTATGAGAGATCAAACTTTAAAAAAAATAGTTGACTTTTTTTATTTTCGAATGACAATTTATAAATAATAGATTCATGAAAGAAAAATTCCCCTCAATATATAAAGAACCTATAGAAACATTGCAAATTAACATAGGTTATAAATGCAATCAGGCTTGTAAGCATTGTCATGTCAATTCGAGTCCCCTAAGGACTGAAAAGATGTCCAATGAAATGATATCTCTTATTCCAAAGATAATTGAAAAATACAAAATCAAGACTTTGGATATTACAGGTGGTGCGCCAGAACTTCACCCAAAATTTAAAAATCTAATAACCAGCTTGAGCACAAAAGAGGTTGATATTATTGATAGGTGCAATTTGACAATTTTTTTTGAAGAAGGTTATGAAGATCTTCCTCAATTTCTTGCAAAAAATAAAGTGATTGTTACTGCTTCGCTACCATGTTATGAAAAAAATAATGTTGATTTTCAAAGGGGTTTTGGCGTTTTTGAAAAAAGTATTAATGCCATAAAAATTCTTAATGATTTAGGCTATGGAAAGAAAGAAAGTGGATTACAATTAAACCTTGTTTACAATCCTGTAAGCCCAATTCTTCCTCCTTCTCAGGAAATATTGGAGAAGGATTATAAAAAAATTCTATTCGAAAAATACAATATCGTTTTTAATAATTTATACACAATAACTAATATGCCAATAAATAGATATGAAGAATCTCTTAGAAGAGAAGGGAAACTAAATACTTATTACAAATTACTGAAAGAAAATTTTAATGAAAAAAATTTAGAAAATCTAATGTGTAAAAAGACAATTAGCGTAAATTGGCTAGGAGAAATTTATGATTGTGACTTTAACCAACAGATAAATTTCCGAGAGAATAAAGGACCAAAGACACTTTTTGATCTGTTGGATGAATCATTTACTTTTGACTACGGGGTAGCTGTAAAAGAACATTGTTTTGCTTGCACTGCAGGAGCGGGGTCAAGTTGTGGAGGGTCTTTAAGTTAGAACCTGCTAAATGCAATTAGGACAAATTGCTCTTACATTTAAAGAGGATTCAATTAGTTTAAAACCATTTACTTTTGCTGCAACTTTGCCTGCCTCTAAAACCTCATCATTTTCGAATTCTTCTGTTCTTCCACACCTAATGCAAATCAAATGATGATGATCAGGTGTGTCGTTACTAAGCAATTCATATCTGTGTCCACCCTCACTGAGTTCTAATTCATGAAGCAAACCCATTTGTACTAAAAGTCTTAAAGTTCTATAAATTGTTGCTAGTGAAACTTTGGAGCTTGTTTTAACTAACTTTTCATGTACCTCTTCAGCACTAAGATGCTTTCCAGAGCCAATATTTTCAAATAAATTAAGAACCTTTAACCTCTGAGGAGTTAATCTCTTCCCATCTTTATGTAATCCATCACCAAGAGGAGATGAGATTACTTTGTATTGAGAGGATAATGACAAAATTAACCCTTGGCTATTCTCAATAATAACTCTAGATGAGAGTAAAACAACTTATTTATTTAAAATGTTTACTAAAGTTCTTCAAAATATTATGTTAAATGTACCTTTATGTGAAAATGATGAATGATCAAGAAATCTCTTCCGATAAATTATCATCGAAAGTAAACGCCTTGATAATTATTGATATTCAGGAAAAAATAATAAGACCAATTTTTAATAAGGATTCAATAATCAAAAACATTAAAAAGCTAATAAATGCTTACCAAATTTTAGAAGAAAACATATTTATATCTGAACAAAACCCACTCAAATTGGGAGTAACGATACCTGAATTATCACCCATAGCAGAATTTAGAAAATTTGAAAAAATGGAATTCAGCCTAGCTAAATTAGAAGATTTTTTGAAAGAACTTAAAGATAAGAAAATTACTAATTTGATAGTTTGTGGGATCGAAACGCATATTTGTATTCAACAAACAGTCTTAGATTGTTTACAAAAAGGATTTGAAGTTATTCTCATATCAGATTCCATGGGAAGTCGAAATAGGGTAGATCATGAAATAGCATTACAGAGAATGACTCAGAGTGGGGCGATCTTAACAACAACTGAATCAATAATTTTTGAATTATGCAAAACTGCGGATAGAGAAGAATTTAAAGAAATTAGAAACATAATAATTAGTTAAAGAAAAATAAAGACTGGTTTGTTATTTAGAGATAATTTAAAATCTTATTAGAGATAAATTTTAAAGGTTTATTTGAATATGAAATTAGTTACTGAAAACTTCCTTCTGGCAATATCTATTTTTTTTATAGGAACTTTATTGTCGATAATAATTTCAAAAGTTTCAAAAATATTTTTTAAAAAGATTTCCAAAAGAACAAAAACAAATTTCGATGATTTTATTTTTGAGGTGATCTCTGGAATTATAAAACCTATAGGCTTCCTCCTCTCATTTTATTTTTCAATTGACTATTTTTTTGCTGATGAAATAACTTTCATCTCTGTCTTATTGAATATTTTGAAATTATTTATATTAATAATCATAATAAAAGCACTCAACAAAGTTTTAATAAGATCTTTAACAGAATCGACCTCGAAAATTAATGATTCCTCAATTAGTTCGATGGTATCTTCACTAACTCCATTGATAAAAGCATTAACATGGACTATTGGCTCAATTTTTTTCTTACAAAATATAGGTGTTCAAATGACTGCTATTTGGGCTTTACTAAGTGCAGGAGGTATTGGTGCAGGATTGGCTTTGAAAGATCCAGTTCAGGAGTTCTTTGAATATATAACAATTTTGCTTGATAAACCTTTTCAAAAAGGCGAGTTTATAAAATCTGATGGAGTCCTCGGAATGGTTGAGAGAGTAGGAGTAAGATCATCAAGGATAAGAAGTATTAATGGAGAAGTAATAGTAATGAGCAATAGCGCCCTAACAAATGGAATAATTTCAAATTACGCACAAATGGAAAAAAGAAGGTTAGTGCATAAATTGGGAGTTGTTTATGAAACCTCTCCAAAACTTATGAAATTGATTCCAATAATAATTAAAAAAATAGTTGAAGAGACAAAAGATGCGTCTTTTGATAGATGTCATTTCACAGATTTCGGCGACTTCAGTCTTAATTTCGAACTTGTTTATTACATCCCAACAAATAATTATCTCGCCGCAATGGAAGCTCAACAATCTATAAATTTAAGAATTATTGAGGAATTTGCGGTTAATAATATAGAGTTTGCATTCCCAACACAAACCTTAAATATTGAAAGTAACAAAGCCAAATGATCTACAAATCTCTTCACTTAAAATCCAGAGTTTTGAAGCCAACTCAGAATTATTTGCCTCATCACTAACATTACTTGCAACTAATTTATGTTTTTTAAAAGATATAAGTTTATTACTTAAATGAACGTAACCAATATTATTTAAATTTGAATCAAAAACAATTTCAGAAAGTATCCTACCAGCATTTTCTATACTTTCAGAAATTCCTAAAATATTTTTTGCAGCTTTAGAAAAAATTAAATATCCAAAGAGATTGAAACGCTTACTGTATCTAAAAAAACCAAGATCATCATTTGGTATTACTAGACCAGGAGCCCAAGTAATTACAGAAATTTTACTTGAGGAAGTTTTTAATTTTTTTTCAAGTTCTTTAGCAAACAAAATATTACATAACTTACTATTTTTATAAGCTTCATCAGCACTAAAATTTATAAATTGCCCAGTTACTTTTTTTCTCAAATTAACTAGGTTATTAAGTCCCGCTTTCTTCCCTATATTGCCACCTGAACTTTTAGGGTCGTGTACATCTGATGATGTAATAATGATTCTAGATTCTTCTTTATCTCTAATAAAATCTTTTAGGACATTTACCAAGTAAAAATGTGCAAGATGATTTACTGCAAAAGTTAGTTCTATGCCTTGTTTTGATACTTTAGGGTAAAAAGAGCCTGTATATTGCAATCCTGCATTTAAAACAAGAACATCTAAAAAAATCTTTTTAATAATAAAGTAATCTTTAATTTTTTTAATATTTTCTAGATCTGAAAGATCACAATTTTCAATAATAATTAAAAATTTACTAAGATAATTTTTATCAAAATGTTTCTCGATTTTTCTGAGAAATTCATTTTTTCTAAATTCGTTTTTTATCACAACATATAAAATATTTTTCGTCTTCAGTAAATTAATAATGGCAAAAAACCCTATTCCTGAATTACCTCCAGTGATTAAAATATTTTTATTTTTAATCATTTAAATTCCTATATTTTTTTTATGATAAAAAAATAAATAAAGTTTTTTTTATTTTGTAATCTTATAAATTATTGTTAAAACACTGAAAACTTAGTCGCTAGTATTTGAGTAATTTGATTATTATTAATCTACTCTCATTATAAGTATTGGATGAAAAATATAATTCTAGGTTCAGAAGTAATAATTTGTTCCATAAATTTCTTTAATCATAAGATTTATATTTAATGTCAAAAGAAAATATGCCAGATGTTCTTGTTTTGGGTGCAGGGCCTGCGGGTATGGCTATTGCCTCAGCTTTAGGGAAGGAAAAATTAGATGTTGAAGTGCTTTCTCCAAATGGACCAGATGAACCTTGGCCAAATACATATGGCATTTGGGGGAAAGAAGTTGATCAACTCGGGCTTCAGGATTTACTTGAATATAGATGGAAAAATACTGTAAGTTTTTTTGGGCATGGCGCTTTAGAAGAGCAGGACGACGAGAATAAAGCCACGGAACATTCACTAGATTATGGACTATTTGATAAGAAGAAACTCCACAATTATTGGTTTAAAGAATGCAATAAGTCTTTTATTAAATGGCATCAAGGCTTTGCAAACAAAATACATTTTGAAAAATACAAAAGTACAGTAACTACAAAAGATGGCAAAACTTACTCTGCAAGATTAGTAGTAGATGCAACAGGGTATGATCCCGTTTTTCTTAAATTAAAATCCTGTGGTCCTTTGGCAGTCCAAACTTGTTATGGGATAGTAGGTAATTTTAGTAAACCTCCACTTAAGGAAGGGCAGTTTGTATTAATGGACTATAGAAATGATCATCTTAACGATGAGCAAAAAAAAGAACCTCCAACTTTTCTTTATGCCATGGATATGGGGAATGGGAAATATTTTCTTGAAGAGACATCTCTTGGTTTGGTAAATCCTCTAACAATGGAAAATTTAAAAGAGAGACTAGAGAAGAGGCTTTCTTATCGAAATATATCAATCACAAGCATGCAGCACGAAGAGCTCGGCTTATTTCTTCCTATGAATATGCCAATCCCAGATTTCAAACAACAAATACTTGGATATGGTGGTGCTGCTTCAATGGTACATCCTGCATCTGGATATTTAATTGGTAATGTTTTAAGAAGAGCTCCACTTGTCGCGAAGGCAGTCTCAAAGGCAATTAAAAACAAAAATCTAAGTACCTATCATATTGCTAGAAAAGGTTGGGAAACTTTATGGTCAAAAGAATTAATTAGGAAGAAATCTCTTTACCAATTTGGATTAGAAAAACTCATGAGGTTTGATGAGAAACTATTGAGAGAATTTTTTGGCAGTTTTTTCCAACTACCTAAAAATCAATGGTATGGGTTTCTAACTGATACTCTTTCTTTAAAAGAGATTGTATATGCTATGTGCGTAATGTTTATAAAGGCTCCATGGAGTGTAAAGAAAGGTCTTATGATTATGCATGGAAGAGAATTTAAAATGTTAATTAGGATAATATTTCCAAACATATAATTAAAAAATGAGAACCATATTAATAAGTGGAGCCAGTAGAGGTATTGGACTAAATATTGCACATAAAGAATTAAAAGAAGGCAATAGAATTAGTGTTGGCATAAGAGATTTAGAATCATTAAAAGGAAGCGCTATTGATCCAAAAAAATGGCCAGAAGGGAAAATTATAATAAACCACTATGATGCTTTAAAAAAAATTACAGCCGAAAATTGGATAAAGAATACCGTAGATGAATTTGGAGGATTTGATTCAGTAATAAATTGTTCTGGAGTATTATCGAAAGTTCCTTTCTTATACAAAGATGGTGATGAAGAAGATATTTTAAATACATTAAATATAAATTTTTTGGCAATTTGGCATTTATGTAGGCTTTCTTGGGATCATTTATGTACCTCTGGAAGAGGAAGAATTATAGTTTTAGTTTCAATGAGTGGGAAAAGATCCAAAGGTGATTTAGCCGCTTATTCTTCTTCAAAGTTTGCTTTGATGGGATTATGCCAAACTATGAAAAATAAAGGTTGGGATAAAAATATAAGAATTACTGCAATTTGCCCAAGCTGGGTTAATACAAAAATGGCTCAAAGTATCTCTTCTTTAGACAAATCAAGCATGACACAACCTGAAGATATTGCTGAAATATGCTCAACTATTCTTAAGTTACCTACCCAATCAGTTCCATTTGAAATCGCCTTAAATTGTAATTATGAAATTTAACCTAATTTGAAAATTAAGTAAGCCATTGAGAGCATTGCAATTGCAATAAATAAACCTTTTATTCGATTAGTTAACAATGAAAAAAGAGATAAATCTTCAGAAAAGTATCCCCCAAAACTACCTGTAATAAATAATACAACCATTGGAAGAGAGGCCATTCCAAAAGAATAGGATATAGCTTTTACAAGTCCAAAATTTAAATAATTAAAAATAAAGGAACTTAATGAAAACAATAAAAAAGATGCAAATAGAGTAATGGAAACTTCAGCATCTAAAGTGTGAGGTAAGCTTCCCTTTAATTCAAATTGCTTTTTGCATTCTTTAATTTGTCTTTTAGATAGCTTTAAATAACCTGTTTCAGGAATTCTTTCGTACTTATATTTTCTTAGTAATCTTGCTTCAAGAGTTTCTGGCTCCTTTGTCATAATTGATGTTAATAATTCATCTGGTTTTAATTTCTTAATTTTCTTTTCAAGATTATCCGTTTTCCCAATTCTATATAGGTCTCCTACTCTAATAAGGTAAACATATCCCGACATTTGCGTTGTAAAATTGATACTGTTCCTATTTAGATAATACTAAAAGAATCAGATAAATTAAAAGTTTTCACAAAATGACAAACGATATTTTATATTCATTTCGAAGATGTCCATATGCAATTCGTACTCGATGGGCTCTATTAATTTGTGAAATAAAAGTAGAGATAAGAGAAATTGATTTAAAAAATAAACCTCTTGATTTTCTAAATAAATCAAAGACAAAAACCGTTCCAATACTTATCAAAAAAGATAGTGAAGTTATTGAAGAAAGTCTTGAAATAATCCTATGGGCACTCTCAGAATCAAAAAGGAGAAATATTAAATTAATTTATTTACCTGATAATAAAAAGAAAGATATTTTTGAAATAATTAATGAAAACGATAACGAATTCAAATATCACTTAGATCGATTTAAATATTCAACAAGATATCACGATATTAATGAAGAATTTCATTTCACAAATGCGATTAAATTCATCAAGAGGTGTAACGAACTACTTGCAGAAAACAAATACTTTTTTGGAGATAGCCCCACAATCGCTGATTGGTCTATTTGGCCTTTTATAAGACAATTTAGAATCGCTTGTGAAAGTCAAAAAAGGACAGATTATTTCGAACCCTCAATAAAAAACTGGCTGGATTCTTTTGAAAATAATGAAAAATTTAAATCCTTAATGTATAAGTACGAATTATGGGAACCAAATTCTAGAAAGAATTATTTTCCTTCAAATTAGCTTTCTAATAACTTCCTTTTCTCAATTATACGTGCTAACTCCAAGAAATATCCTGCAGTTCTAAATTTACCAATATTCTTTTCTTTAAAATCAAGGTCGCTTCTTATTTCAGCAGTCTCAGCCATAAGCAAATCCAAATCATTTGAACCAAGACTATATAATTCACCGAGTTCAATTTCCCTCCCAAGTAAATGACTCCTAAACCACTTCCCTTTATTTTCTTGAGGCGGAATATCGTAGGAAGCAAATGACATTTAAAAATAAAAAATAACTATAAGAATATTCTAGAGTTATTAAAGAGATTTTTTCAATTCTCCTTTATTAAAAATATATGCAATAAGAAGAATTACAAATGTAATTACAGCACAAATTTCTGTCCAATAATCTATCCCAATTTTTGCAATCATCAAAGGTGCCAAAACTGTGAAAAATCCCCCTGATAGAACTAATTGTGCGAATAGCTGTTTTGATGTAAAAATTGGGAGAGTTCTAGAAATATTTTTGGGATCTGCAAGCCTTAAGAGAAGTAATCCTGAAGCCACTACACCTGTAGAGTTTCCAAACTCTATCAAACTTTTTTCAAACCAATAATCATCAAATATAAAGTATGCAAAATAAGCAATACAAATTAAATTCCAAAATAACCCAAAAATAGTAAAAACTAAGATTATTTTCCAATTTTCAAAAACAATAGAAATATCTAAGCTTGCCATAGCCGAAAAAATCAATAGATCAGTAGATAAAATCCCAATCTCTCTTTGCAAAATATTTGAAATAAATTCTGTATTTTTGGTTTTCTCTAAAATATATCTAATAAGGAGCGAACCTATTAGAATAAAGGGGAATACTGGAAGAGAAAAAATAATTTCTCTAGAAAAGTCACCAAAAGGATTTGAGATATATTTTAAAAATTTAAGTAATAAAACACCAAAAGAAATTGCCAAACCAGAGAATCCAAGATTTATTATCAAAATTCTTAAATCCGCAAAAATTCCTATCTTTGTATTTTCTTTTTGATTATCTTTTTTTTCGGAAATTTCCTCTGTATCTGAAATACCAAAAGTCCTTCCAAGGAAAATAAAAATGCTGCCCAATAATGAAGATGATAAAAGACCCATTGTTGCCATAGCCAGACAGAGATCTAAACCATTTGGGAAACCTAATCTATTAAAACTCTCTCCGATGATTGATGCCGCTCCATGCCCCCCCTCAAAACCAACCTCGATCAAACATCCCATTAGAGGATTAGTATCCATAGTTGGGGGCAAAAAATATTTAACAACTAAACCACCAACAAAAAATTGTCCGAAACCTAGGGAAAGAGCAAGTAAAAATTGATTAAAAATAGGTTTAACTAAACCACTTATATTTGGGATAGGTCTGCCCATCATTAAAGTTGCGAAGACTAATGATAAAAGAGGAGTAGGAAAATTACTCCAAACATTAATTGTTTCTTTGGGCAAGAAGTGTATCGCTCCAAATGGACCTATAGATATGCCTAAAATTCCTGATATTACTGCTATTGGCAGTCCAAATCTCTCGAGCTGAACAGCCAATTTTAATCTCCTCCCAAAAATCAAGAAAAAAATTATAATTAAAAATCCCAAAAAACTTATATATATAGAATTTGAAAAAATATTTTTATCCTGTAGAGAAATAATATTCAATGACTTCAATAACATATACTAATAAATCTAAATTAATAAACAAAATTTTTCAAATAAAAAAAGGCTCCTGTTAGAGGAGCCTTTTGATATTAATAAAGAAATTTAGGAATTAATCCTTAAGTGTAACTGTTGCGCTATCAATATTACTAATAGCATTTGTAACTCTCTTAAAGTCAAAGCCTAAAGCTCTTAAAGCGTGCCATAAATGACCTTGAATAAAGAAAAATCCAAAGTAGTAGTGAACATTAGCCAACCAAGCTCTTGAGGTATAAGTACCATCAGGGAGGTCAACAGTATCAACCCAATAAGGAGAAATACTAAACTTTAATTCGAGTGGTTCACCAAAAAACTCAACTGGATAAACAGTTGTATTAGATGCACTCCAGAAAGCAGCAATAATTGCCATCCAACCTATACCTGCCAAGGACCATGAAAGTACCGCTTCTGCAGATAAAAGACCCTTACCTTTGAATTTGGTAAATTCACCAACTTGCTTGGTTGCAATATGCCAGGAGCCACCTGTTATTAAAACAAATGCTAAGAAAGCATGGCCTCCCATCACATCCTCTAAATCATCAATCAGAAGGAAATCTGTCTGGTGATTCCAAATCTCGGCCAGATTTAAATCATACTCAACTTGCCTTACCGCTCCAATTGCTGGGTCATAAACCCCGTGAACTCGAGCCCATTCAACAAGAAGAATAACTGCAAATCCAAGAATAATTAAATGGTGACCAAGAATAAATGTCAATTTATCAGGATTATCCCATTCGATATTGAATTTTCTTGCTCTTGCGACTTCAGAATCTTCTAAATTTCCGGGAAGAAGAAGAGAATGTAAAAGTCCTCCAGCTGCTAAGACCATAGAGGAAACTAAGTGAACAATTGCTATCGCGAGGACAGGCTTTGTATCTCCCATCATTACTCCATCAGCATCAAACCCAATTCCTAGGGTCGCCAAATGAGGAAGTGCGATAAGAGGTTGGTGTCCCATTGGAACACTTGGGTCAAATCGTGAAAGTTCGAAAAGGGTGAAAGCACCGGCCCAGAAAACAATTAATCCTGCATGAGCTACATGAGCAGCAATGAATTTTCCTGAGCGATTTGCTACACCTGAATTACCAGCCCACCATCCATAGGTGGTATCTGGATTACCATATGTTTGCATTTAGGAATTGATTAGCTTAAACGTTTTGAGAATACTTTATATTTCACCAAACAGTTGAATTCATAACAAAATTGTAAAGGTTAGTAATCCTAGCTATCACTAAACAAAAAATCTTCATAAGGAAATCCAAGAGCAAAGAAGGTAGATTTAATATAGAAAAACTTTTCTCAGAGATATAAGTTTTATAAAATAAATCAGTATTTTAAATTCAAATTAGTTTAAAAAATTTCATTTTGCTGACATTAAACGATGTTTTGTTTCATTAAACCATCCTGTTTATTGCCTCATTCTCAAACAATTATTAAATATGGGATAAGACATCTAATATTATGACTACTTCTCAAGAGTCTTCTAGAAAATTTTCACTAGAAATGAAATCTGAAGTTCATTACAAAAAGGCTGCGAAATCTTACAGAAAATCGAAACAATATATAAATATGATTAACTTATATCCAACTTTGCAAAACACTCTTATTGAGTGTAAGGATGAGAATCTAATCGAATAAATATTTTATATATTTTCCCAATTTAATCAAGATATTATCATTTTTTAGGCTGCGATATTAAAGTTTTCTTCACTATGAAATTTATTAATTATTTGTCTGCACATTTTTATATTGTAAAGGGCTCTAGGTTTCCAGGGTTTTTTCTGACCGAGTGGAGAGCTTTTCCAATGAATCCCAGGCTTGAGTATTCCATTTTCACGTAAAAAAGAAAGTTTAATTTCAGTTATTCCTAGTTTTTCCGCGGTCAACTCAGATGAGCTCCACATATCCCTATCCCCTAACATTGAATTAAGTAAATA
>CACBAW010000015.1 GCA_902537275.1 uncultured Synechococcaceae cyanobacterium
TGGTGGTCAATTTTGGCCCACACCATCCCTCAATGCATGGGGTTTTAAGGTTAGTTGTAACTCTTGATGGTGAGAATGTCATTGATTGTGAGCCAGTAATTGGATATTTACATAGAGGAATGGAAAAGATAGCTGAAAATAGGACAAATGTAATGTATGTCCCTTATGTAAGCAGAATGGATTATGCAGCAGGAATGTTTTATGAAGCTATTGTAGTAAATGCTCCTGAAAGACTAGCTAATATTCCAGTTCCTAAAAGAGCTAGTTACATCAGAGTTCTAATGCTAGAACTCAATCGTATTGCTAATCATCTTTTGTGGCTCGGTCCCTTTTTAGCAGACGTAGGAGCTCAAACTCCATTTTTCTATATTTTTAGAGAAAGAGAAATGATATATGATCTTTGGGAAGCTGCTACTGGACAGAGGCTGATAAATAATAATTTCTTCAGGATAGGTGGTGTCGCATGTGATCTGCCATACGGATGGTTAGAAAAATGTATAGACTTTTGTGATTGGTTTGGACCTAAGATTGATGAATATGAAAAATTAATCACAAATAATCCAATTTTTAGAAAAAGAATTGAAGGTCTGGGGACAATACAAAGAGACCAGGCAATCAATTGGTCTTTGTCTGGGCCAATGCTTAGAGCTTCTGGAGTTTCCTGGGATTTAAGGAAAGTCGATAGTTATGAATGTTATGACGATTTTGATTGGCAGATTGCTTCAGAAAAAGAAGGAGATTGTTATGCAAGATATCGAGTGAGAGTCGAAGAGATGAGACAATCACTAAGTATCATTCGCCAAGCCTGTAAAATGATTCCAGGAGGTCCAACAGAAAATTTAGAAGCTCAAAGAATGGCGACTGAAGATAAGAAAAGTGAAATATTTGGTATGGACTATCAATATGTAGCTAAAAAGGTTGCTCCAACTTTTAAAATTCCCAACGGAGAATTGTATACAAGATTAGAGTCCGGTAAAGGAGAAATAGGTGTATTCATTCAAGGAAATAATGAAGTTACCCCATGGAGATTTAAAATCAGAGCAGCTGATTTAAATAATCTGCAAATATTGCCTCATATTCTTAAAGGTGCCAAAATAGCCGATATTATGGCAATTCTTGGCTCAATAGATGTCATTATGGGATCTGTTGATAGATAAGTTCTTTAAATGAAACCCGCTGACTGGTTGATATTGCAGAAGAAGGTAAGATTCGGTGATTGTGATTCTGCAGGTGTAATTCATTTTCATAACTTATTAAAATGGTCGCACGAAGCTTGGGAAGAGAGTATCGAAATTTATGGAATTCCATATCAAGATATTTTTCCAGATTTTTCTATACGTAAAAGTCAAATTATTTTTCCCATAGTAAACTGCGAAGCAAACTTTCTTGCGCCTATAAAAATTGGAGATTTCTTAAAAGTAAAAATTGCCCCTCATAAAATTAATACACATTTGTTTCAAGTAAATAGCTTTTTTTTAAAAAATGGAAATAAATTAGCAGAAGGAAAAATAATACATTGTTCTTTAGATGTTGATTCAAGAAATAAAATAGAACTTCCTGATCAGTTAGAGAGATGGATAGAGGCTTCAAATGTAAGCACAAATTTAAAAGAATGCTAATTATTATTTTTTAAATTTATAGTTTATTTTTTCTGCACAGGTATTTTTTTTAACAATCCATTTTTCAGGTTTTTCATGTTTAGGCCATCTTTGAGAAAATTTTTTTAATAAATTTAATGAATTTTCAATATTTTTATGATTTGTATGTTCTTTATATTCCACAATTATTTTAATTTTATTTCCCCATAATTTGTCGGATACTTTTAAAACATGGAATTTATTAATTGGGATATTTTCTTTCATAATGAAGTCATTTAATCGAGATTCAATTACTTTTGGAAAAACTATTTCTCCTCCTGAATTAAAAGCGTTATCACCTCTTCCAAGAAAGTTTAAATATGAAGAATTATTTATTTGATTAATTTCACCTAAATCACCGGTTTGCCACCACCCATTTTTATTTTTGAAATTTTCAGTTTTTGAAGAGTCTTTTATTTCGATTCCAATTCTCGCTGATTTTATCTCGATTAATCCTTGTGTGTTAATTCTGATTTTTGTATCAGGTAGTATTTCTCCAACATTTTTAAAACCCATTAAGAATTCTTTTGGTTTTAAACTTGTAACCATTGCTGCTGTTTCAGTTGAGCCGTAACAAGGTGCTAATTTTATCTTTTCTTGTATACATTGTTCTGCAGTTCCCCTTGAAATTGAAGCTCCACCAACCCAAATTAGATCAAAAATTTTTAGCCAACTAATACCATCTTTTTGAGCCAAAAGTCTTTTTAATTGGGTAGGTACTAATGATGTAATCAAGTGTTTTTTGTTTTTTTTAGATTTAATTGTAAAAAGTAAAAGTTCTCGAGTTTTTTTTAGTAAATTCGGAGAAATATTAATACAATCACATCCCCAAGTTTGACTTCTAAAAAGTGGCATTAATCCACTTATATGGTTCAGGGGTAAAGTATTAAAAATTAAGCAATTTTGCAGTTCAAATCCTTGCTCTATTAGCCATTGACCTGATGTAGCTGCAGATAATTTAATATTATCCAAATGGTGAAAACATTGTCTCGGTTTTCCAGAGCTTCCACTACTGTTTAGGATAATTGCTGGCCCATTTTCAGTAATTGAATCTAATATATCTTCGTCTTCATAAAATTTGTTTTTTACATAAATAATTTTATTCTCTCTAATTTTTTCAAGAATTTTCTCTACAGATTGAGTTTCGTTATTTTCAATTTCAATAATATGAATTTTATTTTTCATAGGAGATCCCATATCTTTTTTGCTTCATTTAAAAATAGAAACGTATTTGGGAAATTATTCATAGCTAAACCCGGAACTTTTGGAGTTGGTCCTTGTAATTATAGAGATGATAAATGATAAAGCCATCTTTTTCCTATACCAGTTTCAAATGAGGTACTTATAGATATTAAAGCTTTTTTATTTTCTAATTCTCTTAAAAGCTTAACTGGATTTTTTTCTTGAGAAGGCCTTCGAATTTGCCATCCTTTCCACTCATCAATCAAAGTTGGAAATTTTAAAAGTGATTCGTCTAAGGCTATAGGGATTTTTTTGTTAAGTTCTGTCAGTCCATCAATATCATCAACACAGAGAGGTTGTTCTAACCAATCTATATTTTTGATATCCTTCAAAATATCAGCCCATCTATTAGCTGTTTCTCTTCCCCAAGAACCATTAGCATCTATTCTTAACTTAATATTATTACCTATTTGATTTAAAATTTCTTCTAAAGTTGCTTCTTCCTCATAGTTATTTTTCAATGCTACTTTCCATTTTATGGTTACTGATTTTTCAATATTAGATTGTCTTTTTTTAATTTCATTTAGATCTGAAATTACATTTTCAGGATTTAACAGTATGGCTGTTTTATCCATTTCATCAAAGTAATATTTTTCTTTAAAAATTATCCTTCCATTTATCTCAGCTAATGCGGAATTGATTGCAGATTGAATACATGGGTGAAAAATATTTATTTGCTCAGATAAACTATTTACTTCTACACACTCAGGGATCATATCTAGTTGTTTTGCACAATTTTTTAAGTCTTCTTCTGGAAGTGGTGATACTTCTCCAAACCCAATTTTTTTATCATTGCTTGTCAATTTAATTATCCAACCCGCTTTTGTAAGGTAAGTGGTTTTAGAATTTTTTAATTTGGTTGATAACTTGAAGCTATAAGATTTTTTTTTAAATATTAAGTTCATATATTAAGCAAGTAATTAAATATTAATCCTGTGATTAAGCCAACTCCATTAAGAGTTTGAAATTTTATTGCGACGAATTTGGAATTTTTTGTTGCAGAGGGTTTTTTATATGAAGATTTTAATAAATTTATAAGTCTTATTGCTTGAGGAAAACTAATCAAATAAAGGATACAAAACACTGGAATAAATCCAGTAAATATAGTTAAAAGTTGAAAAATATATATTGTAAAAATTATCCAAGGCACAAATTGAGAACCTTTTTTTGCTCCTAGGCGAACTAAAGGTGAATTTTTCCCATGCTTTTTATCTTCAGAAATTTGATGAAAATGAGAACAAAATAATACAAGAGTTGTTGCCAATGAAGGTCCTGAACCAAGTAATAAAGAAACTTTCCAGGGAATATCTTCGAAGTAAATATTAGAAGGATTTAATGCTATTAAGACTGCAGAGTAGACAAAAGGTCCAAATGCTAGCCAGCATAATGGTTCTCCTAAACCTTGATAGCCAAATCTAAAAGGAGGTCCTTGATATAAATATCCTAAGAAGCAGCAAGATGCCACCAAAATCAAAATGTTTATACTTGTTGATACTGAAATAACTGAAATTATTAATAGACCAATTACTAAAGATGTATATGCAATAAATAAAATTATTTTTTTATTTTTTACAAGATTTACAATTGAATGGAATTTAAATTCATCTATTCCCGTTTCTGCGTCGAATAAATCATTAGTTAGGTTTTCCCAAATTAATATAAAAATTGCAGCTAAAGAAAATGCAATCAAATTATAAATTTTTACCTTTTCATATTCATTGAGTATATAAGCCCCTGTTATTATAACCGGAAGAATGGCAACAGAATAAAGAGGCCATTTTATAGCTTGTTTCCATAATTTTTTTTTATCTTCTTCCATTTTTATTTAACTCACAAAATTCGATCATTATTAAATGTAGTTTATAAATTGAGTTACATTTTTTACTTTATTGCATGATTTTTAGTTATTTTCAATAAGTAATGAAAAATGATTTAAACTTAACAGATTTTTTAAAAGATGTATTTTCTTCTTTCGATAAGAAAGTGGAGAATTCCGGATTAGTAAGTATTTGTGTCGAGATTCCTTGCATTGATTTATTACAAGTTTATGGTTTGTTTATAAATAAATATCCGTTTTCTTCATTTTGGGAGGAATCTAATGGTATTTCATATATTGCTTTTGAGAAATGTAAATATGTTACTTTGGATGGTCCAAAAAGATTTGAGTTAGCAAAAGAGTTTAATTCTGAGAATTTTAAAAATTTAATTAACTTAACTAATGAATCATATAATTCTGCACTGTCAAAAATAATTTATTTATTTTCTTTTTCTGAAAACTTGAATAATAAGAATTCATCTTCTGATGTCCCTTGTTTGGAAGCTATCTTACCAAAAATATTAATTATTAAAAGTAATAAGAATTGCTGGTTAAGAATCAATGGTCATGTTGAGGGTAAATCATCATTAAGAACATTAATTGAAGAAATATGGACAATTAGAAATCAAGTTATTAATTCTAGCTCAGAATTAATAAAATCATCTGGCTTAAATACTAGTTTTGATTTACCTTTAATTGATGATTTCTTGCACTCCTTAGAAACTTCTAATAAAAGTTTGAAAAAAGTAGTAAATAGAGGAATTCAATTAGTAGAAAAAGGTATTGTCGAAAAGATAGTTTTAGCGAATAGGATTAAAATAAAATTTAAAAATAAATTAGATTTAATAGAAATTTTAAAAAGATTAAAAAAGAATCATCCAAATACATGCAGATACGTTTGGAAAAGAAATAGTAAGGATATTTTGTTTGGAGCATCTCCAGAAAAATTATTTTCTTTTATTAAACCTAATTTAACTTTGGAGGCTCTTGCTGGAACTATCTCTACTAATTCAAATTTCAAGAAACTCCTAAAAAGTACTAAAGACTTAAAGGAACATAATTACGTAACACAGTATTTGATTAAATGTTTAGAAGTTTCAAAAATAAAAAACTTTAAAAAAAGTGATATTAAGGTAAATTCATTTGGAGATATTTCTCATTTGCAAACACTCATTTTCTCTAAAGTTGAAAATATATGTCCTTTTGAACTGCTTAAAAACTTACATCCATCTCCGGCTGTTTGTGGTTACCCAAAAAATGCAGCATTGGATTGGATAAACACTCTTGAGTCTTTTCCTAGAGGAAATTATGCTTCTCCAATGGGTTGGGTTGATTCATCAGGAAATGCTTCATTTCTTTTAGCAATAAGAGGAGCTAGGTATGTTGAAGAAAATATTGAATTTACTGCTGGTTCAGGTATAGTTTCAGGCTCTGTTTTAGAGAAAGAAATAGATGAGATTAAATTAAAATTTGAATCTATAGTAAAACAAATATTTTTCGCTAAAAGTTCTAGATAATTTCCAATAATTTTTCAATAACTTCTTCTGAAACATTCTTATTGGATAAATTTTCTATTTCTCTTAAACCTGTTGGACTGGTTACATTAATCTCGCTAAGCATTCCATTTATTACATCAATACCTACAAAAAATAAACCCTCATCTTTGAAGTGTCGAGATAATTCTGAGCAGATACTTTTTTCTTGTTCTGTTAATAATGTTGGTTCAGCCTTTCCTCCCATCGCTAAATTACTCCTAAAATCGCCTCCTTGAGGAATCCTATTTATTGATCCAATTGCTTCACCGTTTACGATAATTATTCTTTTATCACCATCTATTACTTCAGGAATAAATTTTTGCATCATAACGGGTAACTCTTCTTGAGAAGTGATTAATTCAATGATTGATTTAATACCTGGAGAATTTTTATTTATCCTTATAACACCTTGACCACCTTTTCCTCCAAGAGGTTTTATAACTACTTCATTATTCATATTTGCAAAATTAATAAGATCTTTTACCTTACTCGCAACTATTGTAGGTGCCATTAAGTGGCTGTATCTCAAAGCACCTAGCTTTTCATTCCATGCTCTTAAAGATGAGGGTTTGTTGATTACTTTTACTCCTTTTCTTTCGGCAACTTCTAAAAGATGGGTTGCATATAAATAAGCCTCATTTACAGGAGGATCTTTTCTCATCCAAATGCAATTAAATTCGGCGAGAGGTATGCAATCATTATCTTCGAAAGAAATCCACGGATTTACTTCAACCTTTATGGAAGATGCCCATACTTCATCACCTCTAGCTTCAAGGTCCTGTGGAGTACAACTCCAGATTTCAATATTTTTTTTTGATGATGCTTGCATTAAAGCAGCAGTTGAATCTTTTAAGGGATTTATATTTTTTATTGGATCTATCACGAATAGAAATTTCATAAGATCTAGTTTATTAATGCGTCTAATTTATTTTCATTTTCTAATGTGTAGAGATCATCGCAGCCTCCGATACCCTCATTATCAATAAATATTTGTGGTAATGTTCTTCTACCATCAGCTCTTTCAATCATTAAAGCTCTGGCATCTTCGTCGCCATCTATTTTATATTCTGTAAAATTTATATTTTTTTTCTTGAGTAGTGATTTTGCTCGAATACAGAATGGGCAGTATTGCCAAGTATAAATTTCAACTTTGGACATTTTTTTAAAATAATACTTAGTTTATACTATTAAACAAAAGTGCCTGTTAGATTATAAATAACTATAAAATTCTATTTTGATAGATATTACAGATTTCAAAAAAGATCTTTCGGAACTAACAGAGCGCCTGGGTAATGCTCAGGATTGTCTTTGACGTTCCAAGATTAAAAGCGAAAAGGAGAGAGTTAGAGCAAATTTCTGCTCAGCCTGAATTTTGGGAGAATCAAGAAGAAGCGAAAAAACAAATGTTAATCCTTGACGATGTTAAGGATCAACTTGAATTGTTGGATAAATGGAAAACTTTTATTTCTGATGCTAATGCCTCTCTTGAGCTTTATTCTTTAGAACCAGAAGAGGAAATGCTTTTGGAATCCAAGCAGGGCTTAAAGAAATTAAGAGAGAATTTGGATAAATGGGAATTTGAAAGATTGTTATGTGGTGAATACGATAAGGAAGGAGCAGTAGTTTCTATTAACGCAGGTGCTGGTGGAACAGATGCTCAGGATTGGGTAGAGATCTTATTGAGAATGTATTCAAGATGGGCCGATAATAATCAAATGAGTTTAATTATCAATGAATTATCTCAAGGAGAAGAAGCAGGTATCAAAAGCGTAACTTTTGAAATTGATGGAAAATATGCATACGGATATTTACAACATGAAAAAGGAACTCATAGATTAGTAAGAATTTCTCCTTTCAATGCTAATGGTAAAAGACAAACCAGCTTTGCTGGAGTTGAGGTTATGCCAAAATTAGATGACAATATTTCACTTGATATACCTGAAAAAGATTTAGAAATTACAACAAGTAGATCCGGTGGGGCTGGAGGACAAAATGTTAATAAAGTAGAAACAGCGGTGAGAATTGTTCATTTGCCTTCAGGGATTTCAGTAAGATGTACCCAAGAAAGATCTCAATTACAGAATAAAGAAAAAGCTATGTTACTTCTTAAGTCTAAACTACTAGTGATTGCTAAAGAACAACGAGCTGCAGAAGTTGCTGATATTAAAGGTGATATTGTGGAAGCTGCATGGGGCAATCAAATAAGAAATTATGTTTTCCATCCCTATCAAATGGTAAAAGATCTCAGGACTATGCAGGAGACTAACGACTTAGATAGTGTTTTAGATGGTGGACTTGAACCATTTATTCATGAATTATTACGCATGAATATTTCTTCTAACGAATCTTTGAATAACTAATGAATAATAAAAACGAAAATATAGAAAAAAAAGTTGCTCCTCCAAGCTTTATAAAGCTTGCTATGAGAAATATGGTAAGGAAGGGTTCAAAAAGTATTTCTCATTTTTCAATAACCTTTCTTGTTTTAATTGGGATATTAATACTTGTAGCCACAATAGGTAAGCCCAATATTCCTGTATAAGAATGTATGAAAGAAAAAATTATTTCTGAAATAAATTTAGATTTGGTTTTTCAATGTAATGATTTTTCTCAATTTTCAAATAAGTTAAAAGATACTAAAAGTAAGCTTATTTTTGAATCTATTTTTTGGGAAAGAGTTTTTTTATCTTGGATAAATACAATATTAAAAAAAAAGGAATATAAATTACCAAATTATATTTTTGAAAAAAAATCTTTTTCATTAGGCCTACAGATAATATCTAATCAAGAAATTGCTTCTTTGAATAAGAAATGGATGCAAAAAAATGGTCCAACTGATGTTCTATCTTTTCCAATTATTTCTGATGAATCTCTAAAAAATTTAGATCATATAGAGTTTGGAGATATATTTATATCATTAGAAATGGCACTTAAGCAATCTTATGAACATAAACATTCAATCTATAGAGAGATGATCTGGTTGGCTAGTCATGGATTTTTACATCTCTTGGGATGGGAACATAATAACGAGGATGATTTAGAAAATATGTTAAATTTCCAAGAATATTTAATTACTCGATTGGATTAAAAATCTATGAACAAAAAAATAAACTATTTAGAAAATAGAAAAGAATCATACAAAACTTCTAGTAATGTATTCATAAGTTTTAAGTATGCTTTCAGTGGTTTTAGTTATGTATTAAAAACTTCAAGAAATTTTAAAATTCAATTAATTTTTGCAGTTATAAGTTTAATAATTGGTTTTTTGCTCAAAATTAGTCTAAGTAATTATATTATTTTGATTGCAACAATAATGTCTGTTTTAATATTAGAAATATTGAACACATCTATTGAATCAATAGTTGATTTAATAGTCAAAAAAGAATTTAGTTTTTTGGCTAAAATTTCAAAAGATACTTCTGCAGGTGCAGTATTATTAGCTTCCATTAATTCTGTTATTATTGCTGTATATATTTTTGTTCCTAAAATTAAGTTGTTATTTTAAATCCATATAAATATGTTTCTTGTTATTGATAATTACGATAGTTTTACTTATAACCTTGTTCAATATTTAGGAGAACTTTCAGTTGAGCATGAAATAACTAAAGAATTAATAGTTAAAAGAAATGATGAAATTACTTTAGAAGAAATTATCAAACTAAATCCTAGTGGAATTCTATTATCTCCAGGTCCAGGAAATCCAGATCAATCTGGAATTTGTCTGCCAATACTAAAAAAATTATCTAAAACTATTCCGACATTGGGAGTTTGTTTAGGTCATCAAGCTTTGGCCCAAGCTTTTGGAGGTAAAGTTATAGTTGGGAAAGAACTTATGCATGGTAAGACATCCAAAATTTTTCATAATCAAAAAGGATTGTTTAAAGATATGGAGACTCCATTTGTGGCTACTAGATACCATAGTCTAATTGTTGATTCAAGTTCTTTACCATCTTGTTTCGACATAACTGCAACTTTAGAAGACTCAACTATTATGGCTATCTCTCACAAAGAATATAAGCATTTACATGGAGTACAGTTCCATCCTGAAAGTGTTTTGACGCAATTTGGTCATAAATTAATTAGTAATTTTCTAAAAATGGCTGAACAAAAGTAAAATAAAAAAAATTAATATTATGATTTCTCAAATTAAAAACTTTTTATTTTTGATATTAGTTAGCTCTTTTTTACCTACCTCATTATTGGCAAGGAATTTAGGAATAAAAAGTTTCGGACATAGTAGTTTTTTAATTAAAAGTGCAGATAAATCTATTCTTATAAATCCCTTTAAAGCAACAGGTTGTGCAAGTAATTTAAAGGAGCCAAAAGAAGTTAAAGTAGATTTTATTTTGGCTAGTTCTAGGCTTCCAGATGAAGGATATAACCCTAATGATAAATTAATGTTTGTTCAGCCAGGAATCTATCAATTTGAGGATATTTTATTAAATGGAATTTCTGTACCACATGACAGAGTAGATGGAAGAAGATTTGGGATGGCAACTGTTTGGAGTTGGGAGCAGAATGATCTTAAAATTGTTCATATGGGAGGAGCTGCTGGTGATATTGATATAAATAGTCAAATTATTTTGTCTCGTCCAGATATATTATTTATTTCAATTGGAGGAGGAATAAAATCTTACAATGGTAAAGAAGCCTCAAGAATAGTTAAGATCTTAAAACCTAAAATAGTTATTCCTGTTCACTTTAAACGTGGCAAACAAATTAATAAAGAATGTGATTTCTCAAATGCTGATTTATTTATCGAAAATATGAAAGATTTTAAAGTAAAATATGTTGGAAAAGATTTTCAAATAAAACCTAAAAGAATCGATCAAAATTCAATTTATATTTTCAGTAATTAATTTTTTAAATCTAAGATCTTGTAATTTTCCCAGAAAAAAATCATTTGTTCTTTAGTTCCAATACTAATCCTTATTGAATTACCGATATCTTTTTTGTTTTCCATACTTCTGATAAGAATACCTTTTTCTCTCATCTGTTGTATTAATATTTTAGGATCTTTTTTTGGCCAAATTAAAAAATAATTACCTCCACTAAAGTGAGTTCTGATTTTTGTTGATTTAAATTTATTTAAAATCCATTCCCTTGCTTTTTTTACTTCTAAAACATAATTATCAATATATGATTTGTCTTTAAGTGCTGCTAATGCAGCTGTTATAGCAAAGCTATTTACATCATATGGTCCTGTAACTTTATCAATGTACTGAATTAAACTTTTATTGCCAAAAGTAAAACCTATTCTTAAACCAGCTAGACCTGCAGTTTTTGAAAGAGATTGGATTATTATTATATTTTTATTCTTTTCAAAATCTATCGATTCAAGAAGACTATCTCCATTAAATTTTTCATATAGTTCATCAACAACTATTAATGAATCGTTCTTGATATTGGCTAAATTAATTATTTCATGAGAGCTTAGAACAGTCCCTGTTGGATTATTTGGATTACAAATAAATATTAACTTTGGATTATGCTTTATTATTTTTTCCCTAAATTCTTCGATGGGGAATAGAAAATTTTCTCCAATGTAAGAACAACTTATTTTTTTCATTCCTCGAATTTCTGCACAAGGAGAATAGTAACCAAAAGTTGGATTTGTGGTTAGAAATATTTGATCTTTTTCTCCAAAGCAATCGAAAATTGCATTTATTGCTGCATCTGCTCCATTGAAAATTCCGATTTCATCATTACCAAATTTTCTTGAATCAAGATATTTATCACATAAAAATTTTTTTAAAAAATTATATTCTGGATAAATTGAAATTTCATCTGATTTTATCGCTTGTAATGCCTCTAAAACCTTAGGACTTGGACCTAAAGTATTTTCATTAAAGTCTAAGCGGAGTAAATTTCTTCTATTTTCTAAAGGTGCAGAGTAAGACTGCATATTTATTATTTCTTCTCTTGGTTTTGGGAAAAGAGTATTTAATGGATCAAAATCATTCATTACATTCTTTCTAAAGTTTCAATTCCTAAAAGCTCTAAACTTAATTTTAGTGTTTTTGCAGTTAGGTCACATAAATTAAGCCTAGAAATTTTTATATTTTTTTCTTCCCTTAGGATTGGAACTTGATCATAGAATCTATTAAAAGTCTGACATAGCTCGAAGAGATAATTGCATAATCTATTTGGCATTAAGTCTTTTTCAATAGAAATTATGACTTCATCGAACTTAAGTAATTTTCTGATAAGTTTCCACTCAGATTTATGTTCATAATTTATGTACTGAAAATCTTTAGAGTCATAAACAAAATCATTTTTTCTTTTAATTCCTGAAATTCTTACAAGTGTATATAACAAATAAGGAGCAGTATTTCCATTAAGGGAAAGCATTTTTTCAAAACTAAATTGATAATTAGTAATCCTATTTTGACTTAAATCTGCATACTTAACAGCTCCTAATCCAATAATTCTTGAAGTATTTTCAATGAACTCTTTGGTCTCATAACGATCTTCATCTTCTATTCTTTTCAATAAATCTTCTTTTGCTCTTCTAACTGCTTCATTTAATAGATCTTTTAGTCGTATTGTTTCTCCTTCTCTTGTCTTTAGTTTTTTGCCATCAATTCCTTGAACTAACCCAAAAGGGACATGGTCTACTTGACAATTTTCTGGGATCCATTTTGCTTTTTTTGCAACTTGAAAAACTCCAGCAAAATGATTTGCTTGTCCATGATCAGTTACATAAATAATTCTTGAAGCATCATCTCCATCAGGAGCTTTATTGAATCTGTATCTTATGGCAGCAAGATCTGTGGTGGCATAATTAAAACCTCCATCTTTTTTTTGAATAATTAGCGGTAAAGGTTTGCCTTCTTTATTAGTCATCCCATCTAAAAATACACATTTTGCTCCTTGATCTTCTACTAATATTTTTTTTAAATTCAAATCATCAATAACTGATTTTAAGAAGGGATTATAAAAAGATTCACCTCTTTCTTCTATTTTTATTTTTAAATTTTTATAAATTTCATCAAATTCTTTCCTTGATTGATCACATAATAATTTCCAAGCTTTAATCGATTTAATATTTCCACTTTGTAACTTAACTACTTCCTCTCTAGATCTTTGTTGGAATTCAGATTCGTTATCAAATCTTTTTTTTGATTCTTTATAAAATTCAACTAAATCACTTATTTTGATCTTTCCTAATTCTTCTAGATCATTTGAATATAAATCTTTGAGCTGAGTAATAAGCATGCCAAATTGTGTTCCCCAATCACCAACATGATTGAGTCTTAATACTTCATAACCTCTTAACTCGAAGATTCTAGATATTGAGTCACCTATTATTGTTGATCTTAAATGCCCTACATGCATTTCTTTGGCAATATTAGGACTAGAAAAATCTACAATGACTCTATTTGATAAGCCACTATTTAAATCTTTTCTAATTAGAGGTATGCCAGCCCTATTGCATTGAATATTTGACTTGATTTCATTTATTAGAACTTCATTTTTTAATTTTATATTTATAAAACCAGGTCCTGCTATTTCTAGACTATTGCATAATTTTGATATGCTTTTATTTTTATTTAAAAGATTTACAAAATCATAAGAGATCTCTCTTGGTTTCTTTTTATAAATCTTAGATAAACTTAGACAAACATTGCATTGATAATCACCAAATTCCTCTTTTGATGATTGTGTAACTAAATTTTTTCTAAGATTGTCAAATTCTCCTTTTTTATCATTTTTTTCAAGACTATCTAAAAGAGATTGTTCAAATTGTTTTGTTAATTCTTTAAAAATGATTAGCATTAATTATTCAATTATTTATCTATATAATTAATTAATATAACGCATACTTAAATCAATCCAATTACTTTTGGTAATTGAAGAACTTGTTGAAATCAAATCAATACCTTTTATTAGATATTTACTAATTTCTTTAGGGTTAATTCCAGAAACTTCTATTATCAAATTTTTATTGACTTCTTTTTTTAAGCTATTCATTGATAAATCTCTTAATTCTTGAACGTTTTTTTTTATTATTTCAGGGCTAAGTTCATCCAATAAGACACTATCTGCTCCTGCTAATACTGCTTCTTTTGCCTGTTCGATATTCTCAGCTTCAATAATGATATGAGTTGTAAAAGGCGAATTCAGGCGAATTTTTTGTACTGCATTCTTAAGATTATCTGTCCATGCAATATGATTTTCTTTGATCATAGCAGCATCGTATAATCCCATTCTATGATTCACCCCACCTCCGCATTTGAATGCATATTTTTCAAATATTCTTAAGCCAGGAGTCGTTTTCCTAGTATCTGCTAATTTTATATTTGTGCCTTCTAATTTATCTATAAGATTCTTTGTATATGTTGATATTCCAGATAAATGCATTGCTACATTTAAGCTGATCCTTTCACTAGCGAGTAAACTTTTTGAAGGTCCATATATTTCTAAGATTTTTTGATCTTTAACAAATTTATCTCCATCAGAGATATTAAATTTTGGACTGATTTTTAAATCAATTTTTCTAAAAATTTCTTTTATAATTTCAACCCCACAGAATATACCCTCCTCTTTTGCAATCCAATATGCATTACCATTTTCTTCTGTAATAGAGGGACTTGTAAGATCTCCCCTACCTATATCTTCATCGATCCAATTATCAATGATTTTACTTATTATTGGAGTATTTAAATCCACTAAACTAAAAAATAATTAATTAATAAAAATTCAACTTAAGTTAGAGACACAACTATATATCACTATGCAATTAAACTCAAATTTATTTACCAATACAAAACTTAGAAAAAATATTATCTAGAAGTTCCTCTGTTAATTCTTGACCAGTTATTTTAGATAAGTTTTGAATTCCATCTCTCAGTTCAATTGATAACAAATCAAATGGCAATTTATTTTCAATTATTTCATCAGTATCATTTAAATTAGATAGACAAGCAGATAAATTTGTTAGATGTCTTTCGTTTAAAAATATATTGATATTTTCTACTTGTTTTAATCCGCATTTTTTTATTATTTTGTCTATTAATAATTTTTCACCATCATTATTCTTAATACTCATAAGAATTGTGTTTTTTAACTCATTTGAATTAATATTTTTGTAATCAATTAAATCTTTTTTATTGCCTAAAATAGCAATTAATTTTTCTTTGGGAATTTTTTGTATTATTTTTTTGTCTTCTTCATTAAATCCTTCTTCAAGACTATAAATATAAATTATAAAATCTGACTCTTTTATTTTCCCAAAACTTTTTTTAATTCCAATACTTTCAATTTGTTCATGGGTTTCTCTTATACCAGCAGTATCAATTATTTTCATTGGAATATCATTAATAGTTAAATTAACTTCAATAACATCTCTAGTTGTACCAGGAATATTAGTTACGATTGCTTTCTCTTTTTTTGCAAGCAAATTTAATAAAGAGCTTTTACCAACATTTGTTTTACCTATAAGCGCAATTGATATTCCATTGTGAATATATGAATTTCTTTTTGCATTTTCTATTAGTAATTCTATTTTTTCTTTTACTTTTTTTATGTTTTTTAGATATTTGGTGTAATCAAAATCTGTGAAGTCTTCTTCAAAATCAACTCTCGCTTCTATTTCGCAAAGTTGATTTATAAGGTCATTTTTAATATCATCAATTTTTTTCTTTATTTCTCCTTGAACCCCGCTAAAAGCTAACTCTGCTGATCTGGTATTGCTTGCATTAATTAACTGATTAATCGACTCGGCTTGAGTAAGGTCTATTTTTCCATTAAGAAAAGCTCTTTGACTAAATTCTCCTGGGTTTGCAAGTCTAACCGTAGAATTATTAGATAATAATATCTTTAAAACTTTATTTACTATGATAATTCCGCCATGACAATGAAGTTCAACTACATTTTCTCCTGTGAAGCTATTTGGTGATTTCATCACTAAAATTAAAACCTCATCTATAAATTTATTTTGTTTATTTTCCTGAATAAAACCACGAAAAACTCTATGTGATTCCCATGCATATTTAGATTTGGTTTGAACAATCTTTTTGCAAGAATTTATTGCGTCTTTCCCTGATACTCTTATTATCGCAACTCCTCCTTTCCCTACACTTATAGCCGAAGCAATTGCGGCTATCGTATCTTCTGTAGTAACTTTTGAATCCATCTCTCGCTTTGTTATGGATAATTAAGTAAGATTATCAAGAATTTAATTTGAAATTTTCTTTCTGAATGAGATTTAAAAGAGATATTGCCTATAAGAAAATTCTATCATTATTTAGGAATCAGAATGGAAGTCCTTTCTTTAATGCTAAAGGTTTAGCTATAGGGGTATTTAGTGGCTGCTTTCCTTTTTTTGGGTTTCAGACTTTAATGGGGGTATTTTTTGCGAAAATAGCTAAAGGAAATATTGTTCTAGCTGCAATTGGTACTTGGATCAGCAACCCTTTTACTTATATTCCACTTTATTATTTTAATTATAAAGTTGGTTCGATTTTTTTAAATAATTCTTCTAATAAAATTCTTGAAAAAAGTTTAGTTGTTGATGACTTATGGAAACAAGGTAGAATTTTTTCTCTAAAATTACTCTTAGGTTCATCTTTTGTAGGTATTTTATTAGCTGTGATTTGCGGCAGTATTGTTTTCTTTATCTACAAGATAAAAAGTAAAAGATAGATTGATCTGATTTTAAAATTAACTTTGTCCAACTCTGGCAATATTTAAAACATCTGCCATTGATTTAATTTGTTCAATTGTTTTGTGAAGTTGATTATAACTTTCAAGACCTACACAAAGGTTTATAATAGCTGGTTTACCATAAGCAGTTTTAACATTGGCATCGCTAACGTTTATACCTTTATCAGATAACCGCATAAGAATATCTTTAAGAACTCCAACTCGATCAATTACTTCTATTCGTAGCTGAATTGGAAACTTATTATCGCCAGTTTTATTATCTTGATTCCAACCGACAGGTAATCTTCTCTCTATTGGAATTGGTATTACATTTTCACAATCTTCCCTGTGAATAGTTATCCCATGGTTGCCGAGCGACACAGTTCCGATAATATCCTCGCCTGGGAGTGGGGCACAGCATTTACCTATTCTGTAATCAAGACCTTCTATCCCGGAAATTGGCGATTTAGCTGCTGTATTAGATTGATTAGTGGATAAATTACTATTACTTTTAAGAGATTTTGCTATTTCAGAGTCAGAATCATTTTTTACATCTTCTGTCTTTAATTTTATTTCCTCTCTTAGTCTGTTTAATACTTGATGCAAAGTTAAACCACCAAAACCAAGAGAAGCAAGAAGGTCTTCAGTAGTTTTTAAATTGCATCGATTTGCAACTTTTTTCATGGCTTCACTAGAAAGTAATGCTTCAAAACCGTTTCTACCTACTTCTTTTTCTAGTAAATCTCTACCTCTTTTAATCGTTTCATCACGATGGCTTTTCTTATACCATTGGCGAATTCTATTTTTAGCAGTTGGCGTAACTACAAAGTTCAGCCAATCCAAGCTTGGAGTAGCATTATTACTTGTCAAAATTTCTATGAAGTCACCATTTTGAAGTGCTGTTGATAATGGAGATAGTTTTTCATTAATTCTTATTCCATTACAGTGATTTCCAACTTCAGAATGAATTCTGTAGGCGAAATCTATCGCGGTAGATCCTTTCCTTAAACCAACAACATCTCCTTTTGGAGTGATCACAAATACTTCTTCATCAAATAAATCTTCTTTAATTGAAGCTAAATAATCATTATGGTCACTTTCATTAGCTTCTTGTTGCCATTCTACTAATTGTCTTAGCCAATTAAATCTCTCGGCATTACTTTTAGCAGGAGAACCACCCTCTTTGTATTGCCAATGAGCGGCAATACCATATTCAGCAATTTGATGCATCGAAGTAGTTCTAATTTGAACTTCAATAGGTCGATGTCTTCCAATCACAGAAGTGTGTAAGGACTGATATCCATTGGGTTTTGGTAATCCTATATAGTCTTTAAATCTACCTGGAATTGGTTTGAAAGTATCATGAACAACTGCTAAAGCTCTATAACAACTATCTGAATTGTCTACGATAATTCTTAGGGCAGCAACATCATAAATCTCGTGAAAATGCTTTTGTTGTCTTTCCATTTTGCTCCAGATGCCATAAAGATGTTTTGGCCTTCCTGTTATTTCAAAATTTTTCAAACCTGCTGAAATCAAGTTTTCCTTCATCAGATTCAAAGTTACTTTTAATCTTTTTTCTCTATCACTTCTTTTAACAGCGATTTGATCTTTAAGATCTAGATATTCTTTAGGCTCTAGGAATTTAAAAGCTAAATCTTCTAATTCCCATTTAAATCTGTTTATTCCTAGTCGATTAGCTAATGGTGCATAAATCTCTCTTGTTTCTCTCGCAATTCTTAGTTTTTTCTCATCATTTAGCCATTCAATTGTTCTCATGTTATGGAGTCGATCTGCAAGTTTTACTAAGACAACTCTGATATCGCTGGCCATAGCCAAAAACATTTTCCTAAGATTTTCAGCTTGTGCTTCAGTCCTGTTGTTAAAGTGAATGCCGCCTAATTTTGTTACACCCTCTACAAGTATTTTTACTTCTAATCCAAAATTTGTTTCTATTTCGGAAAAATCAATCCCCGTATCTTCAACTACATCATGTAAAAGCCCTGCAGCAATAACAGATGAACTAGCACCTATTTCTTTAAGGAGATTTGCAACGGCAACCGGGTGGATAATGTATGGCTCGCCGCTCGCCCGGAATTGTCCATCATGAGCTTTATAAGCAAGTTTAAAAGCCTTTACTACAAGGTTTTGATTCTCATCATTTTCTTTATTTGATTTTTCAAAATTATGAATATCTTTAAGAAGCCAATCGGGAATCTTTATTTGATAATTCAAAGATTCACTTTCATATTTTTTATTTTCAGGCAAAATAGTTTTGGAAACTTCAATTTCTTTTTTTTCTTTTGAATTTGCAGCTGCCTCGGACATTTTATATTGCTTTAGATGTATTTTATTTATGTCTAGAAAAATTTGCTATAAATCATGGAAAAAAATAAAGAAAAAATTATTGTAGTTAAAAATCTTACTGTTAAATATGGTCTAAAAAAGCAACCTATTATCAAAAATTTTAATTTGGAAATAGATAGTGGAGATCATTTGGCCATAATAGGACCTTCTGGATGTGGAAAGACCACTTTTGCAAAAACATTAGTAAATATATTGCCTGAAAAAGCCACCTCTAAAGGGTATCTATCGATTTCTAGTGTAGATCCTAGAAAAATAAATAACAAAGATGCACAATTATTTAGAAGAAAGAATTTTGGATTTATTTATCAAGACTCTATAAAAAAACTTAATCCGCTAATGAGAGTTGGGGAGCATTTATATGAATTATTTAAAACACATAATCAAACTAAATCATCTTTAGCTATTAAAAAATTAGTAAGAGAAGTTTTTCAAAAAGTCGGAATTGAAGAAAGTAGACTTGATTCTTTCCCACATCAATTTAGCGGTGGAATGAGACAGAGAGTTTCTATAGCGATGGCACTTGCTTTAAAACCTAAATTATTAATAGCTGATGAACCTACAACAAGCTTAGATACCAAAACAAGTTTTGAAATTATGCAAGAAATAATTCATCTATGTAATGAATTTGATACAACTTTAATTTTAATTAGTCATGATATTAATCTTGCAGCAAAGTGGTGTAAAAAAGTTGCAATAATTGAAAAGGGATCGATTGTTGAAAAAGGGAATATATTAGATATTTTTAAATCACCGAAATCAGATATTGGGAAGAAGTTAGTAAATGCTTCAAAAATAGTATTAGAACCAAATACTAAAAATAATGCTCGAGATGAGGTAGTTCTAGAGGTAAATAACCTAAGACATTGGTATAAATTAAATTCTTCAATTTTCATTAATAAATGGAATAAGGCTTTAAATGAAGTTAGTTTCAAGTTATATGAGAATGAGACTCTTGGAATAGTTGGTTCTTCAGGGAGTGGTAAAAGTACATTATGTAGGGCTTTAATTGGACTTCTTAAAGTAAGAGGTGGTGAAATAAAAATATATGATAAAAATCACGCATCGAAAAAAAATAAATCTTTTAAAAAGAACAATAAAGTGCAAATTATTTTTCAAGATCCTTTTTCAAGTTTGAATCCGAAAATGACAATTAAAAATATTTTGGAAGATATATTTTTAATTCAAAAAATTTCAGATAAAAGAAAAATCGAAAAAGAAATAAAATCAATGTTAAGAAATTTAAATCTTCCTTTAAATAATGATTTTATTAATTCTTATCCTAACCAATTATCTGGTGGTCAATTGCAAAGAATTTCATTGGCTAGGGCGCTATTGTTGAAGCCCAAAATTTTAATTTGTGATGAGAGCGTAAATATGTTGGATGCTTCAGTAAAAATAGAGATTCTTGAATTACTAAGAGTCTTTCAAGAAAAAATGAATTTAACGATTATTTTTATTACCCATGATTTAGGCATTGCTAAAAGATTTTGTAATAGGTTGCTAGTTATGAATCATGGAAAGATAGTTGATGAAGGAGAAAGTTCTACAATATTCACTAAAACTCGAAACCCGTATACAAAATCGCTTCTAAATTCCTCTTTAAATCTCATTTAAATTTAAGAACACTTAGTAATTTTTGAAAATCTGATGGTAATTCTGATTCAAATATCATTTCTTTACCATTTATTGGATGTATAAGTCCAAGCTTGATGGCGTGTAAAGCTTGGCCATCTAATTTACATGGTAGTTTTTTACATCTTCCATATAATGGATCACCCACAATTGGATGATTAATGTGAGCGCAATGAACTCTTATTTGATGCGTTCGTCCCGTATCTAGTTTGAAACTCATTAATGAGTAATTACCAAATCTTTCTTCTAA
>CACBAW010000016.1 GCA_902537275.1 uncultured Synechococcaceae cyanobacterium
GAAGAACTTCTCACAAGTTATAAAAATGCTTTTAATCTTTTCGAATCAGAATTTGAAATTTAAATTCAAATTCAATTTTTAATTACTGTTTGTAAGGTGTTACAGGTATTTCAATTAGGTTACCTTTTTGGAGTTCAGATCTTTTTTCTTTTAAATTTTTGATACATAAAGATACCCTTTTCTTCTTTTCGCAAAATCTTTTTATTTGGTAGTCAGTAAGTGAGAATGATTCATTACTAAATGAAAAAAAGGCCAATAAAAACATAGAAAAATTCAATACCATCTTCATTTGCTCTTTCCTTACTGTTCTCTAATTTTCTTTAATTAAATTACTTTTATTATAAATTATCTATGATTTGTTTTAATTCATCTTTACTTAAGTCTGTTGAAATAAAAACTTCTTGGGCTGTTTTACCCTTTCTTGCTATTGCTTTATATCCATTTATAGTTTTCACTGACAATCTAATTATCAATCTAGATGATCTTCCTCTGGCTCTTGAAATAACAGCTGGAGTTATTGTCTTAATATTAATGTCCAGTGCTAATTTTTGGAGTATTGGAATTAAACCCTCTATATTTGTACTATGATTTAAAACTAACCTTCCCAATTTAATTTTATCGTTATTCTATTGAGAAAATTTTGTTTCTGAGAAATTAACTTTAGCTTTAAAATGATTAAAAAATTTTGATGTTCTGTTATATTTATAGAAACTATTAAATTTTAATGATCTTTCAAATAGGCTGGGCAGCATTGGCTGCTATTTTTACTTTTTCAATTGCCATGGTTGTTTGGGGAAGAAATGGGGACGGATCCATTGACATATGATTTCATTTTTAACTTATGAAGTCTATTTAAATAAATTTCTTATTTTAACATCGTTAGTTTTACTCATATTCATAACATTAGCTGTAGTTTATATATCTTACGTCTCTTGGAAAGATAAAAAAAGATTGAATAAATAAATATTATTATTTTTGTTCTTTTTTCTTATCCTTAATTCTGAGCTCTTCAATTAATTCTTTTGCTTGTTCCATTTTTGATATGCTGCTTTTGTAGATTCCAATATCTTTTTCTGCTTTATTAGCAGATAAGCTTAACTTTTCAAAAATATCAGAGGTCATCTTATTTTTATCTGATTCATTTTTCTCTTTGAAATCTTGGGAGTTTGAAATTAATATATATATTCCTAAGTTCAAAATCCTAGAAGGATAAAGTTTAGAACTACTTTTTTCTATTAGTAAATTTAAAGTATCTTTAGATGTTTTATCCTTGAATTCTTTTTTAGACTTTTTAGATATTTCATTAATTTCCTTCGCCTCAAAATTTGAAGAACTGCATAAAGATTCAAAAAGTAGATCCAAGTGTTTTTCAGGTTTATATCCTTTCATTAATTCTTTGAATGTTTCGGTGAGACCGACACAAAAGAGATAATCTTGCGTAAATTCATTTTGATGGTTTAAAAGATTAAGTTCGACAAGCATTTCATCAACTATTCTTTTATATAAACCTGGAATGACGTAAGGAAATTTTTCATGAAATAACTTTTTGCTATCTGAAACAGTCAATTTTTCTTTCAATTTTTTATATGTAAACCTTAATAAGGTTAGCGTATGTTGACTCAATATAGTTAATATCTAATAAACAGATAAATATTATTATGATCCCCTTAGTTTTAGAAGAATCAGGCGGTAGTGAAAGAGTCTTTGATATATATTCGAGACTATTAAGAGAGAGAATAATCTTTTTGGGAGAACAAGTTACTAGTGAAACTGCTAATAGAATTGTTGCTCAATTATTATTCCTCGAGGCAGAGGATCCAGATAAGGACATTTATATGTACATAAATTCACCTGGCGGATCCGTATATGACGGATTGGGTATCTTTGACACAATGCAACATGTAAAGCCTGACATTCATACAGTTTGTGTTGGATTAGCAGCTAGTATGGGTGCATTTTTGCTGGCGGCAGGTACTAAAGGTAAAAGAAGCAGCCTTAGACATTCAAGAATAATGATTCATCAACCACTTGGAGGAGCTCGAGGGCAAGCCAGTGATATTAGAATTCAAGCAGATGAAATTTTGTTCTTAAAAGAACGACTTAACACTGAATTATCAGAAAGAACTGGAAAGGATTATGATACTATCAAAGAAGATACTGATAGAGATTTTTATATGTCCCCAAACGAAGCTGTTGAATATGGTTTAATTGATCTGGTTTTAGATAAAAAACCGATAAAAGTTTAGCTTAATAATTGAGGTGTTCTCTCTTTCTCAGGAATTTGAGTGAATTTGGAAAGAATACTTACAAATTCATCACCATCCAATGTTTCTTTTTCGATTAGTAGGTCGACTATCTTATCCATAGCTTCTCTATTTTTGCTTACTATATCGTAGGTTTCTTTATAACATTCCTTGACCATTACTCTTACACTTTCATCTATTTGTTTAGAGATTGAATCAGAAACCTCACTTCTAGTCATTAAATCTCTACCAACAAATACTTCTTGATTACCACTTTCTAAAGCTATCGGACCTAAATTACTCATTCCAAATCTAGTAACCATTTGGCGAGCCATTGAAGCGACTTGTTGGAAATCACCTCCCGCTCCTGTTGTAATCTCACCTTCTCCAAAAACTACGTCTTCAGCAGCTCTTCCTCCTAAAGCACCCATTATCCTCGCTTTTAATTGCGCTCTGCTAACAAGGGTTTGTTCATCGTCTGGGGTAAACCAAGTTAATCCTTTAGCTTGACCTCTTGGAATGACAGTCACTTTTTGAACAGGATCATGAGCTTTAACAAGTGAACCTATGAGAGCATGGCCAACTTCATGATAAGCAATTAATCTTTTACTTCTACCATCTGTTAATGGAGAGCCTTCCATTCCTGCTACAATCCTATCTACAGAGTCATCAATTTCTGAGATACTAATAGAATCTTTTCTCCTCCTGGCGGTTAATATAGCAGCTTCATTTAATAAATTTGCTAAATCTGCCCCAGTAAATCCTGGAGTTCTTCTAGCAATGCTTTCAAGCGTTAGATCCTCTTGAAGTTTCTTATTCCTAGCATGAACTTCCAATATTGATAGTCTGCCCTTAATATCAGGTGCATCTACTGTTACCTGTCTATCAAATCTGCCTGGTCTCATTAGAGCTGAGTCGAGAACATCTGGCCTGTTTGTGGCTGCAATTATTATTATGCCGCTATTACCTTCGAACCCATCCATTTCAGTAAGTAATTGATTGAGAGTTTGCTCTCTCTCGTCATTACCTCCACCAATACCTGCACCTCTTTGCCTTCCAACGGCATCAATTTCATCAATAAAAATTAAACAAGGACTGTTCTCTTTAGCTCTTTTGAAAAGGTCTCTAACTCTACTAGCTCCAACACCAACAAACATTTCAACAAATTCAGAACCTGATAATGAGAAAAATGGCACACCAGCTTCTCCTGCAATTGCTTTAGCTAAAAGGGTTTTACCAGTACCAGGAGGTCCTACTAATAGAACTCCTTTGGGAATCCTTGCTCCTACAGAAGTAAATTTTTCTGGTTTTTTCAGAAAAGTGACAACTTCTTGCAAATCTTGTTTGGCTTCATTAACGCCTGCAACATCATCGAATACAACTCCTGTTTCGGCTTCCATGGCAAATCTTGCCTTTGTTTTTCCAAACTGCATTGCTTGGCCAGGACCTCCTGGCATACCATTTGACCTCCTCGCTAATAAAATTAAACCTCCAATTAAAATAGCCGGAAATAGTAAATTACCTAAAATTCCTAATGCAGGAGGAGCTGTTTTTACTGGATGAACATCAAAACTGATTCCCTCATTTTTTAAAATATTTATAAGCTCTGGTGTTAATCCTGGAAGATCTACACGCAACCTTTGAACTTTATTATCTAAATCCGAATCTATTGTCTCAATAACTGCATTTCTGCCTCCCTCAAAAATATCAACAGATGTAACCCTTCCTGAATTAATGTAATCTAAAAATCTTCCGTAACTAACTCTTGCTACCGCTGAATTTCTTGGTGCAACAGTAGTCCCATTAGATTTAAGTGAATCTACATTGCTTGATGATAAAAATTGGTAGGAAAGCGCAATAACTAAAAGTATAGGTAAAGCCCATAAAATTAATGTTTTGAATTTCTGATTCATTAATTTGTTAAAAGTCAATTCTAGGATTCTAGAATGAATCAGTGCATTTCGTTGATATTTTCTCTAACTTTATGCTTATACTACTCTTTAATGTAACTAATTTTTAAATGAAATTTGAGATCAACGATAAGGTTAAGTTGATTGCGCCAGTCTCTTACTTAAAGACTTCAGATAATATGCCGATGTTAAGACCACCTGATCTAGTTGCAATTGATGAAATAGGGCAAATCCTTTCAATTAAATCTCCAGATACTGTTGAAGTAAAGTTTAGGAGAGGTTCGTTCTTAATAGATATTGATAAGATTGAGAAAAACTAACTCAAAAGTTTTTCTTCCACCTTTTAGAAACTTCTAAACATATATTTTTATTTCCAGAAATACTGAGAAAAGGTTTTGAAAAATACTTATTTGTTAATTTAAAAATATCTAACGAAGATATTTCTTCTATTTTTGAGTTTAAATCGTTCTCAGAAATTGGTGAAATACCATAACTAACTAGCTGTATCTTTCTCTGTAAAATTTCATCTAGTGATTGATTTCCTAATAGAAAAGAACCTTTTAGTTTTTCTTTTGCTAAAAATATTTCAGCATCAGTCAACGGATTAAAGAGTAAATTTTTCCATAGTTTTGATAAAAGTTCAAAAGCAAAAAGTGCTTGCTCATTAGATACGGATAAATAAATTAAAAATGGGGCATTTCCACTCCTGATAGGATAATAAACGCCTAAATCATAAGTAATACCATGTTTTTCTCTAAAAAGTTTAAACAAAGCAGCGCTCATTCCATAAGATAAATATGACTCTAAAATCTTAAGAGGAAAATATTCATTACTTCTTCGCGAGCAAGTTTGGTCGCCCATCATTATTATTGTTTGATTTGAATCACTATTAATGTAATCAAATCTATTCGTAGTATTTAAATTATGATTTAAAGGATCTGATTTTTCTTTTAAGATTTTTTTTTCTAATGTTCCAAAATTTTCTCCGTTTATTTCAGGATTATTTGAAATTAAATACTTTTCTCTATTTTTTAAATTTTTAAACTCAAGTAAAATATCTTCATAGGTAATCTTTGAGACATCATTAGCATTCCCAATTGTGTTGAAAGCATAGGGATGATTTGAGTAAACAATTTTTCTCCATTTTTCAAAACAGATAATGAATGGATTCTCTTTATCTTTTTTAATGTGATCAATAGAAGATTTTTTTACTTTTTTAAATTCAGTTTCTGAGAGGATTGGCTTATTAATTATCAAGTCTAATAAAGGGAATAATTTGCTGAAATGTTCATTTAGGGATTTAATACTTATTGAAATACCATCTTCAAATATTTCTTGATTTAATTCTGCTCCATAGGACTCAATATATTCAGAGAGAGTGAAATTGTTAAAACCTTCACATCCTCTGGTAAGTAATGAACAAAGGATTTTGTTTATCCCTTTTTTACCAGTACTATCCATATCACTCCCCCCTTTAATCCAAATTAAAGCAGTTGAAAAATTTCTTTTTTTATTATTTAAAAAATATCTTTTTAACATTTACCAGGAGATGCAACTAAAGTGAATTTCTCTCCACGGATATATTCTGTTATCTCTTTGAAGTTATCCAAGTCATGCCAATATTTTAAATGACTCTCTAAGTTATTTATTGAAGATTTTCTCCCCCAAAGAAGTTCATTTCCAAAGAATGAAGAGAGTTGTGTAGATGTCTCTAAATTAAAGATATAATTACTTTTCACAATATTTATAGCTTTTTTTATTTCATCCAAAGCCAAGACTTTATAATTTAAGATCTCATCTATTGTTTTATTAATTTGCTTTTCTACTAAATCAATATCTTTGGACTCACAACTTGCTTCTATCATAAATAATCCTCCTAGTTCTCCAGCATTTACATCTACATATATCGATTCAACAAGATTACTATTTTCTTTTAAAATTTTAACTAATCTGCTGTTTCTTCCCACAGAGAGTATTGATGCAAGAATCTCTAGTCCAATAATATTTCTTTGATCATTCAGGTTTGGAATAAACCAAGCCATAAATATTCTTGAAAACTCTAAATTATCAAACTTAACTGACTCTCTACCATTCCTAATTTTTAAAGAAGGTTTATTTTTTATATTTATTAAATTTGGACTTTCTTTTATGCCAGATAAATCACTTTTTTTAAAAATTTTATAAATTTCTTCAGAGAGATTGCCCGCAATTGCAATACAAACTTTTTCGGTAGTGTAATATTTTCTATGAAATTTCAAAAGGTCATTTATCTCTAAGTTTTTAATACTATGTTCTGTTCCTAAAATCGAATTAGCATAATTCGGACTTAACCAAACCCTTTTCAAAAAATAATTAAATAGTCTTTCTTCAGGCTGATCATTTTGTTGTTTTATTTCATCAATAACCACCCCTTTTTCTTTTATAAATTCATCAGGATTTAAATTTGGAGCAACGACAATATTTGTCAAAAGAGCAAGTGATTCTTTAAAGTTACTTGGTGGAACTAAGACATGGTAATGTACATCATCATAACCAGTTGAAGCGTTACTTAATCCTCCTAGTGATTCAATTTTTTGGTCAAACTCACCTGGCTTTATTTTGTTAGATCCTTTAAAAATCATATGTTCTAGAAAATGAGCAGTCCCGTTTTTATCAACATCCTCAAATGAAGAACCTGCTTTGCACCAAATATCAATGCTTATAAGCGGTAATTCTTTGTTATCCACAAACACACATCTTGTTTTGCTTGAATGGGTGTAGTAGTTAACTTCTCCTACGTTCATTTCGGTTCTCTCTTTAAACTCTATTTTGGTACTTTTTAGCCTTGTTGTCTGAATCTTTAACTAAAACAAAATCAACTGACCCTCTTATTTTGGATTTATTACAAAATATTAGAGAGCATAGATCCATGCTTGAGGACCTAAAGAGTATAAAAATTGATCCAAAACTAACTAATATAATATCCAAAGAAATAGACAGAGAACTTTGCATTGAAAATGAATTTCACAAAGCAAAAGGTTTTAGAAAGTTACATATTGAAGTAGCAGAATTTTCAAAGAAACTTAGAATATTACACTGCGTTTTTTTTTCCTGATCCAAAGTTTGATATCCCTATTTTTGGGATGGATTTGGTAAAAATAAATGATATTGTTTCTGCTGCCATTGTTGATTTATCCCCTGCATCACAAAACCAAGGTTTGAAATACGAAAAATTACTTTCCGAAGTTGATAAAAGTTCTTTTACCTCTTTAAGAGAGATTCCTAAATGGGGGGGTATTTTTTCTAATAATGTATTTTTTGCTTCCCTAAAAAGTAAATCTGAAAAAAATGATTTTTGTGGAGTTGTCGATCAATACCTCACAATTTTGATCAAATTAAGTAAGAAAGCTAAACCGGAAGTTAATGAGGAAATTATCCAAGAGAGAATAGATTTTCAAAAAAATTATTGTGTTCAACAAATGAAAAATGAGAAGACTAGCATGGTTCTTTTAAAATATTTTGATGAAAAATGGGTCAATAACTATATAAAAACAGTACTCTTCGATTTTTAATGAAATTTAAAATATTAAAAAATTTGTTTATTTATTTTTTATTATTTACACCTATATCTCTTGGTGTTATTTCCTGTTCTGGAAATAATAAATCTAGTTCAAAATTAAAAGAGGAAATAACTTCAGATTTCATACCTCCTATCACAGCTGTTGCCGCACTTGGTCAACTCTCTCCTTCGGGAGAGATTAGACAATTGGCGGCTCCCATAAGCCAGTTTGGCTCCTCCCCCCGAATTGTCGAAATTTTAGTAAATGAAGGAGATTTCGTGAAAAAAGGAGATATCCTCGCAATCTTTGAAAATGGAGAAAAATTAATTGCTGATCTTGAAAGAAATGAAAATCTAATTAATACCATTAATGAAGAAATTACCCTAAAAAAAGATCAAATTCAAAGGTATGAGCAAGCTTTGAGCAAAGATGTATATTCTTTTGTAGAGTTTTCACAAAGAAAAGATGAATTATTAAAATTGCAAAAACAGAAAATAAACCTCATCGGAGATCGAAAAAATATCAAGATAGATCTATTTAATTCAAAACTAAGGAGTCCAATTGATGGTTTTATCCTTGGAATAAATACGAGAGTTGGTGAGAGGCCTCAAAATGAAGGGATTTTGGATATTGGTTCTAGTCAAAAAATGGAAGCTTTGATAGAGGTGTATGAATCTGACATCGATAGAGTCTTTATCTCTCAGAATGTTGAATTGAGCAGTGAGAATGGCGGTTTTCAAAAAAATCTTAAGGGAAAGGTGATTAGGATTAGTCCTAAGGTAAAACAAAGAAAAGTTTTATCTACTGATCCAACGGGGGACGCTGATTCGCGAATTATCGAGGTACTAGTAAAACTAGATCAAGATTCTATAGATATAGTTCAAAACTATGCAGGAATGAAAGTGATTGCAAAATTTATTCCCTAATGAGTTTTTCTTTTTTGAAATTTAGAAAAATACCATTAGCCTGGTTGTTATTAACTAGGCAACCATTAAGGCTAGCTGTTGCCATAGCTGGAATCAGTTTTGCAGGGATTTTGATGTTTATGCAATTAGGTTTTAGAGATGGTTTATTTGACACGAGCGTAACTATTCATAAACTTCTGGATGCCGATCTTGTTTTGATAAGTCCCAGATCAAAAAGTTCTATAAGCATGAGTGGATTCCCAAAAAGAAGGTTAATTCAAACTCTCGCAGTAGAAGATGTTGAAAAAACTGCTCCTGTTAATCTAAATTATTTACTTTGGAGAAATCCCGATAATCTGAAAACTAGATCAATACTTGCATTAGGTTTTAATCCCTCCGATTCACTTCTTTTAGATGAGGGCTTCTCAAAGAAAGCTTATAAATTGAGAAATCCATCTAGAGTTCTTTTTGACAAACTATCTAGACCTGAATTTGGACCGATTGAAGAATGGTTCTTATCTGAAAAAAAAGTTGAGACTGAGGTTGCTGGAAAAAGAGTAATTGTTGAGGGCCTTGTGGAGTTGGGACCATCTTTTGGTGCAGATGGTAATTTGATAACTAGTCGAGAAACCTTCTTAAGACTTTTTCCTGCTAATCCTCCTGGCAGTATAGAAATTGGTTTGGTAAAGATAAAAAAAGGATCTGATCCTGAATTGATTTCAAGGATATTAAATAACTCACTCCCAAATGATGTTAAGGTTCTTACAAAAAAACAATTTATAGAATTTGAAAAAAATTATTGGAAAAATAGTACTGCAATTGGTTTTATATTTAGTTTGGGAGCCTTGATGGGTTTTGTTGTAGGGTGTGTGGTCGTTTATCAAATTCTTTATAGTGACGTTACAGATCACCTCCCAGAGTACGCAACCTTATTAGCAATGGGGTATAGACTTAAGTCCCTTTTCTTTGTCGTAGCTAGAGAGGGTTTTTTGTTGGCATTGTTTGGTTATTTACCTGCTTATTTCTCTGGTCAAATACTTTACTCAGTTATAAGAAGTTCTACTAAACTCCCAATAATAATGGACGCAGATAAAACTATTTTAATTTTTGTATTAGTTCTTGTTATGTGTATGGGTTCCGCTGCTGTTGCGATGCGTAAATTAGTTGACGCTGATCCTGCCGAAATTTTTTAACAATTAAAGATAAATGATTAAAGCTAATAAATCAAAAAATAATGAAAAAACCCTTAAAACAGTCTCAATAAATAATTTGAGTCATTTTTATGGAAAAAATGAGAATAAAAAACAAGTTCTTAATGACGTTAATTTAAATATTGATAAAGGAGAGTTGGTTCTTTTAAAAGGACCTTCTGGATGTGGTAAAACGACTCTTTTGACATTAATTGGTGCCTTGAGAACCTGTCAAAGTGGAGATTTAACCGTATTAAATAATCAGTTAAATGGAGCATCAAGGAAAACACGTCAGATTCTTAGAAGAAGTATTGGAATGATTTTTCAAGGTCACAATCTTCTGAGATGTTTAACAGCAGAACAAAATGTTCAGATGGGCGCCGACTTAATAAAAGGTTTAACATATTTGCAAAGACGTGAAATAGCACGGAATTGGTTGTCAGCGGTAGGATTAGAAGAACATCATAAAAAGTTGCCTAATGACTTATCTGGTGGGCAGAAACAGAGAGTAGCAATTGCTCGAGCTTTATCTGCTAACCCAAAACTTTTATTAGCTGATGAGCCCACTTCTGCTTTAGATAGCGTTACAGGAAGAGAAATAGTAACCCTTTTAAGGAAACTAGCAAAAGAGCAAAATTGTTCTGTACTTATGGTGACGCATGATCCAAGAATTTCTGATATGGCTGATAGGATATTAAATATGGAAGATGGTAAAATATATATTGCTCATAGTGAGCTAATATAATTAAAAGTTAAAAATTTTATGTCTAAGAGAAGGAATCTAAAAAAAGAAAAGCAGGAACGTAATAGAGCCTATGCTAGAAAATTCAAAAAAAGGAAATTAAGAACTGATGGAAGACCTGATGGTGGAAACGTTACAGGTACAGCAAATAATGGCGGTGCAGCTGATTAAGCCTTTTTTATTTTTATCTTTTGGAGTTTAATATATTATGCATATTTAAGACATAATCATGAATGTAAGTATTGTTATACCGACTTACAATAGATTACCTATACTAGAGAAATGTCTATTTGCGCTTGAGAATCAAAAATTAAATACAAATATCAGTAATTATGAAATATTAGTAGTTGATGATGGATCAACTGATGGTACAACCTTATGGATAAACAAAAACAAAGCTAATCTCCCACACGTTATTCTATTTCAGCAAGAACATGGAGGGCCTGCACTTGGAAGAAATCTGGGAGTAATTAAATCAAAATATGAAATTATTATATTTATTGATAGTGATCTTATTGTTTTAGACAATTTTATAAATTGCCATGTAGAAAAATTACTTGCCTCTTGGAGAAAAAATGATAAAAAATGTTTTACCTATGGCTCGGTAGTCAATACATCTAATTTTCTAAATCCTCAGAGTGAAAAACATAAAATAATGGACACTTCTTTTGCATACTTTGCTACCGGGAATGTAGCGATATCTAAAGAATTGATTTTAAGCGTGGGATTATTTGATACTTCTTTTAGTCTTTACGGTTGGGAGGATTTAGAACTTGGAGAAAGATTAAAAAAAATTGGGACAAAATTAATTAAATGCCCAAATGCAGTAGGTTTTCATTGGCATCCGCCATTTAATTGCGAACAAATAGATTCATTAATAGCTCAAGAAAAAGAGAGAGCAAAAATGGCTCTAGTGTTTTATAAGAAACACCCAAATTTAAGGGTTAGATTTATGATTCAATTAACTCCTCTTCATAATTTACTTTGGCAAATTCTTTGCTTGGGAGGACTAATCAGTGTTAATAGAATCCTTCCCTTATTAAAAATCCTTGTGAATAAAAAGAGAAATAGACTTGCACTTGAGATACTTAGGATCCCTCTAAATATGATTTACATTAAACAATTAACCAAATCAAGATAAAAAGCTTTTAGAAATACACATCACTTGCTAAGATAATTGAAATAAATTTCACACATCTGACAGTTTCGGGTGAGTTATTAATACTAATTCCCCGTCAGATGGAGGCTAACCCGAAACCTTTTTTAAATTATGGCTGTTGTATCACTATCAGAAATGATGGAAGCAGGTGCTCATTTCGGGCATCAAACTAGACGTTGGAATCCCAAGATGTCGAAGTATATATATTGCGCGAGAAATGGTGTTCACATTATTGATCTTGTAAAAACAGCATTGTGTATGAACGATGCATATAAATGGACGAGAAACGCTGCAAAAAGTGGTAAACGTTTCCTATTTGTCGGTACAAAAAAACAAGCATCAGATGTAGTAGCTCAGGAAGCTACACGCTGTGGAGCTGCATATGTAAATCAAAGATGGCTTGGAGGGATGTTGACTAATTGGACAACAATGAAAGCTAGAATTGAGAGATTAAAAGATCTAGAAAGAATGGAAAGTAGTGGTTCAATAGCGATGAGGCCTAAAAAAGAAGCTGCAGTATTAAGGAGAGAACTTGAAAGATTACAAAAATACTTAGGTGGACTTAAGGGTATGCGAAGATTACCAGATGTAGTTGTATTGGTTGATCAGAGAAGAGAATCTAATGCAGTATTAGAAGCTAGAAAATTAGATATCTCATTAGTATCAATGCTTGATACAAATTGCGATCCGGATTTATGTGAAGTCCCAATTCCTTGTAACGACGATGCCGTTAGATCTGTACAACTTATATTAGGAAGACTTGCGGATGCCATAAATGAGGGTAGAAAGGGCTCTAATGCTGAAAGAAAAAATTAAATTCCAATTTTAAACTTACTATTCACTATTTTTTATTACTTCAAATGGGAAACATTACAGCAAAACTTGTAAAAGATCTTAGAGACAAAACTGGCGCAGGAATGATGGACTGCAAAAAAGCACTTAACGAAACTGAAGGAAATCTAGATAAAGCTTTGGAATGGTTAAGAAAGAAAGGGATAGCTAGTGCTGAAAAGAAATCGGGAAGAGTAGCTGCGGAAGGGTCAATTGGTAGTTATATACATACTGGATCAAGAGTCGGAGTTTTACTAGAGTTAAATTGTGAAACTGATTTTGTTGCTAGAGGTGATATATTTCAATCTCTTTTGAAGGATGTCTCAATGCAAGTAGCAGCATGCCCGAATGTTGAGTATGTATCAATTGATGAAATACCAGAAGATGTTGTTAAAAAAGAAAAGCAGATTGAAATGGGTAGGGATGATTTATCTGGAAAACCAGAACAAATTAAGGAAAAAATAGTTGAAGGGAGAATAGCAAAAAGACTTAATGAGCTTGTTTTACTTTCACAACCCTACATTAAAGATAGTTCCCTGACAGTCGAGGATCTTGTTAAACAAGCAGCCGCAAAAATTGGTGAAAATATCAAAGTAAGACGCTTTACAAGATATACATTGGGTGAAGGTATCGAAAAAAATCAGATGGACTTTGCTGAAGAGGTTGCATCAATGCAAACAAATTAATCACTTGAATGATTTGAATAATTTCAATAATTACATAGATATAGATAAAATTAATTCTCAACTAGAGAGAGCAGACATACAAAAAAGAATATTAACTAGAAATATCTATAGGGAATATGAACTTTATCTTAATCTCGTAAGAGATCTACTTTTCATCTCTGTAGAAAAAGGCCTTAATCAAATATATAATTATCAATCAATTAATGATAATTTCTTAAATGAAAATGAATTATGTAGTCTTTTCGAAAAAAAAATAAGTAAATTAATATTTGCGAATTTGCCCTTTTTCACAGTAGAACAATTAAAGATAAATGAAATTGAAAAAAATATAAATAAAGAAATTAACTTTACTATTTTTGAGAGTTCAACAAAAACAAAGGATGATCAAAAAGAAAAATTTCAATATGAAGATGGTTTTCATTTAATAGAATCCACTCAGTTTGAGATTAGTGTAGACTTTCAAAATACTTCGCAATATTATCAAGCTCATGATTATGAGAAATTCGTATCACTTGATTTAGATAATAACGACCATAATAATTATTTATCTAAAAACAATTTTTTTGAAAATTTAGGAGTTGAAAAGCAATTTATTTCCTCCTTACTTGAATTAATAGGAGAAGAAACGGTGGAAAAAACAAGATATCAAGAAAAAGAAAATATCAATCAAATGGATAATTTAACAAAAAATCAGATCCTAAAAAATTTTAATTTAATAGACAAGTCATTGGAAAATTTACTATTAAATCTTTCATATAATATTAACCACGAATTATTCAAGGCAAATCTAATAAAAAAGATGATATCTAAAGAATCCTTTGATTACTTAGTAGGCAAAAATTTTATGATAAAACATCCCTATCCTTTTGTTATTAATTTAGAATTAAACTTAAATCAGTCATCTTTAATCACCAAAAATTTTCCAAGAATTATTTTCTTCAATATATCTACTATTGAGTTAGAGTTTAAAAATTTAAATCTTTCTATTCAAAGGAATAAAATAAATGAGCTAAAAAATCAATTTCAGCATTTGATTAAAAAAGAGACATATTGGAAGCAAAAAGAAATAACTTTGCATAAGATAAATTGAAAAAATAACTCTTTTTTCAAATGTGGCTACTAGCGGGAATAATAATAAACTAATTAAAGATTGGATAAGACCTCTTCAAAAATCTCTTACTATTGAAACTGAAAACAAATTTAGTAATACTTTAGGAAGAGAAAAATATTTTAATGATTATTTGCATGAATCATTAAAAAAACTAGATAATCTAAATCTCCCAGACAAATATTTAAGGATATTTTATGAATTTTCTAAAAAATATAACGAATATAATAAATTAGATGAAAATCAAAGAAAAAGGTTAATTATAGATACAAGAAAAAATCTTTATAAACTAGGCAAAATTCTAGAAATAGAAAGTTCTAATAATATTCCTAATAATGTTTTTCTGAATAAAGCTGATTCAAGTTTGTCTTTTGATTCAGATATTTCATTAATAAAAAATGTAGGAAAAGTTTATAAAAATAAGCTTAATGAATTAGGGATATTTCATATAAAAGATCTAATTAATTATTTCCCACGAACATATCTAGATTATACGAATAGAGTAAAGATAATAAATTTAAAACCAGATAATTTATACACGTGCATCGCAAATGTTAAAAGATTTTACATTCATAAGAGTAAAAAAAATAGTAATTTATCAATAATGAATATTGTAGTTTCTGATGAAACGTCCTCAATAAAGGTTACAAAATTTTTTTTAGGAAGAAGATTTAGATCTTACTCCTTCTTCACATCTCAAAAATCTTCTTATAATCCTGGCACCAAATTAGCAATTTCCGGAAAGGTTAAATTGACAGAGTATGGCAAAACTTTTGTAGATCCGCAGATTGAAATTCTTAAGGATAACAATGATAATTTTAATTTCTCAGGCAAAATATTACCCTTGTATTCACTAGGTGAATCATTATCAAATATGAGTTTTATAAAACTAATGAAAAAGGTACTAATTTATGCAAAGCAATATCCGGAAATTTTAAATAAAAAGCAACTTGATTCATTATCTTTATTATCAAAAGGAGAGTCGTTGATTAATATTCACTTTCCACCAACTTCACAGGCACTTATTGAGTCAAAAAAACGTTTGGTTTTTGATGAGTTATTCTTACTTCAAATAAAGTTCCTACTTAGAAAAAGAAAGATGAATAATAATGTAACTTCCCAACTATTACCTCAAAAGAAATCTTTATTAAAAGAATTTTTAAATACTTTTCCTTTTGAATTAACAAAATCTCAAGAAAATGTTTTAAATGAAATTAAGAAAGATTTATCTAATCCCGTACCAATGTCTAGATTGCTTCAGGGAGATGTGGGAAGCGGTAAAACCATAATTGCAATAGCGTCTCTTTTACTTGTCATTGAAAAAAACCTGCAAGGTGCATTTATGGTCCCAACTGAGGTATTGGCGGAACAGCATTATAAAAATTTATTAAAATATTTGAACCCCCTTTTAGTTTCTGTTGAACTACTTACTGGGAATACTCCTCAAAAAAAGAGAAAAGAAATTTTCTCTAATTTGAACAATGGATTAGTTGATATCCTCGTTGGTACTCATGCATTATTTGAGGATAAAGTCATCTTTAATGCGTTAGGGATGGTCGTAATTGATGAACAACATAGATTTGGAGTTACTCAAAGAAATAGACTACTGAATAAAGGAGAAAATACTAACTTGTTATCAATGACAGCAACACCAATTCCAAGAACTCTTGCGCTTTCTATTTATGGTGATTTAGATGTGAGTCAAATTACAGAACTCCCTCCTGGGAGGGTTCCAATAACAACAAAAATAATTTCAGAAGATGATTTAACTAACTTGTTTAAGATTGTTGAAGATGAGATTAATAAGGGAAAGCAAGCTTATGTGATTTTGCCACTTATAGAAGATTCAGAAAAAATGAATTTAAGCTCCGCAAAGAAAACATTCAAACATTTATCAGAAGAGGTCTTTTTTAACAAAAAAGTTGGATTATTACATGGCAAATTAAGTTCACAAGAAAAGAATGAAGTAATTAATTCTTTTTTAAAGAATGAAATTAATATATTGGTTTCAACCACAGTAATTGAGGTTGGGATTGATGTGCCTAACGCTACAATTATGATTATTTATAATTCGGACAGATTTGGATTGTCCCAGCTACATCAATTAAGGGGGAGAGTTGGTAGAGGATCAACAAAATCTTTTTGTTATTTGGTAACCCCCGATAAAAATGGATTTGAAAATAAACGACTTTGTGTTTTGCAAAAATCTAATGATGGTTTTTATATTGCTGAAAAAGACTTGGAGCTTAGAGGACCAGGCCAGATTTTAGGATATAGACAATCCGGATTACCTGATTTTGTACTAGATAATTTACCTAACAACAAATTTCTTATTGATAAGGCCCGTGAAGAGGCTATTAAGATTGTTAGTAATGATCCTGATTTAAAAGAAAATATTGTTTTAAGGAATATACTTATTGATAATTCTGATAATAAATTTATTCATGATTTCTTAAATTGAAAATCATCATTGTAATTTTTGATATATATGCCACTATAAATCAATTGCAAATTTCAATTGAAAATTTGGAATAAAATACCAATTAAAGATAATGGAGATAAATTAATAGCTATACCTAGCTGCCTAAATTTTTTAGATCCCCACCCTTATGCTAATTTAGGAGCACCTTACAAAGATAAAACTTCTATTTGGAAATTAAGAGAGGAGGTCATAGATAGATTAGTAAAAGTAAATGATTATTTGATATCAAAGAGTAGTTTTAACCTTTTAATTTGCGACAGTTGGCGACCTTTAGAAGTCCAGGAATTTATGTTTAAAAGAGCATTTTTATTAGAGTGTGAAAAATCAGATATTGATATTTCTTTTGAAAATATAAAATCTTATCCATCTATTTTAAAAAAAGTTGAAAAATTTTGGGCATATCCTTCTTATGACACTAGTTGTCCTCCCCCGCATTCAACTGGGGGTGCATTGGATGTTTGTTTATCAGATAAAGACGGAAATCTTGTTGAAATGGGAAGCATGGTTGATCAAATGGATGAGACCTCAAATCCATATTTCTATAAAAAAATAAAGAATGAAGAAGCAATTATTTGGAATACTAGAAGAAATTTTTTAAGGGAAATTATGAATAAATTTGGATTTGCTCAACATCCTAATGAATGGTGGCATTTTAGTTATGGTGATCAATTATGGGCTTGGAAAAATAAAAAAGGAAATGCCTTTTATGGAAAAATTTAAATTCTATTGATTTTCATTTAGTAAATTCAATATATAATTTTCATCTTGAGTATTTATAAAATCTCCGAAATCTAAATCCAAATTACTTTTCCAATTATCAAATAATGGTTGAAGAGTTTTTTCTAAATCGTTAAGTTCCATTCTTTGTAAAAATGGTTTAGCAAGCCTTTGTAGATTTTTACTTCCCCCCAACCATAATTGGTATTTGTTTTGCCCACTTCCAACAAGTGCTAATTCGGCCATATAAGGCCTGGTACATCCATTCGGACAACCTGTCATTCTGAATAATATCGTCTTTTGTATTTTTAGATCTAATAGTAAATTTTCGATCCTTTTTAATACATCAGGTAATATTCTTTCAGCTTCAGTCATTGCAAGACCACAAAGTGGTAATGCAGGACAAGCCAGAGCGTGTCTTTGTATTTCATTAATGTTTTCTAAATTTTCGTATCCAATTTTTGATAGAGATTTTTGAATTTCACTTTTGTTTATATTGGGGATATTACAAAGTAAAATATCTTGATTAGGTGTGAGTCTTAAATCTAAATTATATTTTTTAACAATACTTGTGATGGTATTCTTCTTCTCTCCAGATAATCTTCCCGATAATAATGGTAAACCTACGAAATAAGATGTTTTATTTTGTTTATGCCAACCTAGGTAATCAATAAGAACCTTATCAGGTTCTTTTCTAAT
>CACBAW010000017.1 GCA_902537275.1 uncultured Synechococcaceae cyanobacterium
ATTAATTCCACTTTTAAGTGGCTGCGTAAAAATTGAGGATACCCTTGATCTTAGTGAACTTGATTCAATAACTAATAATTTAGTGATAGAGAGTAAATATATAAAGAAATTTCCTTGGCAATTAAAATTTGAAGAGAAGATGAAAGATATTTTTCCTTACGCAGAAATTGAACAAGACGAATCAACCTTTTCTTTGAAACATAAAAATCTCAATTTAGAGGATACAAAGCAAGTTCTTAAAATCACCCAAAATAAAGCTGGAGAGTTAGCGGGAGGATCAACAAATATAGAAATTAATACTACTCAAAAAAACTTCATTTTTTTTAAAAAATACTTTTATAGTTTTGATTTGGATCTAAATTCTATTAAAGGCATTGATAATTTAGAACTCATTTTCAAAATTATTCACCCTAATAAAGCTATCCTTAACGAGAAAAATAATCCAAATTTAGAAATCACAAAAAATCTAATAATTTGGGGTTTAAATCAAGGGCAGAAAAATAGTCTAGAATTTTCTTTCTGGAGCCTCAACAAACTCTTGATTGGGATATCTATTATTTTAATAATTATATTATTGGCTTATTTATTGAGATTCTATAGATTTAAATTAGGTTCAGATTTACCTCAACTTCCATCAAAGTAATTACAACTCTGCTGGATTAACATCTATTGTTAAAAAAACATTTTTTGGAATAAGTTTCCATAATATTGATCTATCAGGTAAAGGTATCTTTGTTCCTTCAGGACCATGTATTAATATCTGCCATCTAAATTTTTTACCGACTTTAGCTATTAAACTAGGGGCAGGACCAATTAATTTCCAGTTCTTTTTCTCACAAAAACTGAGTAGATATTTTGCTAATTTTATTGCAATTGACTCAGTTAATTCATAATTTTCACCTGATAATTTAAGTAGGCAAATTGTGCAAAATGGAAATAAATTAGCATCCTTTCTCAATCTCGAGTTTTCAATTAAGAATCTTTCATAATCTCTTTTTTGAAGATACGAAATCACCGGGTGGTTAGGTTTATATGTTTGAAAAATTACTTTCCCTTTTTTTTGTGCCCTGCCAGCCCTTCCTGCTACTTGCAAAAATAATTGCAATGATTTTTCTTCTGCTGAAATATCTGGGCGATGAAGCAAACCATCTGCTGCAATAACTACTGAAAGAGTAATATTAGGGATGTCAATACCTTTTGCCAACATCTGAGTACCGACAAGAATATCAGCATCACCTTTAGAAAACTTTGAAAGAATATCTCTATGACCATCCTTTCCTGAAGTTGTATCTTTATCAAAGCGAAGTACTCTTAAGTCAGGAAATTCTTCATTTAAAAACTCTATTACCCTTTGCGTACCAATTCCAAAAGGTTTGAAAGCAGTTGAATGACAATCTGGGCAACGATTGATCAATCTTGATTTATGATCACACCAATGACACCTTAACCATTTTTTTCCTTGTGATCCGAGATGAACTGATAAAGGAACGTCACAGTTGGGGCAATTTACTAAATATCCGCAATTTCTACAACTTAAAAATCCACTATGCCCCCTCCTAGGGATCAAAATTATTGCTTGCTCTTTTTTTAAGCGTAGTTGAGGAAGCAATTGTAATAATTCATTGGAAAAAATTTTCATATTTCCCTTCTTGAACTCATCCCGCATATCAATAATTTTTATTTCAGGAGTCTCATTACTGGATATCCTTTGAATCATTCTGACCAATTTAAAATTCCTTTCAAAAATACACTTTTTCCAAGTCTTCATTGATGGGGTTGCACTCCCAAAAATTAACTTTGCAGAATTCCTTTTTACTATTTCAATAGCAATCTCTCTTGCGTCATAGCAAGGCATAGGGCTATCTTGCTTATAAGAAACATCATGTTCTTCATCCATTATTATTAATCCCAGATTTTTGATTGGAAGAAAAACTGCCGACCTTGTACCTATTACTATTAAAGGTTCATTAGCATTAATAATTTTCTTCCAAACTAAAGTTCTATGATCAGGAGAACAATTACTATGATATTCGTAAACGACATTATTAAATCGCCTACTAAACCTATCAATAAGTTGTGGAATTAATCCAATTTCTGGGGCTAGTATCAAACAACTTTTTTTCTTAAGAAATTGATCTTCAGCAATTCTCATATACACTTCTGTTTTACCTGAACCTGTTTCGCCCCAAAGAAGTAATGCATCTCCCGGTTTCATTGTTTGAAATTTTTGAAACGCAATTTTTTGCTCATTTGTAAGATTTGGTTTTTTCGTTGCGATATCATCCTTAAAAAAGGAATTTAATTTACTATTTATATTTTTTTTTCTTTTAGATTTTGCAAGATAATTTTTACTGACCATTGAGTTAATTAGAGTGTAATTAAAACCAGATTTTATTAATTCACTTTGCCAATTACCTTTTTTAGATAAAGTATCCATTAAAAAAAATTCTTTTTTGCTTAATCCATTTTTCTTAATATCAAACTCTTTTTTAGTTTCAATCCATATTTGATCTCTTAAACCTTTAGTGAAATTTTTATATTTACCAATCCAGCCAGGAGGAAATGCAGTTTTAAACATTTTTAAATTACTAACCATATAAAAAGAGGCTAGGGAGTCTATCAATTTTCTCCAAGATTCATCAATTATTTTTTTCTGCAAAATGCTTTCAACAAACAAATATCTTATGCTTTTTCCTCCAGTAATATTTGATTCATCATTATTGATTGTCGAAAAGTCTTTTTTGGAGATCACCAACCCATTCAATAATCTCCCTCTTAGTCTCACACTTACAATATCTCCAACTTCTGCTCCAAGATTATTTCCATCTAAATAGTAAAAGCTTTCATTACTACTACCTATATCAAGCAAGATTTCCAATTTATAGGAGATATTTAATAACTGATTACTTGCCGGCTTCAAAACTTTTTCTTAGTATTGGATTGTTGAACATTCCACAAAGTGTTTTTTTGCACATTGTAAGTATCCTGCTCTTAAGGGAGACATGAAGCTCTGATCATTGACTGAAATCAAAAATGATCTGCCTGTCTGAGAAATCCCAAGACTTTTTACTTTAGGTAATCTATAGCACTATTTAAATTTTTCAACAATTTAGAAAACTTTTCTTATTCTCATTTTGTGAAAAAGTTTTTTAAACATTGAGGGGACTTTACTACTAAATGTTCAAATTAGCCCTAAATAAAATTTTATCTAGTTAAATTCACCGTAGAAAGGAGTCAATTATGTGCCCAGTCGCAGCAGAATCAAAGAATTCAAAGCCTAGTTCAAAAAAAAAGATCAATAAAAAAATTAATGCAAATTTAGAAACAGTAGTTGAAGAAGATAATAATAAAAATAATCAAACTTTACAGACATCTGCTGAGTTAAACGAAAGCAATATTGAAAATAACAATAATGAATTTAGTGATTCTGAAGAAGAAGATAAAGGGCTAGGGAATGTAAAGCTTGGGCCAAAAGGTATCTACACTGAAGATTCAATAAGAGTTTATCTCCAAGAAATTGGAAGAATTCGACTTTTAAGACCAGATGAAGAAATTGAGCTTGCAAGAAAAATTGCTGACTTACTCCAATTAGAAGAGTTAGCAACTCAATATGAGTCAGAAAAAGGGCATTTCCCATCTGTAAGAGAATGGGCCGAGTTAATAGATATGCCTCTTCCTAAATTTAGAAGAAGACTTCTCTTAGGGCGCAGAGCTAAAGAAAAAATGGTTCAATCAAATTTAAGATTAGTTGTTTCCATTGCTAAAAAATATATGAACAGAGGTTTATCATTTCAAGATTTAATCCAAGAAGGAAGTTTGGGTTTAATTAGGGCAGCGGAAAAATTCGACCATGAAAAAGGTTATAAGTTCTCTACATATGCAACTTGGTGGATTCGCCAAGCCATTACAAGAGCAATTGCTGATCAAAGTAGAACTATTAGATTGCCAGTTCACTTATACGAGACAATATCCAGAATTAAAAAAACCACAAAAGTTCTTAGCCAAGAATTTGGCAGGAAACCTAGTGAAGAAGAAATCGCTGAGAGTATGGAAATGACAATCGAAAAATTAAGATTTATAGCTAAAAGTGCGCAACTTCCTATTTCTTTAGAAACTCCAATAGGGAAAGAAGAAGACTCAAGACTAGGAGACTTTATAGAGGCTGACATAGAAAATCCAGAGCAAGATGTTTCTAAAACTTTACTAAGAGAAGATTTGGAAGGAGTATTAGCCACTCTTAGTCCAAGAGAAAGAGATGTTCTCAGATTGAGATATGGAATTGATGATGGAAGAATGAAAACTCTTGAAGAAATTGGCCAGATTTTTGATGTGACGAGAGAAAGAATTAGACAAATAGAGGCAAAAGCCCTTAGAAAACTTAGACATCCAAATCGAAATGGGGTTTTAAAAGAATATATAAAATAAAAAAAGTTAAATATAATATTCAGCTTTAAAAACTGGCAAAATAATAGCTTAAGATAGATTCGACTTAATTTCTAATTCAAACTCAAAATAATATTTAATGACTAATTTTAAGCTAAAAATAGCTAGTAGAAGGAGTAAGCTAGCAATGGTTCAAACTTTATGGGTTAAAGGTCAACTGGAAAAGAATTTTCCCAATTTAGAGGTATCTATAGAAGCTATGGCAACTCAAGGTGACAAAATCCTTGATGTAGCTTTAGCAAAGATAGGCGACAAAGGCTTATTTACAAAAGAACTTGAAGCACAAATGCTCGTAGGCCATGCAGATATAGCTGTACATTCTCTGAAAGATTTACCAACCAATTTGCCTAGTGGCCTTAAATTAGGATGCATTACAAAAAGGGAGGATCCTGCAGATGCTTTAGTAGTAAACAAAAAAAATGAATGTTATAAACTAGAATCCTTACCTGAAGGTTCGATTGTTGGAACAAGCTCTCTAAGAAGACTTGCACAATTAAGAAATAAGTACCCAAATCTTGTTTTCAAAGATATCAGGGGAAATGTTATTACAAGAATTGAAAAATTAGATGCAGGAGAATTTGATTGTATAATTCTTGCGGCCGCTGGTTTAAAGAGATTGGGCTTTGAATCAAGAATTCACCAAATTATCCCAAGTGAAATTTCCCTTCATGCCGTTGGCCAAGGAGCGCTAGGCATTGAATGTAAATCTGATGATAAAAAAGTTTTAGAAATTATAAATTTCTTAGAAGATAAACCCACCAGTCAAAGATGTCTAGCAGAAAGGGCTTTTTTAAGAGAGCTTGAAGGTGGATGCCAAGTCCCAATAGGCGTGAATAGTAAAATTCAGAATGAACAACTTTGCCTTACTGGTATGGTTGCATCTCTTGATGGAGAAAGGCTTATTAAAGATCAATACATTGGCAATATTAATGATCCCGAAGAAGTAGGCAAAGAACTAGCTAAAAAATTGAAGCAGCAAGGTGCCGAAGAAATACTAAGCGAAATATTTGAAAAATTCAGAGAAAAATAAAATTTGTTAATTCACTAATTTAGGATCAATTTCTTTTTTATATCTCTCTTCACAATCTTTAATCACTTTAACAGCTTCTTCTATCCCAAAAAACCCATTTACAGTACATGTTCCTGGTTTTTTTAGATCTTTGTAGTGCTCCCAATAATACTTTGTTTCTTTTAACCAATGATCTCCAAGGCCTTCATAACTTGAGATATGGTCCATTCTTTTATCATCCGCGAGAACCGCTATTACCTTATCATCGACCTCTCCACCATCATCAAATTTCATCACCCCAATAATCCTTGCTTCCACAATAGATCCTGGTATTAATGGCTCAGTTACTCCAACAATTTCTACATCGAGTGGATCTCCATCTTCATCCCATGTCCTTGGAATACATCCATAAGCAAAAGGATACGCAAGTGATGAATAACCTACCCTATCAAGTTTAAGATGGCCCGTTTCTGTAATTAATTCATATTTATTTATGGTATTAGAGTTCAATTCAACAATAGTGTTTATTATTGAATTTGAGCTATCAGTGAAAGCATTTAGTATGTGCAATAAATTGGGGGTAACCCTGCTTGGGGACTGATTTAGATTTGCCATCAAGAAATTATTTTTATTTATCTTACATCCTCACACCTAACCAAATTCTTTAAAAGTAATGTTTCAGCAAAAATTATTTATTTTAGACCTTAAATGATTAATAAAATAGTTTGGCGATAGTTCTTCATTAGTTACAGCTCTTACCAACTCCATACAATTAACTGATCTGCCATATTCATGTATATTATTTTTTAACCAAAAGATGATCTTTTGATATTCACCATTTTCAATTAAGTTGTCAATCAAACCTATGTCTCTTTCCATTTGAGAAGATATTTGCGCACTTATAACATGTCCTAACAAATATGAGGGGAAATATCCAAACGCCCCTTCGCTCCAGTGAACATCTTGAAGACAACCCTCTGAATCATTAGATGGTTTAATTCCTAGGAGTTCATCATATCTTTTATTCCATTCTGTTGGAATATCTTCGACAGGTAGCCCTCTTTCAATTAAATCTATTTCAAGTTCGGTTCTTATTAATATGTGTAAGCCATAAGTCAATTCATCCGCTTCAACTCTATTTAATCCTGCTTCCAAATGATTAATAGATTTCCATAGTTCTAAATAATTATTAAGAGAACATCTAGCCGAAACAAATTTGTTAAAAAATCTTTTTGAAAAAGATTTGGATTTAACTATTCTATTTTCCCAAAATAAAGATTGACTTTCATGAATACCCATAGAGGTTGCTTGACCTAAAGGCCAAGCAAACCATTGATGACTTTGAGATGGCAAACCCTGCTCATAAATAGAATGCCCCCACTCATGCGCAGTTGCTAAAAAACTTGATAATGGTTCACCTTCAACAATTCTTGTCGTAATCCTGTAATCATTAGGCCCTAATGTAATCGAAAAAGGATGGGGAGATTTACCAACAACAACTAGATCTTTATCTCTCCCAAACTCATCAAGTAATTGAGAACATAAATTATGTTGAGATTCTGGACTCAAATCCCAGTGATATTTATTAGATTTATTAATCCCTCTAATCAACTCTGGGAGGGTGTCTTTCAAAGGCTGAAACATTTTATTCAGCCACTTTAAAGTTAATTCAGGCTCAAAGGGTTGGGCTAAAGTTTCCCATGGTGAATATTGATCTGATATTTGTTTTGCCTCTTCAATCCGCAATTTAACTAATTCTTCAAAGAAAGGAAGAAAAATTTTAAAATCTGATTTTTCCTTAGCTTCTTGCCAGCTTTCATACCCTTTAGATTTTGCCTTTGCTAGAGACTCAACTAATTTAGGATCTAAATTTCTTTCTCTATTAAATTCCTTCAATAAAAGACTAATATTTCTTTCTTTATCTTTTATGAAAAGTTGATTATCGGAATTTCGTTCAATATCTGCTAGTTCATTTTTAGCAGATTGTATTAAATTAGAAAATTCCTCGGAAGAATTTCTTTCATGCAATACTTTTGCAATATAAGTAAGTTGTTCAGACCTCCAAGAAGCACCTTTCTTTGGCATTCCAGTATTCTGATCCCAATAAAGTGTATTTTGGATTGAACCTAATATTTGTGTTTTTTTAAGGTAAGCACCCAGCTTATTCCAATGAGTTTCAGCCAAAGATTTAAATGGAAATTAAATTTATCTTAAGATAAAAATTTTAATGTCTGCAGTAAAACATGCATTTTTATCCATAATAGGATATTGATTAATTAAGTTTTTACTTATATGGAACAAATATTTTCAAAATTAAAATTCATAACCCATGGCGAGGGTTTCATTGATATCACATATGATTTAAATTTATGTGTTGAAAAAAATAATTTTCATTCCGGAATTTTAAATTTAACTTCTCTTCATACAAGTTGCAGTTTAACTATTAATGAAAACGCAGATCCAAATGTACTGAGGGACCTAAAAAAGTATATGCAATCGATAGTTCCCTATGATTCCTACTTAACCTTATCAAAAAATAGAGAAGAAATATCCTATAAACATTATCAAGAAGGGTCTGACGATATGCCAGCACATATTAAAACATCCTTAACAAACACTTGTTTATCTTTGAGTTTTCAAGACGGTAAAATTATGCTTGGCACATGGCAAGCAGTTTATTTATGGGAGCATCGATTTGATCAAAAGGAAAGAATCATTAATGTACATATAATTGGTGAGAAAAAGTAAGATCTTTATAATGTAATAAGTCAGATTTCTTATTTAATGGAACCCTACATTTTGCAAGATGAAGAATTGAATGAATTAGTTGCAAAAATCCCTGGTTGGGAAATTAAATCTAAACAAATACAAAGAACATTTAACTTCGCTAATTTTATTGAAGCGTTTGCTTTTATGACTAAGGTTGCTTTAATCTGTGAAAAATATAATCATCATCCTAACTGGGAGAATGTTTATGCAAAAGTAATAATTAAATTAAATACACATGATCTAGGAGGTATTACGAATTTGGATCAAACATTAGCTTCGGAAATCAACAAAATTTTCGATCAATAAAAATATAAACTTTTTTCAACTATTCAAAATGTCTAAAAATTTATTGCCAGTTACTATTATTAGTGGATTTTTAGGTTCTGGCAAAACTACACTTCTAAATCATATTTTAAAAAATCAAATTGGTATTAAAACAGCTGTTTTAGTCAACGAATTTGGAGAAATCGGAATAGATAATGACTTAATAATAGAAGGCTCAGAAGATATGATCGAATTAAATAATGGATGTATATGTTGCTCTATCAATGGCGAATTATTAAATACCGTATCCAAAGTTTTAGAAAGATCTGAAAAATTAGACTATTTGATTGTTGAAACAACTGGATTAGCAGATCCATTACCAGTAGCCATGACTTTTGCTGCTGGTGATCTTAGAGAAAAAGTAAGATTAGATTCGATAATCACTGTCATTGATGGAGAAAATTTTGATTTTGAAATTAACAATGCAAGTGTCGCCTATTCTCAAATTTTATACGGAGATATCCTTCTTCTTAATAAATCTGATTTAGTAAATGAAAAACAATTAAAGAAAATAGAGGAGTTTATAAATAGAATTAAAAAAGAACCAAGGATTTTGAGATCAACTAATAGTGAAGTTGCATTACATACAATAATGAGCGTGGGTCTATTTGAGACGGATACTTTTGAATTCGAGAAAAATAAAAAAAATATAGAACAAAATTCCCACGATCACTCTTCTCATTCCCACGATCACTCTTCTCATTCCCACGATCACTCTTCTCATTCCCACGATTTAATCAATAATATCGAGGGGTTTACCTCAGTTTCATATGAGACATTTGAACCATTTTCTTTAAGGAAGTTTCAATATTTCTTAGATAATCAAATCTCACAAAATGTATTTAGAGCAAAAGGAATATTATGGTTTATGGAAAGTGAAAGAAAACACATTTTTCACCTATCTGGAAAGCGGTTTTCTCTAGATGATGAGGAATGGACAAAAGAAAAATCTAACAAGATAGTATTAATTGGGAAAAACTTAGATCACCAAACTATTAAAAATCAACTGTCATCATGTAGATTTAATTCAGATTAGAGTTCATATTAGGATTTAATTAATTTTTGAAAATACGCATTAAAGGGTTCAAAAAAACATTAACAGAATTAAATTTTCTTTATTTCACTTCGTTTATTGTCTCACTCTTAGTAGTCATTCCAATTTCCAATTTTCTTCTAGAGGGAATCGGTTACATTATTAGTGGAAATTTTTCATTAGGTATTGCTGGAGGAGAAGAGGTATTAGGCACTTTAAAAGTTCTAATATTGACAAGTTTTTTTGGCGGCGGATTAGGAACTTTGAATGGATGGTTACTTTCAAATTGTGATTTTAAGTTCAGAAAAGTTCTCCGTATTTGTCAGCTAGTTCCACTAGCTGCCCCAGCTTATCTAATAACAGCTATTTTGCAGGATTTAGGAAGTATTTTCGGGTATCAAGTAACTGGTTTATGGTGGGGGGTATTAATACTTTCAATTTCTACTTATCCATATGTATTCATTCTTGCTAACGAAAGTTTTAATAAATTTGGAGTTAATCAAATCAACGCTAGTAGAGGATTAGGAGTAGGGCCTTGGAACAGCTTCTTTAAAATCGCTTTCCCAATGGCGTTACCAGCACTAATAACAGGAATAAGTTTAATGTGTATGGAAATAATGAATGAGTTAGGTACATTTGCATTATTAAACATTCCAAGTATTTCTACTGGTATTGCTGAAAATTGGATAATTGAGGGTAATCCAAAAAGTGCTATTGGATTATCTTTGGTAGCCTTATTAATGATTTTCACTTTAATTATTTTCGAAAAGTTATCAAGAAAAAAATCAAAGAGGTGGAGTGAAAATCCTGCATCAAAAGATTCTCAAGGATGGGAATTAAACAAAACTAGAGCTTTTTTAGCAATAATCATATCTTTATTTCCTCCAATTTTCTCTTTTGGAATTCCATGTTTTTGGGTTCTACTCAATATAGATCTAATTCAAAAAGGGCTATCTATAGAATTACTTAGCCTATCATTAAGGACCATAAGTCTAGGACTTTTAACTGCTTTAATAGCGATGCTATTCTCCTTAATAATTTCTTTAGTCAGACGCTCAAATAAAAGCTTTTTACTAGAACTAATAACAAATCTTGCGGGAATAGGTTACGCAATCCCAGGTACTGTATTAGCTTTATCTTTAATAAGCATTTCTTCTTCAAAATTTAATTTTATTGCTATTTGCTTACTAATTTGGGGTTATCTTGTCCGATTTCTAACTATCTCTAAGGGTTCTATTGATTCAAGTCTTGAGAGAATTTCTCCTAGTCTTGATGAAGCAGCACTTGGACTAGGAGAGAATTGGCTAGGGATCATCAAAAGAATTCATCTACCTCTTCTCCAAGGACCAATATTCGTAGGATCACTTTTAGTTTTTGTTGACACGATAAAAGAATTACCCATTACCTTTATTTTAAGACCATTCGATTTCGATACATTATCTGTGAGAATATATCAATATGCTGGAGATGAAAGAATGGTAGAGGCAATATTACCGGCCATTCTTATCATGACTTTAGGCCTTATTGCATCAATGACATTGATACCAAGTTTAGAGAAAAAACACTAAATTCTTTTGGACACTTTTCTTATTAAGAAAGGTAAGCTTAACAACAAATCTGCCGATGTAGATATAACCCTAAAATAAACTAAACTTATAAGAATTATATTTTCTGGAATACTTTTGCCAACAAATAAAAGGAGGCAAGCCTCAAAAACGCCAACTCCTCCTGGAGCTGCTGGGACTACCAAGCCTATGGACCATGACAAAGAAAAAATTACTAATAAAAATATAATGTTCAGGGTATTACTTGTATAAAAAGTATTTAAGCAAATATAAAACCCAATAAATTTTGATAAAACAAAACCAATTTCAAGAAATAAAGCTCTAGAAGGGAAAAAAGAAACTATATTTATTCTCTCTTCAAATTGGCCCTTTGAATTTGGAAGTCTCAGAACCTCAAATACTTTACCCTTAAAAGACCCTAATATTTTTAATATCAAAAAAATAAATTTTCTATTTAAGAATAATAAAGGAATGATTAAAAAAAAATAAAGTGGCGAAAAAATTAATCCCATTGATGCCAAGAGAAAAGATCCACTCAACATAAAATAAGGTTCTATAAGCGTCGAATATAAAGCAATCTGTGGATTACTTATTTTTTTTATAAAATTAAATCTTTCAACAAAATGCCAAACCCCTCCAGGAACATATTTAAGAATATTGGTTAAAACATAGAAGGAAACTAAATTATTACTTTTAAATTCTTTCCCAAACCATTTAACAATATATTTCCATGCATAAGCGTTCAAGTAAATACTTAAAACACAAAATAAAAATGATAAAAATAAATTAATTCCATTACTTTCTAAATTGATATCAAAAGAAATTTGATCAATATTATCAAAAAAATAGATGCAAAAATATAACAAGCTTAAAATAAAGAAAGTACTCTTTAAATTTCCAAAATTAATTTTTTTAATGAATTTGGAATGTGGTTGATTACTTATATCAAATCTCATTTCCAGTTTTCAAATGCTTTAAATTTTTTACTTGAATCTTTTATTATTTTTCTTATTTCGTAAGTTGATATTTTATGCTCTAAATTTAATCTTAAAACCTCATCATTTTCTGGTTTCATAATTATTGATCCGTCTGGTTTCAAAGTTTGTTTAACTTTTATATTTCCAAAAATCGTTGAACATTCTCCTCTACGTCTAAGTAATATCCACCTTGACTGAGTCCTCTCACGAACTCCAATAGTATTAGAATAATCGAACCATAATCGCCTAAAAAATTCTTTTTTCTCTATGGGCAAGATTGCTTGAATAGAAAATCCAATTCTATTTTTTTTCATATTGATAGCTTGATAAGAAACTTCATAAGCTCCCTCGATTCTAAGTTTCTCCACAAAATTAGATATATCTTCGGGTGTTTGGTCATCAATCCATGCTTCTTGAATAGATATCTCTTCACACTTTGGACTGATTTGTACATTATCATCAATAGAAGGATCCCCAAATGAAGTAATTTTATAAACCCTTACCAAATTGGGGAATGGGAATTTTAGGTTACCAATACCTACTCCATAAGAATTAATAGAATATTTTGAAGGAGTTTCTTGATAGTCGACTAAATTAGAAAGTAAAGCTACGCCAGTTGGTGTTGAGAGTTCACCCTCTATTGAATCACGGCTTGATAAAACCTTAATATTTTTTTGTCGTATTAGCTCTATTACAGCAGGAGGTGGTACAGATAATTTTCCATGTTCAGTTTGAACAAAACCTTTCCCCAACATTGGTTCATTACAATAAACTCTCTTTGGATTTAAGTAATTCAATGCAGCACATACTCCAACTATATCCACCAATGAATCTATAGCTCCAATTTCATGAAAATGAACATCATCCGATTTAATGCCATGCACTTTTCCTTCCGCAATTGCTAAAGATTCAAATACTTCATAAATTATTTTTTTTAATTTATCTTCTAAGTGGGCATTTAAAATAAGTTCCTTAATACTTTTCCAGGTTCTTTTGATAGGAATAGAATCAATATTCTCAACCTTTACCTTGATGCCTCGGATTGAACAACTTTTTGATTCTTTAAAGTTTAGTTGATAAAGATCCTTTAATCCAAGATCAATAAGAGGCTGTTCAATAACTTTTTTAGGCACCCCTAAATCATAAAATGCTCCTAACAGCATATCTCCAGAGATGCCAGGAGAACATTCAATTAAAATATCATCCATAAATCAAAGATTTCTTAATTTGTAAAATTACGGTAGAAATTAAACTTTCATTTTAATTATTTTTAGAAAGATTTTTTTCAATCACTTCGTAATTTATTAATTGCAAAGAATTTCCTTCTCTGTTGATATCTAAACTTACAAAGCTATGCAAAAGATCAAGAGAAAGCTCTCCTTTTATGGCTAATTTAAAATTTTTATTTTTAAAATTTTTTGACTTTATAGCTGGGCAGATTTTAATAACAAATTCTTTGTTTTTAGAGTTGACAAAAACTAATTCTCCTCTTACTGAAAAATAATTATCTTTGAGATCTAATTCTTCTAATAATTTTGAGAAATTAGTTTTTGAAGAACCATTAGGGAAATCATTTAATTGATAGGGATCCCAAATGCCTGCAACCTGTAAATGCAAGTTTCGAGTGTTTTTATTCTTTGGATAAACAATCCAATAATAACTTTTCTTTAAATCAATATGCTTTTTTAAGAGTGATAATGCTTTACCTAGAACTACTGTTTCAATTTTTTCGTCTTTATTGTCAATTAAAAAGCCCTTATTTAATTGCTCACTACTAATAGGAGTAAATTTACCATTAATAATTCCGATTGCTCTGTGCTGTAATTGGTTAGTAACTTTTGGGATAGGATTTTTTAACATATGAAAATTTGAAAATAAAATTTATAGTATTAAATTTCTTAATTTTCCTCCAGACTATTAAAAGACTTTAACGCATCATCAATTGCATCAGTAGGATCAGTCGCATCATTCATACTATTTTGCCTTCTAATCATTTCAACAAGTTCAAAAGGATTAGTTGGAAGACTTGAACTGTCATCTTCTGTTTTAGTTGATGTATCGATTTCTAATTCTTCGAATAAATATTCAGCATCTAGGTAGTCACTTTTTAAGGAAATAAATAAAGTAGAAAAAATTAAAAAAGTTATCGATTTATAAAGACTTTTGGAAATATAATTTTTCATTTTATTTAATTTCAAAATTCTTTAATGCCAAAATTTTTTGCTATTTTAATTTTACATAATTTGGTAGAAAATTGTTAATAGCAACTTGGAATGTTAACTCTATAAGAACCAGACTTTCACAAATAATAGATTGGATTAATCAAACCAATATAGATATTCTATGTCTTCAGGAAACGAAAGTGATGGAAGATAGTTTCCCTGTTGAACCTTTTGAAAAATTAGGATACTCAGTAGAAATCTACGGACAAAAGTCATACAACGGTGTTGCTATTATTTCTAAAATAAAGCCAGAAAATGTTAAAAAAGGTTTTTACGATTGTAATAACTTTAATCAAAATATCGAAATTTTCCTAGATCAAAAAAGATTGATTTCTGCTGATATTAATGGTATTAAAATCATAAATGTCTATGTTCCAAACGGATCTTCTCTAGAATCTAGTAAGTTCGATTACAAAATTAATTGGTTAAATTGTTTAGCTTCATTTTTGGATGAGCAAGAAAAAAAAGGAGAATTAATTTGTCTTTTGGGTGATTTTAATATTGCCCCATCTAACTTGGATATTCATGATCCAAAGCAATATGAAGGAGGAATAATGGCATCTGAAATAGAAAGAAATGCACTAAATAATGTTCTGAAAAAAAGATTAATTGATTCTTTCAGGATTTTTGAACAAAATACTGGCCATTGGAGTTGGTGGGATTACCGTAACAACGCCTTTGAATTAAATAAAGGTTGGAGAATAGACCATATATATATCAGCAAAGAACTGTCTTCAAAACTCAAAAGTTGTGTCATAGACAGCTCACCTAGAGGTAATTTGCGTCCAAGTGATCATGCCCCAGTAATGATAGATCTTAACTTAAACGAAATAAATGTAGATTTTTTTGAGGATGAGGATAATTTCTTCGAAATATAAATAAAATAAATTGAATTTCTTTAATGCTTGAAAACGCCTATTAATAAAGAGTTATCTAATATAAAATTGTTTTACATTATGATTTCTTTAAAATTAACAATTTACAATCCAAACTATCGCAATAAAAATATCATAATGTAGAATTTCAATCTGATTGACAAAATTTTTACTTATTTCTAACTTAGAACATGACAAGATTTTTCTCAAAACAACATTTACCTAAATTGTGACTGACATATTAAATTACACCAAATCAGAAGAAATTTTCTCTGCCGCACAACAACTAATGCCAGGAGGAGTAAGCTCTCCAGTGAGAGCTTTTAAGTCAGTAGGAGGCCAACCAATTGTTTTTGATAGAGTCAAAGGGCCTTTTGCTTGGGATATTGATGGAAATAGATATATTGACTACATAGGAAGTTGGGGGCCGGCTATATGTGGACATGCCCACCCTGAAGTTACAACGGCATTACAGGAAGCACTAGAGAAAGGAACAAGCTTTGGTGCTCCATGCGTTCTAGAAAACCAACTTGCTGAAATGGTAATTGACGCAGTCCCATCTGTAGAAATGGTCAGATTTGTTAATAGTGGAACAGAAGCATGCATGGCTGTTTTGCGACTTATGCGAGCATTTACTGGAAGAGATAAAGTTATTAAATTTGACGGTTGCTATCACGGTCATGCAGATATGTTTTTAGTTAAAGCAGGATCAGGTGTTGCCACTCTAGGTTTACCGGATTCTCCTGGTGTTCCTCGGACAACTACTGCCAACACACTTACTGCTCCTTACAATGATCTTGAAGCAGTAAAAAAATTATTTTCAGAAAATCCTGATGCCATTTCAGGAGTTATACTTGAGCCTATCGTAGGTAATGCGGGATTTATTACTCCAGAACCTGGATTCTTGGAAGGATTAAGAGAATTAACCACTGAGAATGGATCCTTATTAGTTTTTGATGAAGTAATGACTGGATTCAGAATAAGTTATGGAGGCGCTCAAGAAAAGTTTGGGGTAACTCCTGATTTAACCACCCTTGGGAAAGTAATTGGTGGAGGCCTACCTGTTGGAGCTTATGGAGGCAAGAAAGAAATAATGTCAATGGTAGCTCCTTCAGGGCCGGTTTACCAAGCAGGTACCCTTAGCGGCAATCCACTCGCAATGACTGCTGGAATAAGAACTCTTGAACTACTTAAACAAGATGGTGCATACGATAAACTTGATTCAATAACCTCTAGATTAATTGAAGGGATAATTCAGTCTGCAGAAAACAACGGTATCGCTATTAATGGTGGAAGTGTAAGCGCAATGTTTGGATTTTTCTTATGTGATGGTCCAGTCAGGAACTTTGATGAAGCCAAAACAAATGATGCCGAACTTTTTGGTAAGTTGCATAGAGAAATGCTTAGCCGAGGAATTTATCTAGCGCCAAGTCCCTTCGAAGCTGGTTTCACATCACTAGCACACAGCGAAGAAGAAATTGATAAAACTATCGAGGCTTTTGACGAATCTTTCAATGCGATAAAAAAATAATCATTTACTAGTTTTTCCTTAAAGAAATTAGTAAATAATTAAAACTTTAGAAACATTATATCTAAATAATTATCTTCTACCACCAACTATTACTGGTGGAGTACCTCCTTCTGAACCTGGTAAGCCAGGAACAACTTGTGTACTACCATCCCATTTGTCGAGAAATAATTTGAAAAGTACCTGGTCGTCGAGACTTCTATTTAATGTCTCATATCTAAGTGCTTCTTGTTCTGCAATTTCAACTTCTGTCTTTGCTCTAAGTAATTGCTGACCAGCTATTTGCTTTTGTTCAATAGCAGCTCTATATTCTTCAGCGATCTCTAATCCAGTAAGATCTAAACTTTTAACATCTACGTAATCGAATGAATTAAGTTCTTGTGCAACAGTATCTCCTACTTTCTCAGAAATCACTGCGAATTCAGTAGCAATAGTTTCTAGCTCATATTGAGAAAAAACTGATTTAAGAGCTTTTAGCAAAGATGGCTGAACAATCTTCTGGTATACATCGCTATTTCTGCTTGCGATTGTTGCGAAAATCCTTCCTGCTTCGTTAGGTTTTACTGAGTACTTAACAGTAGCGGTAGCTCTGATAACTTGAAGATCTTTAGTTAAAGTTTCAAATTTTTCAGGTTGAACTTGAGTTTTTATATCAAATGGATATACAGACTGAACAAATGGAAGTTTAAAGTTTAAACCAGCTCTCCTAGAGGGTCCACTTACTTTCCCTAATGTTGTAACAACTGCAACTTGTCCTGAAGGTACAACAAAAAGAGATTGAGTAAGTAAAAGAAAGCCAGTAAAAGACAATACAATCAAAAGAGTTGCTGTCCCACCAGGACCTGTTGGTGTGACATTTTTAAAGGATGTTGACATTAAATCTTTTTCTTTTAGTTAATCATATTTAAATAGACTAATTAGTGCATTAATAAGACATTTAATTAAAATATTTTTTTAATAATTGTGAATTAAATACATATATTTTTAGTGGATATTTGATTTAAATTCTTGCAAAAGTTCTAAATAAAGATCCTCATCTATTTCCCTTATGTCATATTCAGAAGGTAAAACGCCATGCTTATGCTCATGTACCGCTAGCCAACAAAATTTCTCTATTTCTCCTTTTGAAAAACGAGGATATTCTTTTACCTTCTTAATGAGTGATTTAATGAGAGATTTTGAATAATCTGCCATATTTTTAAAATAATCTTACCAAAGATTTTATCTAAAATTATTTGCTTTTAGAGGAATGTTCAAAGACTCCTCCAACTCAGAAAC
>CACBAW010000018.1 GCA_902537275.1 uncultured Synechococcaceae cyanobacterium
CAAAAAGTTCACTTATATATTTCTAGGGGTAATATTTAGCCTAAATGCCATAACTTTCATTTGGTTTTTCTTATTTTCAAATTTAAAATAAAATCAAGATTTTTTTTCTAAAAAGCAAAAATAATTTAGCTTAAAAAAAGAAATTATAGAAACGGTTATTTAGGTACTAAAAAATTCCGGGAATGATCTGTCCTGTTGTGACATAGGCACCTAGTAGTGCAACGAAACCAACCATAGCCCATCTACCATTTACTTTTTCTGCATTTTGAGGATATCCATCGTAAGACACAGTTTCATCAATATAAGGTCTAGTTTCTGATGGGAACATATTCTGTCTTCCACCTGACTCTGTAGTAACTCCTGATTTTGTCATCAAAAATATAATAATTGTTAACTAAAGTAACACAAATATTAACTTATGTAAACCAGAACTCTAATGATTTACCTCTGAGAAATGATTTTATGAGTCAGTGTGCGACATTTCTGTTTAAAAATTTAACAAGTCGCATCATAAAAAATCACTTTTTTATTATCAAATTCGCAATCAATTTTTAAAAATAAGCATTTATACTCACGGTAAGTAATTTTACTTATTAGGATATTAGAAGCATTTAGGAAGTGCTTAGCTGGTTAGGTCAGAAAGTCTGAATTAACTAGGTCGTCATGAGCTTGCTGGTGGGATACTTGCAGGCTCTTTCAATTTTAACAGCAAGAAAATATACTAAGCATACAGATAATTATTTGAACTATTGAATTAAATCTTGAAGATTATCTACTAATGGCAAAGATTTATTTATTTGCTAGATAGGTAATAGACTGAACAAAATGTATGTCTTTAGATTTTATTCTCATTCCATCTTGTATTTTGATTATTCTTTTTCTTTTAAATCGAGAAAATATGATCTACAAAAAAAATCAAAAGGTTAAATAATATCATTATTCTAAAAAAGCTTAGTACTTAAGATTAAAGATCGTAGAATTTATTTTTTTTCCTGAAAATAATAGATTTTTTAAAAAAGTACTTTAATTTATTAAAGTTTGAAAACCTCAGAGAATTTAGTAGAGGAACTATACCAACTTTTTTCTTAAAGTTAATTTGTCCCAATATAGTTTTGCATTATTAATTTGATTTAGTTTTTGTTGGCAGTGAATGCAATTGCATTCGTATAAGGAAGTTTTATTTTTCATCCATAACCCCTTTCTTTTTAAGAAACCAAATTTTTTGCTTTACCGCAAGTAGAAAACTATTTTTTTTTAAAATATTGGTAAATTAAAAATTTTTTTCCATACAAATTTTATTTTGGTTTATATAACATTCATATTTTATAATGCTGGAAAAAAGTACTAATTAAATTAATTTCTTTTGAAACTTGCAAATCAACAAGTAATTAAAAAAGCTTTCAATAAAATCATTGCTCCCTGGTATTCAATACCTTTAATAGATAGATGGTTATTGGGTCAAATCATCCCTCCTATGATATTTGCAATTTCTGCATTTACTGTTATTTCATTATCTGTTGGGGTGATGTTCGATCTCATAAGAAAAATTGTTGAATTTGGTTTACCTCTATTTTTAGCTTTAAAAGTTCTTTTTTTTAGTTTGCCTAGCTTTTTAGTTTTGTCATTCCCAATGGCAGTTTTGCTTTCTACATTATTAGCCTATGGAAAATTATCAAGCAATTCAGAATTATTAGCTTTGAAATCTTTAGGGATAAAAACTTCCAGAATCATTTCTCCAGCCATTGCTCTTTCAATATTTATGACGGGTTTGACTTTCTATTTCAATGATAATTTAGTACCTGCAAGTAATAAGTTAGCAGAGGTAACATTAAGAGCAGGAATTGGTAGTTCATTTAGTGGTGAAACAGGTAAAGATAATATTATGTTTTCTAGATATGGCTCTCGAATAGATCCTTCGACTAATAAACCAACAAAACATAACAACTACCTAACCCATATTTTCTATGCATCATGGTTTGAGAATAATATTATGGAGGGAGTTACTGTTTTAGATTTTTCCAGGGCAGATATTCAACAAATCTTAAAAGCGGAAAGTGCAACTTTTGATAAAAATAATTCTTCTTGGAATTTTATAAATGGAAGCATGGTAACTATTGATCGAAATGGTCAAACTGGAAATATTCAATTTAAACGATACATATACCCATTTGTAGAAGGACCATTGGAATTAGCACAAGTTCCTAAAGATGCTAATGAAATGACTTTAAAGCAGGCTATAAAAGCAAAAAAAATTTATAAAAAAACTGGAAACTTAAAGGAATTAAGAAGAATTAAAGTCCGCATTCAAGAAAAATTTACTCTACCTTTTGCATGCTTGGTATTTGGTTTAATAGGAAGCAGTTTAGGATCTAAATCTAATTTAAGATCTTCAAAAAGTCAGGGATTTGGATTAAGCGTAATTCTTATATTAATTTATTATGTAATGTCATTTATATTTAGTTCATTTGGAGTAAAAGGCATTTTAAATCCTATTTTGGCTGCATGGTTGCCTGTCTTAATTTCTCTAGGAGGCGGAATTTATTTATTAAGAAAATCAAGTTCTTTTTAAGACTTTAAAGAAATTAATAAGAATATAAAGTAATTAGCAGATTTTTTTAAAGTATAAGATTCTTTGATCTCTAAATCCCATCTATTTTTTGGTAACCATACCAATCAGGATAATTGTTTTCTTCAATAAAATTATTATCTGGAATTAATTCTATTTGCCATTTACCTATCTTTTTTATTATTTCACAATCATCACAACGTAATAACAATCCTAGTGAAGCAATATCATCTTTATGCTTCTCTTTACAGCCAATAAGCCATTTAGATTTAGCTATATTTTGTGCCTCAAATTTAGTTGAAGCTGTAACCAATCCAAACTCATGTTTTTCTTGCATAGAAGTTGGTTGATAGCCTCCAATATTGACAAACCATAAATGTTTTTTGGCCTTATTTTTTTTTACAAATTGCTTTTCATCAATTTTATACTTTTCAAAATTTATCAAATTAATCTTATAGCCATCTATATATTTTATTTTTTTATAGCTATCAATATGCAAACCCTTTGGAGATCCAAACCAGTCCTTTCTTAAAGTGTCGTATGTATCCTCAATTTTAGATCCTACAACCCATCTGACATCATGTAGTTCAATGTTAGCCTTTTTTGCTCTTCCACCAAGCACTACCAAATAAAGAAAAATATTTTTTAATTTTTTCACTTTGAATAAATAAAGTTTATTACTTAAACTTTAATTTAAATTATCAAGAAATTTCTTGCGGATTATTTTTGCTAAGTCAAAGATTCCGTTAATTGAACCAACCTTTTTTCTTTTCTTTAACTTTTGGTGAAGTCTGAATCTTAGGCGCTTCGTCCGATCTACCTTTAATAATCATTAAAGGGACTATTGCCCATAGAGCTAAAAATAATATCCAAAATAAATAAATGTTCATAGTTTTTATTTTTTAAACTATATTAAAATCAATTAAATAAAAATCGTGACTTTCTTTTTAAAGTTCTAGTTGAGATGTATAATCATAAATTTTTCTTTTTAACTAAAGTTAAATAAAATACCTGACAAATTTTACGTAAATAAGATGCTTATTTTTAAAAATTATAAAAAGTAAAATTAGATTTTTATCATGCATTCAAAAATAATCGCACTCAACAAAACCACTGCTTTGCTTCAGGATGAGTAAAGTGCAGTTAAATCATGAGAAGAAAAAATTTTTTCGTGAATATTTTCAATCAATCTTATTTTTATCTAAAATTCATTGAACAATGTTAAAGATTTTTGAAAAAATGTGATTCATGTCATAAGCCAGGTAAAATTCATTACAGAGTTAAATCCATAATTCATAAAGACTGGATTTTTTGTTGTAAAGAATGTTGGAATATAATTTCTAAACATAATGATTATTCCTACGGTGGCACAAGAAAGTCAAAATAATCACTTTTCTTTCAAACTAATATACAAAAACCAATCAAATAATAAGAAGCTTGGAAATCTATAAATTACTTTTAATAAGAACTTGACAATTAATGATGATTTATAAACATGATTTATAAAATTCACCAACAGAAATAACAATTAAACCTATTGTTTTAGAAAAAGGATTTTAATTTTCTAAAAAAAATCGTTAATTTCTTTTTTTATAGACTTATATTCTAAATTAATTCCTTTCATAAATTCATCTACTTCTTTTTTAGTATTCTTATATTCATTTATTTTCTGTTTGGTTTTCTCATAGAAAATCGATTCAAATTTTCCTGGACTTACCTCCTCTATCCAATATCCTGCTAAACAAAAAATTTGGTTTGGAATAAAAGTAATAATAAATAATTTTTTGGAATTTTTATATTGATCAATTATCTTATTAGCTAAAATGCCTTTAGTTTTTTTAGTCCCAAATAGAGCAATATCTTTTGCTAAAGGCCTAAAATTCTTAGATAGATTCTTATTTTTTTCTACTGTATTTCTAGAAATTATTTTTTCTAAAGAATAACAATAATCCAAAACATGAGTATTTTCTTTTTTGGAGGGATATATAGTTATGAGGGAACTTAAAATTAAAAAAGAAGTGAAAAGAAAATTTTTAAACATTTATTTTAATAAGATTTATTTTTTCATAAATATAAAAAGACAATTCATAAATTACTATTAATTACCTTAATAAGATTCACATTAATTAAAAAGCTTTCTATTAGTTTTGCTAAACCTCTTTGAGAAAAATTTAAAATTATTTCAGACTAATTAAGTATTTATCAAACGCATAAAACCTTTTTCTTATAATAAGATTATGAAAAATTCTTTTTTGAAAAATAAAAGGATCAAATCTTTTTTAGATTTTTTTTCAAGAGTATCAATTTCAGCAATATTTATCTCAGCCATACCCGGCAAAATAAATAATTTTGAAAGAACAGTTGAATATATTTCTTCAAAAGGTATTCCTGAACAAATTTCATCTATCCTTCTAGTGGGAGCAATTATTTGTCTTATATTGGGTTCTGGATTTTTCATATTTGGAGAAAATCAAAAAATCGGTTCAGTTTTTTTATTACTATTTCTTATCCCAACAACAATAATTTTTCATGTATTCCCCTTTCATCAAAGTGCAGTTTTTATGAATCTCGGATTAATAGGTGGCTTAATTATTGCTTCAATAAGGGAACCAAAATAAATAACTTAATAAAGAAACCTGAATTTTTTCATTTTTTTTCTCTTAATTCTGGGAAGCAACTCGCAATATGAATTAATTCATAAACCTCTTTGCTATCGTATTTTTTATTAGGAATTCCACTTCCCAACTCTATTCCTCTCTCTTTCATCTTCTTTAATATCAATTCTTGTCTTTGTATACTTGACATAGACTTAAATTTTTTAATTCGTTTTTGTTTATTCACTAGATCTTAATTTATTTAAAAATTTTTTTAAGGTTTTATCAATTAGCGATTCATTAAATAAGTGAGAAATCCAGTAAATGTGAGTAATTTAAATCCAATAAAGAAAGGCAAATATTTTTTGACCTTTTTGCCAACGGGCAATATTTTGTTTAATGAATTGATCATTATTTACATTAAAATCTAAATTTTTAAACATCCTAACAAATTTTTTTTGGAATCATTCCATTTCGATTTGTTCATTTTAAACAGTAGATCTAAACTAGAAGGGTTACGTCCCTTTTTTTTATGAATGATAAAGAAACAATAATTTCATTATTAAATGAGTTTGCCAATCCAAAAAAAATGGCCTCATTTTTTGTTAACAATGCGACTCCTGATTTCTTATTCATAAGACCCAGTGGTAATCCTATAAATGCAAAAGGGTTCGAACAAATGATTACTGGTGATATAGTTCAAGAAAAGGCAGAAATAACCAAAATTCACCGATTCGAATTTTTAAGCGAAACTATTGTAATGTGCATTTTTACGCTAGGTTCAAAATTTACTTATAAAGGGACACCTAATGATGACTTACCAACAGTTACGTCAATTTTTAAAAAAGTAAATAATGTTTGGAAAATTCACTGGATGCAAAGATCTACAGGAAGTTCGGATTTATCTTTATGGGACTAGCAAAGTTAATAGTTGTTTTAATGGTTCTACTACTTGTAGGTAGTTCTTTTATTAGTTTAATTATTTATTTTATAAAATAAATACATCAAATAAAGAATACCCAGTAACTTTTCCTTTTTTAGAAAACAATTTCTTCTTTTTTACTAGGTAATTTGATTTTCAGGTAAAAATAAAAACTTTAGACAGGCTAACGCCTATATCTAATGCTAATAAAGCAACTAGTAACTTAGTCATTTTTTAGAACTCTCAACTATTTTTTTGTAAAGTTCTTCAGAAATAGGTTGCATAACCTTTTAAAAATCTGTTTACAAAATAGTTATTTTAAAATTAATTTCTCGTTACTAAATATACGAATATATAGATTTTTAAATAGGAAAATAATATCTCAACAATAAGTTTTTCTTATAGCGCATTAACAACTACTGAGTTCAAAAACTTCAGTAAATTTCCTAACTTTTTTAAAAAAATTTGAAACCTTATTTCAAGTAAATAGATCCTCTATAAGTAAGCTTTATAATCTTTTCTTCTTGTTTTCTACAATATACGAATGACTTTCCATTGAAATACATGTTTACCATGATGCAGCTCCTGAACTTGCTCAAGTCCCCGTCCTATGGCTTGAGTCGTACTGCGGTCTATCAGATGGTAGATCGGACGATTTTGTAGTATTCACTACAATCTATTTATAAAGTATTTATACTTAGATGTCAACAATTAATAGGAAATAAACTTCAATTTAAAAGTAGATTCGGCTCTCATAAACCCCGAACAAGAATACATAACATATAACTACGAGTAACTCCCATAAAAACTGAAACAAATGCTAGAACTACACAAATAGGGCATTGTGTGAATCCCATTATTCATTTTCCAATATAAATTTCAATTCAGTCTCAGCATTAAGAATATCGATTCTTTTCTTGAGCAGTTTAAAAAATTAATTATTTTTTTCAAAATTAAACCTTCTTTAGGCATCAATAATAATATTATTTAAGAATGAATATATAAATGAGCAAAAATACTGAAGCCATTGATATAACGAAAGTTTCGTAGCAAATTTATAAATTAACAACACCAACATATGCTCAGATACTTTTGTTCAATTAGCTTATTCAGAGTCAAATATAAAAATTGGTGATCTAGTTACCTTGCAGTGCTATTTTTCTTTTGCTAAAAAAATAGAGCGGGCTAAAGTCCAATGCTCCACGAGGATTTAGTCCGCTGCCTAAAGCCTGATAATGCAAATTTTTCTTAATTAATATGCAACTATGCTTTATAAGGTAAATATCTAGATTGCGTAATAAATTTATTTTGAATATTGCTATTACAAAAATGATGAGTTTATTTAAATTAGTTACTAAATCCTCGTGGAGAAAGCTTTAGTAAATTTTTTTTACTGGTTACTGATAAGATCAGCCGAATCTCATTATGGAGAATCATTTGTATCTATAGAAGTTCCATCTAATTCAATCAAAAAATTTTCTTGATTTTAGAAAGTTTTTAATAGTAAATTCATAGTTTTCTGAAAATTGAATAACTAATTTGAGTTAAGTTGGTTAATTATCTCTATTACAAATAAAGATAAGGTTGTTAATCTTGCACTTAAAGAAGAAACTTAATTCCTTAAACTCATGAAATTTGATCATTTAAATTTCAATGAAGATGATGGCCTCATGTCCATAGAAGATTTGGGGGCTTTATGTCTTCGAAAAAAGAAAATTAAAAGTGATAAGAAAGCTAGAAAGTATATCCTGGATATAAATCAAAGATATAGAAAAATGAGTATTTGCAAAAGTAATAACTTTTTAAGGAATATGAAGCCTTTTAAAAAGGCCTCATAAATTGTTAATCTTGATTTTGTTAATTTGTTTAACTTGGCAACTTTCAGAGTAAGATTTTAATGGTGTTTCTTTGGAAGAGTTTCACCAAGAGGGGTCAATTTTTGGCCCCTTCTTTGCGGAGATATTTTATAGTTGAAACTCGTTATACAATTAAAGTAATACTTTCCTAGAAGACGAAAGTGATGTAAATCTTTTGTTTAAAGTTTTTATTACCACTTAATGAAAACTCTATTTCTTCAACTAAACCCCTTATTGAAAAACAAAAGTTTTAGCTTATGGACCATTTTCCATAATTCATTGAATTTTTTCATTTGCGATTTTTAATGGCTTCTCCTACAAGTTGGGAATTCTACAAAGAAGTTGAAAATAAGATTTTATGGATCAATATTTGTACCCACAATTTAGAAGGAGCAGCTATTTCGATCAATAAATGGTGGAAGACAAGATATCCAGAATACAAAATCAGAATAGTTTCAAAAAAAGAATTTGAACTTGTAAAAATGCAAGCTGAGAAAAAGGAGCAATAAAATTATTCTTTGGTAAATATTGATGCTGAATATTTAATTTTTGTAGTTATTATATGATCATTAAATTAAAAAACAAATGAACTCTGCATTTGCAAAAGTCTCAAATTTGAAAGTTAACAGGACTTCTAAAATTGCTATTACTCTCGCATCATCAACTTTCTTTTTGTACGCCCTGGGTCAAGCACCAATTTTTAAAAATATACTTGCAGGTGCCTTCTCTTGCTCTGGCTAAATAAAATACCTTTTTTTAAGAGAGACTAAAAAGCTAAAATAGACAGTGATTGACAGTCGATCTAAACTTAGAGGGATAAATCCCTCTTTTTTTAATGTTTAATAGATTTATTGCTGAAAAGATAATGACTCTTCTTATTTCTCTTTTCAACTTATGAATATTTCCCCGCACCTATTAATTGATGCTGTGATATTAAGCGCTGCCCTTACGATAACTTTGATATTAAGATCAAAAGGTAATGCTGCCAGAAAAGAAAAAGAAAATAAATGATTACTAGAGAAGAAAAAGAATTTAAAAAACCTAAATTATATAGATTTTGGAACTTTCTTATTTATGGAAGTTCCATTGCTATTGGAGTTTTCTTGGTTTATTTATATTCTGCTTATGTCTTTATAAATAAATGACGTACATGTACGGCATAGCGATTACTTATGGGGTTGTGAGTCTTTTATTGCTTGGTGGATTTGCATACTTTACTTTTAAAATGAAACGCTAATTTTTATGTCATCTACAATGAAAGATTTCTTAGATAAATTTTTTGATTTATGTAGAGAATATCAACAAGAAATTCCACCTCAGAAGATGGCTGAGATTTTAAGAGAATATGCAGATAGATTAGATGAATAATAGCTACTGGCAGACGTAAGAAGGTATTAAGAGAATATAATTTCTAAGCAAAATTTATACAAATTTTTTTAAATTTGGAATAATTTTTTTGAACACATTTTCCTTGCAATTATTTATAATTTGAGATTTTTTTTTGATCCTTAATCCGTACAATTTTGTTCCTCTAACCGCACACATACAACTTGAAATCTACCATTTAAATGAATTAGAACATAGGTGTAGTCAAAGGGTAAGTCTTATGGCACTAAATGACACATTTACTATCCAAGAAATTAATTTGGATAAAAAAGACCTTTCATATTCCAATAAGCTCAAAGAAATTGAAGCTTATTGGAATAAAGAATGTGCTGAACATCCGAGTAACAACCATTGCAAGATTTTTTGTGATTAAAACTTTAACTTTTAGGTATTCTTACGCTTGATTTTTATATAATACCCGTACTAAAGAATAATCAGTTAGAAAGGAGGCCAAGCAAATGACTAATTTAGGTATAGAAATTTTATTTTGGACAATTTTAATTTCTTATCTGGGATTAAGGTTTTCTCAAACGTGGAATGGATTCAAAAAACAGTATTAATTAGGAGAATAGAAAATGAAACTACAAACTCAGTTCACAGTTCCAAAAAAAGAATTAAAAGATCTTGATTATGTTAAGAAAGTAGATTTCTTTGAAGAAACTTTAAATAAAGAATGTATAGATTATCCAAATCAAGAAGACTGCTTGGTTTGTTGCAATTAGAAATCAAAAAATAGCTGTTTTTTAAAAGTAAATAAATTTTTATTAGTATTTATAAATTTTCTAAAAAGGGAGTTAGCACTATGGAATTAAGATTCTTCCCAATAAATATTTTTAGAGAGACTCCAAAAGTCACATTCTTTGATCCAGGCATAGATAGTTCTAATGGTTCTGATGTTGTGATCCATTCTGGGGAAGCTATATCTCCTCCAGATGATTTAAAAGATGAGCAATATTACGTTCACAATCATCAAATTGACCACAATTTAGTTATCACCGGGGAAAGGAAATTTGTTTTAATAAATCCTTCTTGGGATGAGCCTCATCATGTGATTTATTTAAATAGATCTATGGGAGCATTAGAAATTCCTATAGGAACTTATCACAGATCAATCTCAGGGAAAGAAGGAAGTATTGTTTTAAACCAAGCCAAAAGAGATAAATTTTTTGATCCTGGTAAAGAATTTATCCCTCAAAAATTAGACAAAATTAATTTAATTAAGGCAAGAAAAAGTCCACCTGTTTATTGGATTTACGAAAATAACAAAATCGAAAGAGAATATTTTAATCCTCTAGAAAGAAAAGTTAAAACTCTTGTTTGAAATGAAAAAAAAAATATCCCCAAGTAATAATTTAAAAAACCTGAATTTAATTATTAATTCTGATACTTATAAATTGGCTCACGAAGATATTGGTTTACTTAGCCGAGATGAAATGCGTGGAGTCAGAATGCTTCTTGAAATTACTAAACCAGATTTAATCCTTGAAGAAAATAAAATTCTTTCAACAATAATTATTTTTGGAGGCGCAAGCATTGCAGAAGAATCAAATATAAAAAAGAGACTTGAAAATATAGAAGAGTTGATTAAAAAAAATCCTAAATCGATACTTTTAAAACGAAATTTAAATAGATTAGAAAATTTGCTTCTAATGAGTCATTACTATCAATCCGCAAGGGAGTTTTCTAAACTTGCTTCAATTAGTAATCAAAATAAAAACTGTAATTCTCATGTGATTGTGACAGGTGGGGGGCCAGGAATTATGGAAGCTGCTAATAGAGGTGCATTTGAAGCAAATTGTAAATCTATAGGGTTAAATATCAGTCTCCCTAATGAACAAATCCCAAATGCTTTTATAACTCCCGGTCTTTGCTTTAAATTTAATTATTTTGCATTAAGAAAGATCCATTTTGTCATGCGATCAGTAGCTGCTGTATTTTTCCCTGGAGGTTTTGGAACACTAGATGAATTATTTGAACTATTGACACTTTGTCAAACAGGAATGAAAACTAAAATCCCAATAATACTTTTTGGTAGAGAGTATTGGAATAAGATAATTAACTTCGAATATCTAGCTGATCTTGGATTAATTTCATATGACAACTTAAATCTTTTCCAATATGTAGATACCGCATCAGAAGCATGGGAAATTATCAAATCATCAAAAATCTCAGCTCAAAGGTAAGCTAATTATTTTTAAATAACTTTTAATTACTTAATTTATAATTTGTTTTAACAGTTTTTATTATTGAATTTTGTGGATCTTCACTTGGAAAACAATTAATAATCCTATATTTGCCTCCTTTTTTATCAGTCTCAACAACTGTAAATTCAACGTATTTACCAATTCCATCTCTTAAATCCTTGACTTCAGTATTAATTATCTCTTCTTTATCATTTTCGATGATACGAGATTTACCTCCGCAACTTAACAAAGCGTTTCCCTCAGTGAGAAAAAAATCTTTGTCATTACTGCAAGAAGATAGGAAAGATAAAGAGACTATTATTAGTATAAAATTTTTCATAATCAACTTTTTTGTATTTAACTACATTATCAATAAAGCATATTAAATATGAAGTCAAATCCCTACCAAATTAAAAATTTAATTAATAATTTCCGTGAACTAAATAGAAATTATTTTAGAAAGTTATGCCCGATGCATTTAGAAAATCTTTATAAATATTTTGCCAGTGTATAATTCTTTGTTCAAGTCTATTAGGCGGTCCAAGTTTGAAATTTTCCTGATAAGACTTATGAATTGATTCGACAATAACTTTATCTTCTCCAAGAAATTCTAATATACTTTTTTTCCAATTCTCTAAATCATTTTCACATAAAGAAGCAGAGGCTAATTTAATTTCAATAATACACTGACCAATATTTTTAGGAAGATAATTTATTAAAACAATCCCTTTACCAGGCCAGATTATTAGATGGGTCCATGGGAGTAATCCAAAGGTATATAGATTTCCTTCAATACTAAGAGGGGTAACAAGTACATTACAAAATTCACTGAAGTAATACCTGTATTTTTTAATTGGACCTTGTTCTTTATGTAGGGTATCTTTATGAGCTATTGCTACATGATAATCGTCCAGTGTATTGTCATGGGCAATTTTCCAATTGCAATTTAAGGTATCAGAAAATTCAGAGAAAATACTATAATTCATATCCCATTGATCATTACATTTTCTCCCAACAAGCTCAATTTGATCATCTATAGATATTGGTTTTTTGCTGAAATTAATCCAAATTAAAGGTCCATTTATTAAAGAGTTAACTTTTTCTAAAAAATAATCCTCTGTTTCTACTTTTGTTTCAAAATCGTACTTTAATGACAAGGTTTTAAGTTTGCCAAAACTATCAAAAGTCCAGCCATGGTAGGGACAAAAAATATTTTTAGAGGGATTTAATTTTGTTTTTGGCAAACACAATTTTGACCCGCGATGAGGGCATCTATTTTTGAAAACAGTTATTAAATTTTTTTCTGAACAAGAGATTAATAATGATTGATTAAAGAATTTTTTTTCCAATATTTCGCCAGGTTTAATTTCTCCTATGAAAATCAATGGGTGCCAATAATTTTTTGAATAGTTTTCTAATTCAAGTTCAAAAATTTTTTGGTCGCTATAAAGCCAAGTAGGCAAAAAACTTATTGACATTATTTATTTTTTTTGGAGGCCTCTTAAAAAATCAGATAACTCATATCTTAATTTTGCAAAATCTGAATCAAGTTTCAATTTATCTAAATCTCCTTTTTGTAAATCTACCTTAACTTCTTTTATGATTCTTCCAGGATTAGGTGCCAAAATACATATTTGTTGAGAGAGCGCTAATGCTTCTTCAATATCATGGGTTATCAGTAAAACTGTCAATGAAGTTTTTTCCCATAATTCATAGAGAAATTTCTGCATAGATTCTCTTATCTGTAAGTCCAAGGCTCCAAAAGGCTCATCTAAAAGTAGAATTTTAGGGTTAGTCGCTAGAGCTCTTGCAATTGCAATCCTTTGTTGCATTCCTCCAGATAATTCTTTTGGATACTTATTACCCGAATCCTGAAGACCTACTACTTCTAATAAATAAGATGTCCTATATTTTATTTCTTTCAACTTGTAAGAATTTAAATTCATTCCAAATGCAATATTCTCAGATGCAGTGAGCCAAGGGAAAAGACTATATTTCTGAAAAACCATTCCTCTATCCAATCCCGGTCCACAAACTATTTTTCCATCTACTTTTACGTTCCCTTTAGATGGACTCTCAAGCCCAGCAATAATCCTCAATATAGTACTTTTACCTGATCCAGAGCTCCCAACAAGAGTTTTAAATTCGCCAGAACTTATTGAAAAGCTTATTCCCTCAATTGCCTTTTTTCTATTTGAACCTTCCCCAAAATATTTTGAAATACTATTAACATCTAATTTCATTTAAACAGCCCATTTACATGTACGTCTTAGTAGAAATCTAAAACTCATATCCAAAGCAAATCCAATTAATCCAAGAACTATTAATTCTGCAAATATTTGATCTGTACGAAAAAATCTTTGAGCTAGTTGAATCCTTTTACCTAAACCAACTTCTGCTGCGATTAACTCTGCAACAATAACTAAATTCCATGAAGTTGCAATATTAATTCTTAAAGTATCAATAATACTAGGCAATGAATATCTGGCTATTACTCTGATCAATAAATCTTTTGAATTTCCTCCTAAAGTAAGCGTTGTTTCAATAAGTTCTTTGGGTACAAATTTTACTGAATCCATAACCATCAAAACATTAAAGTAAACGGTACCAATGAATATTAATGCGATTTTTGGAGCCTCTTCAATGCCTAAATAAATAATTAGCAAAGGAGAAAAAGCAGCTGCAGGCATATATCTAAGCATTGCAATTAATGGTTCACATAAAGCACAAAAAGAAGGGAAAGCACCCATTAAAATTCCTAAAGGAACTGAAAAAATTGTCGCAATTATAAAACCAGCAAATACCCTACCAGTACTTGCAAAAATATCTTCAAATAATATTCCACTTTCAGCCATATCTAAAAGAGAATAAAAGACGGCTAAAGGTGATGGTAAAAACATTTCACTCACAAGTTTTAATTGACACAATATTGTCCAAATTAAAAGTGGTAGCAACAGTGAGGCTATTTGAAGAAATATTTTATTTAATTTTTTCGGTTCACTACCAAATGAAAAGAGGGATAAAAAATATTTATCCCTCTTGATTAATTTCGAACTAACCATTTTATTTTTTATTAATTAACTAATATTTTTAACAAACGAAGAGTCAAATAATTTGCTCATATCTGGTTTTTCAGGAATAAATCCTACCTTTACCATAAAGTCTGCCATTTGTTTCGCTGCATAAGGCATATGTTTCATACCGAACCCATCACTAAAAGCTTCTAAATTTTCTTCCAAAGAAAAGAACCTAGTTCCACCCTTATATTGTTTGTATTCACGTGTTGGAATCCCAGCTCGCTTTGCCATAATCTTTTCAGATTTTCTTGGATTTTTTTCCATGAATTCTCTTACATCCCACCATGTTTTAACAATTTTTTGAACATCATCTGGTCTTTCAGAAATCAAATCTCCGCTTACAGCTAATAAATCAGGGATTGCACCAGGATATTCTTTTGAACTAGCAATAACTCTGGCTCCAGGCCTCTTCATTGCAGTTCCGGTAAATGGAGGAAATGCACCAACTGCATCTACTTTTCCTGCAGCGAATGCAGTTGCAGCCTGATCAGTTGGCAGACCTTTAATAATTACATCATCTCTAGTTAATCCAACATCATTCAGAGCTAAAACAAGTAAAAAATCATCCACAACACCTTCTTCTACTGCTACTGTTTTACCTTTTAAATCAGCAACACTTTTTATTGATTTATCTGCAATTATTTGGTCATTCCCTGCAGAATTATCATTAACTAAAACAACTACTTCCCCTCCATTTTCTCCGGGTAAGAACGAAATAGTGTCATTAAGAGTTTGCGAATTTCCATCGATTTTTCCAGCAGCAAAAGTTTCCATGGATTGAACATATCCATCAAACCATTTCATCTGAACATTAACTCCATTTTTTTCAAACATTTTTTGATCAACAGCTATCGCCCAAGGCCACCATCCTGCCCAGTTACTGTATCCCAAAGTGATAGGTTCTCCTTTTGGAGCGGCAGGACTTGATAATGTACTTAATGAAATCGCTAATATCAGAGCAAGCAAAGAGGCCGCAAAAACTCTCAATTTTTTGAACATATTTGAAAAAAAAAAAATTTACGTACTATCAATACTTAAGAAAAAGTAAATCTAAAGTTGTAATGACTGATACTTTTAAGAGATTACTTTTAATTAATCAATATTCCTTATTTTTTAAATTTCAGAATCTTTTTACTAATCCATTTTTGCCATAAATCGAATCCAGACTTGGTTATCGAAGAAATTTCTATAACATCTGCCTTGGGATTAGTTGAAGATATATTCGATTTTAATTCGTTAATATCAAAATTTAAATGGGGTAATAAATCAACTTTAGTAATCAAAATTAAATCTGCTTCTCTAAACATTATTGGATATTTTAAAGGTTTATCCTCACCTTCAGTAATACTTAAAAGTGCAACTTTAAAATGTTCCCCAATCTCAAATTCTGCAGGACAAACTAAATTTCCTACATTTTCCACTAACAAAATATCTAGGATATGAGGATTGATTTTTTTTTCTAGTAATTTTAAACCTCCACTAACCATATTTGCATCTAGATGGCACGCTCTTCCAGTTGTAATTGGTACTACTGGAATATTTAGTTTTTCTAATCTTGCAGCATCAAGATTAGTAGTCATATCACCCTCTAAAACAGCACTTTGAAATTCTGTTGAAAGATCTTCTAAAGTTATTTCAAGTAATCTCGTTTTCCCTGCACCAGGACTACTCATTATGTTCAAGCAAAGCAAATTATAATTATTAAACTTAACTTTATTTTTCTCAGCTTGATGACTATTTTGATGAAGAATATTTAATTCAATTTTGTCTGAAATTGGTAAATGCATTTATATTTAAAAATACTTTTTTATTCTAGATACTAAATTTCTACTTTTCTTTAAAGTCAATGGATGCGATTTTTAATTCCCTCCCGCTAATAATTTCATCTAAATTCAAATTGCAACATGGAGATTTATATCCATTCTCTTTCTTTGGAAAATATGATCTATTGCATTTAGAGCATTTTCCTTCAAAAGGTATTGTCTCAATAGTAATCTCAGAGGAATCTAACCAAGAACCCAAGACTGCAGCATTAAAAGTATTTATTAATGATATTGGCTCTACGCAAGTAAATTCGCCAATTTTAAGATTAATCTTTTCAACAATTATTTTTTCTTTATTTTTTTTCTCTGCCCACTCTTCCATAGAAAGTATAAGGCATTTTGTCATATCTACCTCATGCACAATAATCTATCTCCATTTTTGATCAACTGACATATTGCATTTATCTGAAATCCATTCTGGTTTAGATTTTCTTGGGAGCTGACCACTTACTACAAGATGTGCAATTGAATCACAAATAACTCTTGTAGCTAATAAGGCTGTCATATCACTTACATCATATGGAGGCGAAACTTCAACAAGCTCAATTCCACATACATTTACTTTTCTAATAATGTACTCCAAAAGTTTTAATGCCTCTCGAGGTAATAAACCCCCAGGTTCAGGCCAACCAGTTCCAGGGACAAATCCAGCATCAATACAATCAATATCAAAAGAAATATATACACAGTCAGTTCCATCAGTAGCTTTTTCAATCGCAAAATCAGCAGCCTCTTTCAACCCCATTTCACAGATATCAGTAACTGTTAAAACATTTGTACTTCGTTCCCTGCAAATTTTTACTCCTTCTCTTGGTACTTGCCAACCTCCAATTCCTAATTGAACAAGATTTTTTGCAGGTGCATTTTTAATATTAGTTGCATGAAACCATGGACAGGTATGCATTCTTTCATCTAGATCTGTTTCTTGAGTATCTACATGTCTATCAAAGTGAATGATCCCTACTTTTTTATCTCCTAAGTGGCGACAAACTCCTCTAACTGTGGGAAAACCTATTGAATGATCTCCACCTAAAATAATTGGAAATGCACCACTAGCAAAAATATGGGCAACTCCCTTTGAAATTTGATCAAAACTTTTTTCATTATTAGCTGGAATTGTAAAAATATCTCCTACATCACAAATAGAAATCTGCTCTCTAAGATCCACTCCCATTTCATAATTATAAGGAGTATAAAGAGCAGAAATTTTTCTTATTCCTTGAGGTCCAAATCTTGTCCCTGGTCTATAAGTAGTTCCAGAATCATGAGGAACACCAACGATAGCAACATCATAATTTCCAACTTCATTTACATTTTCAACATATGGAGCTTTCATGAAAGTATTGATACCTGCAAAATGGGGTAATTCTCCTCTTGAAAATGTAGATATATTTCTATCGACAATACTTGTTGCTCCTTCTAAACCATATTCCTTTGCTCGGGCAACCTCGTTTTCCCATCCATTCAGAGGTAAT